>JBIOZK010000230.1:0-24491 GCA_044870975.1 Pyrinomonadaceae bacterium
TTAGCAGGTGGCCCTCCCTGACGGTCGGGCTCCTGACACACACAGGAAGATGAAGCGATTTCAGAAAATACTTCGGGCATTCATTCCAATGCTCGCATTCGGTGTCGCAGTGCTCGCCTCCTGCTGGGATTCGGGCGTCTTGGCACGCAAGGAACACCTTGATGGAGCGCGGGCATCCCTGCCCGCATCGAGCGCGAAGCGCGAACCAATCGATGAGCGGGCTGCGCACGCTTTGCGGGCAGGGATGCCCGCGCTCCAATCGCTGGCGTTTGAAGCCAACGACGGACAAGCGGATGCAGCGGTGAAGTTCTTAGCGCGCAGTGGTAGTCACCAACTGTTGTTAGCGTCGCGTTCAGTCATCCTGCGATCAACCACAGGATCGTTCGGAATTGAATTCGCCGGTGCGAATGAATCCACCAGGGTGGAAGGAATAGATCCATTACCCGGTTATCGAAACTATCTAATCGGAAACGATCCGAAGAATTGGCACACCAGCGTCCCGACTTTTCAAAGGGTCCTCTATCGCGATTTATATCCCGGCATCGATCTCGCGTTCTACGGCAACCAGAGTGAGTTTGAATACGACTTCATTGTCGGACCCGGAGCTGATCCTCAGGCTATTCAGCTGCAAGTCGATCGCGCTACTCAGACGCGCATTTCGAAAAACGGCGACCTTGTACTAAAGCGCGGTCAGCTCGAAGTCATCCAGCGCAGGCCAAATATTTATCAGGACATCGATGGGCAACGTCGCGTAGTCGCAGGCCACTATTCGTTATCGCACCGGCAAATCAGGTTTCAAATGGGACCGTACGATCGCACTCGTCCGCTCGTAATCGATCCGACGCTCGTGTATTCAACCTATCTCGGCGGCGGCAGCGACGACTCGGGCAGCAGCATTGCGATTGATAACAGCGGCAATGTCTATGTCACCGGCACGACCGCGTCGGCGAATTTCGCGACGCAGAATCCCGCCTATCCGAACAACAAGGGGCTTGCCGATATCTTCGTCACCAAGATTGACCCGACCGGCGCGAACATTGTTTATTCAACTTACATTGGCGGCAGTGGTCTTGATCGCGCCGACGGAATTGCGGTCGATGCGAGCGGCAATGCCTTCGTGGTGGGACGCGTCGATTCCACTTCAACCGACTTTCCGACGACGGCTGGTTCCTTTGCGCCAAACTACCGTGGCGGCGACTTTGATGGCTTTGTCTTAAAACTCAACGCGCAGGGGAATGCTTTGATTTACTCCGGCTTCCTCGGCGGCGAAGAGAACGATTCGGTCGAAGGCGTCGCGGTCGATGCGGCGGGTGCGGCTTATGTCACCGGGGGAACAAAGTCGAACGGGTTTCCCGCTACCGGTAACACCTATCAGGTCCAGCGCGCAGGTGACACCGACGCGTTTTTGACGAAAATAAATGCCGCCGGCTCCGGGCTTCTTTACTCAACTTACATCGGTGGTTCGGGAACTGATCGCGGTAGCGGCGTCGTCATTGACGGTAACGGTTTGGCTTACGTTGCGGGCTACGGCGCCTCGCCGGACTTTCCTTCTGAGGATCCATTTCAAGCTGGTTTCGGCGGGAACTTTGACGCGTTCATCGCCAAGTTTGACACGACGCAAAGCGGGATCAACTCACTGATCTTCTCCACCTATCTCGGCGGTACGGCCGATGATAAAGCTTTCGGTATCGCGGCTGATGCCGGCGTTAACAATCTCTATGTCGCCGGGCAGACTTCATCTAACAATTTTCCCGTATTGAATCCCGTGCAGCCATCATCGGGCGGTTCGTTTGATGCATTCATCGCAAAGATTTCGAATACCGGCACGAAGGTTTTCGCCAGTTACTACGGCGGCAGTGGCGACGATCGCGCGAGTGGCGTCGCGGTAAATGCGAGCGGGGTTTATCTGACCGGCTTCACGTCGTCAACCAATCTGCCGACGGTGTCGCCGTTGCAACTCAATAACGGCGGTGGCTTTGACGCGTTCGTCGCCAAACTAAATCTGTCAGGCAATAGCTTTCTTTATTCGACTTACCTCGGCGGTTCCGCCAACGAGAATTTCATCGCCGCGGTGACTTCGACGAACCCAATCGCGGTGGATGCGTCGAATGCCTACGTCACCGGGTTTACCTCCTCGACAAATTTCCCGACCCAGACACCGTTGCAGGCAGCGAAAGCGGCAGGCCAGGACGCCTTCATCGCTAAGATTGCGGACGTGACACCGGCGGCGGATTTCACACTTTCAATTGCTCCCGCTTCGCGCACAGTGAACCCGGGCGACGGCACCAACTACACCGTTACCGCCACACCGGTCGGAGGATTTACGGGAACGATCTCGTTGAGCGTGACGGGCGCATCGGGTGACACCACGACGAATTTTGCGCCAACCTCGATTGTGATTACAGATTCGTCGGCGAAATCATCGACGCTGACAGTGACGACCACCGGCGCGACACCACCGGGCACTTACGTCCTCGCAGTCACGGCCACCAGCGGCAACTTACAGCATCAATCATCCGCGCAACTCATAGTCTCTGGTCCGACGAGTGCGAATCTTTCGCTGACGAAGACCGCGTCGCCAAACCCGGCGATTACGCTCGCGAATCTCACTTACCGTTTGATTGTTACCAACAACGGCCCTTCGCCGGCGACGAACATAGCTCTGACTGACAATTTGCCCGCCGGCGTAAATTTCGTTTCAGCCACCGCGACCCAGGGTTCGTGCAACGGCACGTCAAACATAACCTGCAATCTCGGTTCGCTGGCGCGTAACGCGTTCGCGGTGGTCAACATCGTCGTCGTGCCGCAAGCCGCCGGTACGCTGACGAATAATGCCAACGTCACCGGCACTGAGACCGATCCTGACCCGGCAGACAATTCGGTGAGCCTGCAGACAACCGTGAATTCGCCTTCGAGCGGACCGGCGATGAACGATCCGAATCTGTCGGTCAAGACTGTGGTCAACGGGCTGTCTCAACCGACCAGCATGGCCTTCATCGGCAACAACGATTTCTTCATCTTGGAAAAAAACACCGGCAAGGTCCAGCGAGTCACGAACGGCGCGATTCAGAATCCGCCGCCGCTCGATCTCGCCGTCAACAGCGCGTCCGAGCGCGGCGGGCTGGGTATCGCGCTGCATCCAAATTTCGCTTTCAACAGATACGCCTATTTGTATTGGACCGAGAGCAGCACCGGAGTTGACTCAACCAACATTGCTGAGGTCCCCCTGCTCGGCAACCGCGTGGATCGATACATCTGGAACGGTTCAACGCTCACCTTCGATCGCAATTTGATTAAGCTGCGCGCGTACCAGGCGGACGCGAATCAACAGCTGCGCGGCAATCACAACGGCGGCGTTCTGAGATTCGGATACGACGGCAAGCTCTACATTATGATGGGCGATAACGGGCGGCGCGGCGTGCTGCAAAATCTCCTGTGCGGTCCCACGCCCACCTGCCCGGGGACCCCCGTGCCGGACGATCAATTCGGCGGGCCTGAGCCGGACAACAACCACGTCACCGGATTCATCATGCGTTTGAACGATGACGGCTCAGTACCACCCGACAATCCGTTCGCGAATATCGTATCGGTCTTGCCCTCAGAATCTTTGGCCAACATTCGCCGGCTTTATGCATACGGCGTGCGCAATGGCTTCGGGCTGGGATTCGATCCTTACTCCGGCAATCTTTGGGACCAGGAAAATGGCGACGACGCGTTTGACGAAATGAATCGCATCACTGCCGGATCGAACAACGGCTGGGTGCAGATGATGGGTCCGAACAGTCGCGTGGCCCAGTTCAAGCAGATCGAATCGACTTACGGCTCGGGTGATTTACAGCAGCTCCGCTGGCCGCCGGCGAATATTGCCGATACTCCGGCGGCCGCGATGCAGAAGCTCTACCTGCTACCGGGCGCGCACTATAACGATCCTGAATTTAGTTGGAAGTACGCCATCCCGGCATCACCGCTTGGCTTTGTGCAGGGCAGGGGACTGGGGCCGCAATACGAAGGCGACATGTTCGTCGGCGCGGCGCGCACCTTCCTGGCAAATGGATTTCTGTTCCGCTTCAAGTTGACGCCGGATCGTCTGCATTTCTCGTTCACGGATTCACGTTTGAACGATCTCGTCGCAGACAACGACGACAAGTTCGATATCAAAGAGAGCGAGTCTCTGCTGATTGGTCACGACTTCGGAATCACCACTGATATTGAGACCGGACCGAACGGTAACCTGTTCGTGGTTTCGAATTCCAATGGCGCGGTTTATGAAATCTCAGGAAAGCAGCCGGCGCTTTTCACCGCCAATTTGACAGCGGCCCAGGAAACGCCGCCGAACAATTCCACCGCCACGGGCACGGCGACGATTCTTTTGAGCCCCGACGAAACCACGGCGCGCGTCTCGCTGAACTTCAGCGGACTGACGAGTGCGGAAACTGATGCTCACATCCACGGACCGGCCGCGCCCGGGGTAGTCGGCGTAATTCTGTTCCCGTTGCCGACCGGCAATGTCAGCGACTTCCTGATTTCGCTCACGCCCACTGACGTCGCGAATCTGAAGAGCGGGCAGCTCTACGTCAACGTGCACTCGACGAACTTTCCTAACGGCGAAATTCGCGGCCAGTTCGGTGTTTCGTCGGCGGCCGGCAGTCTTCAATTCAGCGCCGCGAATTACCTCGTGAGTGAATCTGCCGGGCGGGCGACGGTGACGGTGACTCGCCTCGGCGACACCTCAAACGCGGCCAGCGTTAATTACGCCACCAGCGATCACGTAGGTAACCGGATCAACTGCAATGCAATTCAGGGCGAAGCCTCGTCGCGCTGCGATTACACCACGACGATCGGAACTCTGAACTTCAGCGCCGGGGAGAGTTTCAAGACGATCAACGTGCCGTTAACCGACGACACTTATGCTGACGGAGATGAGACCTTCGCGATCACTCTCACGAACGCCACCGGCGCCGTGCTCGGCTCGCCCAACGTAGCGACCATAAAAATTATCGACAACGAAACGGTCAATGGCGTAAATCCGATCGACGCTACCGACTTCTTCGTCCATCAGCACTACATCGATTTTCTTAATCGCGAACCAGACCCGTCGGGCTTCCAATTCTGGAAGAACGAGATCGATTCGTGCGGAGCCGACGCGCAGTGCAGGGAAGTGAAGCGCATTAACGTCTCGGCTGCCTTTTTCCAGTCGATTGAATTCAATGAGACTGGCTTGCTGGCATATCTGACCAATCGCGCCGCGTTCGGAAACCTCCCGGCGCCCAACGCGCCCGTGCCGTTGACATACACACAATTCATTAACGATTCTCAGGCGCTGCAAAAGAACTACGTGTTCGGCGCGCCGGGCGCGGAGGCACAGCTCGAAGCGAACAAGCAGGCCTACTTCGACGAGTTTGTGACGCGGCCGCAATTCGTGAGCAAGTACGGCAGCCTTTCGAATACGGATTACATCGACACGCTGTTGGCTACCGCGGGAGTTGCCCAGACGACCGCCGAACTCTACCTGGCGAAAGTGACTGGCGCGCAGGTGGTCCCGCCAAACGGTTCGCCCGCCACCGGGTTGGTGGTTCTCCGGCAGTCATTCAGCGGAACGGGCGCCAAAGTCTCTCTATCATTTGCCGGGTTGGGCAGCGCCGAGACCGCCGCCCACATCCACGGGCCCGCCGCGGCGAATGCGAATGGTCCATCGATATTCGATTTGCCTAATGGCCAGTTCGCGAATTTTCCGATTACCTTAACGACGGCCCAGGCGAATGCTCTGGGCGGCGGCCAGCTTTATGTCGATGTACACACGACGAATTTCCCGAACGGTGAGATTCGCGGGCAACTTCCATCAAACCGATTCCTTCGCGACATGATCATTAATGCGCTCGACACCGGGGTGATAACTCGCGCCCAGGCCTTGCGACTCGTAGCCGAGTCCGAAAGCCTGAGAAGAGACAATTTCAATTCCGCTTTCGTCGCGATGGAATATTTCGGCTACCTTCGTCGCGATCCCGACACGCCCGGGTACACCTTCTGGCTACAGAAGCTGAATCAATTCAACGGCAACTACATCGCTGCCGAAATGGTGAAGGCCTTCATCTCGTCGGATGAGTATCGTCACCGGTTCGGAAACTAGTGAGGTCCGGCGCGGTGTTATCAGAGTCACTTTGAAGCAGAACTCGTCAATGCTTTAATTGTTATTCAACTCGGCTTCAATCCGCTAGATTGAGCGAGTGTTATGCAATCTTATGTCGCCATCTGCTTTATTCTTTAAGCGCACTCGGTCGCTTCGGATCGCTGCGGTTCTGCTGCTCGCGTCATTTACCGTAAACCTGATACCGATGCTTCAGCCGTCGACGGCGATGCCACGGGCGCCGTTTCAGGCGACCGCGGCGCCGTTCGTTCGGGTGCTGAACCTTCCCGTCAATGACATCAGCTACGAAAAGCAATCTAAGAAGCTGTTCGTGACTGTGCCTTCGCGCGCTGGAGCGGGAGGTAACTCGATTACCGAAATTGATCCGGTAACCGGGACGCTGGGTGCTTCAGTCTTCGTCGGCAGCGAGCCGAACAAGCTGGCGGTCACAGACGATGGGCAGACGGTCTACGCCGGCATCGACGGCGCTGCCTCGGTGCGCCGCGTGAACATGGTCACTCATACCGCCGGGACACAATTTCGGGTTGGCTCCGACCCGTCCGGCATCGCCTTTACCGCCGGCGACCTCGCTATCGTGCCCGGAAATTCGAACGCGCTGGCGATTGCCCGGTACCAGGTGGGGCTGAGCTCGCTGGGTGTGGGTGTGGCCGTTTATGACAACGGAGTACAGCGCCCCAACATTGGAAATCAATTCTCAGGGCCCACTAACATTGCCTTTGGGGCGACAGCCTCCATTCTTTACGGCAGCAATATCTTCGGCGGCAATCTGCAGAAGATGACTGTAGACAATTCGGGTGTTAGTTCCGCCGGAACCTCAATCAGTTTCCCCGGTGATACCCAATTTGAGAATGGTCGTCTTTATAACGATCGCGGCCAGGTCTATAACCCAAATACAGATTCGCTGGCGGGCACCTTCGCAAATGCCGGCTCCGGCCCGTTCGTGGTGGATGGTGCCGTCGGTCGCGCGTATTACATCGTTAACGCCCAAACGCATAACAATAATCCGGTGACGCTGCGTGCCTACGACATCAATACCTTTGCATCACTGGGCGAGATTTCGATCGGCGGCGTGATCGGTACGCCCACCGCGCTGGTGCGTTGGGGGACGAATGGCCTCGCGTTCCGCACGAACAACGATCAGTTGTTTCTGGTCCAGACTGCGCTTATTCCGTCAAACGATCCGGTTCCGGACCCGACGCCAACACCATCGCCCACGCCGACACCATCGCCTTCGCCGGTGGAGGTAAGCGTCCGCCATGTTCCCCTGGTGACCAAGGATCTCGTGGTGATTCCCTCCTCGCAAGCAATCTATGCCAGCGTGCCATCGGTGGCCGGACCGTCTGGTAACAGCGTCGCCGCGATTGCTCCTGAGACCGGGATGGTCGGGACGCCGGTTTTTGTCGGCAGCGAACCTACTAAACTCGCCCTGGCTGACGACGGTCATACTCTTTACGTCGGGCTGAACGGTGCTTCGGCGGTCCGTCGCTTCGACGTGGCCACCCAGACGGCTGGCTTGCAGTTCGCGCTCGGCACCGCTCCTGCAAATCCCATCTCGGACGGCTTTTTTTCAGCCGCAGACCTGGCCGTGATGCCGGGCAGCCCCAACACGGTGGCCGTCTCCCGCAGCGCCGGCTTTAGCAATCCGACCACCAGCCTTTCGATTTACGACGACGGCGTCAAACGCCCGAACGATGGTAATGGTGGCGGCACTGACATCGAGTTCTCGTCATCACCGACGCGCCTCTATAGCGCTTTCCAGAACCTCACTATCGGCCTTCAGCGCAACACTGTCAGTGCCACTGGGGTAACGTTTGAGAGTTCGACTTCGGTTGGCAAGGGCGGATCGATCAAATACGCGAACGGGTTGATCTATACGTCCAAGGGCTCAGTCTTTGATCCCGAAACCAGCGAACTTAAAGGCACGTTTTCAATTGGCGATACGGGTTCGAATGCGGTTCTGATGACGGTGGACGTGACGCTGGGGCGCGCTTACTTTTTCCTGATTCCGTCAGGCGGTCGCGGGCACATCCAGGTTTTCGATATCAATACGTTCCTGCCGCTCGCCGATCTTCCTGTTGAGTACAAAACTGATCAGATTGAGGGTCAATCGTTCGAGTATTCCAAACTGGTGCGCTGGGGTCAGAACGGTTTGGCATTCCGGACCAATTCACACGTCACCATCGTCCAGAGTGCGGTCATTGGTCCGGGGCCGGTTCCGGCCGCGACGCCGACTCCAAGCCCGACGCCGACGCCATCTCCCACGCCGCAACCAGCAACGTTTGTCAGGCAGATCGATCTACCGGTCAGAGACGTCGTCTATAACCCGACCACGCAGAAACTCTATTCCAGTATTTCCGGTACCGCGACCGGGGGACGGGGCGACAGCATTACTCCGGTTGATCCGGCAACCGGCGCGCTCGGGACATCTGTTTCCACCGGCGCCGGCACAGAGCCGGACAAGCTGGCGCTCTCAGACGACGGCCAGGTGCTCTATCTCGGCTATAACGGTATTAACACCTCACCGCTGGGGCCCGGCGCAATTCGCCGCTTTGACATTGCCACCCAGACACTCGGCCCGGACATTTTGCTGGGGCCGGATGCGAGCCCTTCCAGCCGGCAATGGGCCTCGGACATTGCGTTTGCGCCGGGGAATGCGAATCTGATCGCGGTGTCGCGATATTTCTTTGCCAGCCCCACGGGAGTCATTATCGTCGACAACGGAGTCAAACGGCCGAACAGTACAACAGGTAGTCAGGATCCCAGCGGGGCCCTGACCTTTGGTTCGTCATCGTCAATTCTATACGGCGCCAGCACGACCAATGGTCTCCGGAAGTCTGCGGTAGATTCGTCAGGCGTGACCGTCAGCAGTACCGCGCCTTACATCCTTCGGCCGGGCCTGGACTTCAAGAATGGTCTGCTTTACGCGGGCGACGGGCAGGTGGTTAATCCGTCCAGTAATACGCTCCTCGGTAAATTCAATACGTTGGTTAACTACCGGGCGATGGTTATCGACACCGCGCTCAATCGCGCGTTCTTCGCGACCCCGACGAGCACGGCCGGGCCGATCACCATCACGGCTTATGATCTGAACACCTTTGTTCCGGTGGGCCGCGTGACGTTGCCGTTCTCGGGAATACCCACGCGGCTGGTGCGCTGGGGCGTGAACGGTCTGGCGGTGCGTGTGATACCCGACACTACCGCGGGTTCCAACGGCAAGCTCTACATCATTCAAAGCGCTCTGGTCTCGACCGCTGCCGCAATTCCAACCGGCATCTCGCTCTCCGCGTCCACTCAGACAGTCTCTGAGCCCAACGGCTCCATCACTCTCAATCTTATTCGCACGGGCAATCTGTCGGTAGCGTCGAGCGTTGATTACGCTACCGGTGACGGCACGGCTTCGGAGCGCAGCGACTACACCACCGCGCTGGGGACGCTCCAATTCGCGCCAGGCGAGAGCAGCAAGACGGTTCGCGTCTTTATCACGAATGATGCCCTGCAGGAAGGAAACGAAACGTTCAGTCTCACCCTTAGCAATGCATCCGGCGCTGAACTTACGTCGCCGGTGGGAACCACCGTCACCATTCAGGATGACGACTCATTTCCGTCGTCAGACAATCCTATTGACGACACAACTTTCTTTGTCAGGCAACACTACCGGGATTTCCTAAACCGCAATCCTGATTTCAGCGGTTTGCAATTCTGGTCCAATGAGATCGAGCAATGCGGAGCCGATCTGATATGCCGCGAGGTCAAGCGCATCAATGTCTCAGCGGCATTCTTCCAATCGATTGAATTCAAGGAGACAGGTTACCTGGTCGAGCGCATGTACAAGACCGCCTATGGGGACGGCAGCGGCAATTCCAGTTTCGGCGGCGCGCATCAATTGCCGGTACCTATCGTCCGGTTCAATGAATTCCTTAAAGACACGCAGCGCATTGGGCAGGGCGTAGTGGTTCTTGCCCCGGGATGGGAGCAGGCGTTGGAAAATAACAAGCAGGCGTACGCGCAGGAGTTCGTACAGACCACCCGGTTTACGGCGGCGGGAGCGTTCCCCACGACGATGACACCCGCGCAGTTTGTCGACAAGCTTAATCAGAACGCCGGCAGTGTGTTGTCGCCGAGTGAACGCGCGACTGCGATCGGCTTATTCGGAAGTGCGGCCGACACCGCGAATGTAAGCGCGCGCGCACAAGCAGTACGACAGGTGGCAGAGGATCAGGACCTGTACAACGCAGAATTCAATCGGGCGTTTGTTCAGGCAGAGTACTTCGGTTATCTGCGGCGTAATCCGAATGATGCTCCTGAGCCGACGCTTGATTACACGGGTTATGACTTCTGGCTACAGAAGCTGAATCAATTCAACGGCAACTACATCGCCGCCGAAATGGTGAAGGCTTTCATCTCGTCGGATGAGTATCGCCACCGATTCGGAAACTAGATCGGGAATTAGCTCCGGAATGCGAAAGAGGCGGCTTTGGCCGCTTCTTTTCGTTTTGAAGTGAAGCGCGAAATCCCATTTCCGATAATAGAAGGCGCCGAAGATGATGTTTGAAAGCACAGCATCGCGCGCAGAGAGGCTCAAGGGTTGCACGCCGCCGGGAAGAGCGCTTCTCGTGTAAAGATTCGTTGCAATTTGAGACGCGCGGGAAAGGATTCCGGAACATGGCAGCCAAAAAGACGCAACGAGCTTCGGCTGCCGCATCATTCGCTTGCTGGCCGCCGCGACTGACGCGGGCGTATGATCCGCACTTATTTAGTTAGGAGTAGACTATGCCAGAGCCACCATCTTCCAATCCGAAGCAGTTTGTTCAAGGTGCGCCCGTACTGCATGTCTCTGATGTAGTCGCGACGGCGGCATTCTATCGAGACGTGCTCGGGTTTGTGTGGGACTTTGGCGACCAATCATACGCCGTCGTCTGGCGCGACAACTCGGCGATCCACTTCGTTAAGGACGATGCGAACCCCAAAGGCGTCCACCTATTTCAATGGGTGAAGGATGTTGATGCCTACTACAGAGAGATCGTCGATCGAGGGGCCCACGTTACCAGGGAGCCCGCAGACCAGCCATATGGGATTCGTGAGTTTGGTCTATCCGACGTCAATGGTGTGGGCATCATCTTTGGTCAGGACATCGAACACCTCTGACTTATCCCAGTCTGCTGCCGCATAACAACTGGTTGGACACAATGCCGGAGCGTGAACTGCAAGGATGAAGGATGAAGGATGAAAGCGGAGGGATGAATTATCGCGTCGCCGAGTCAACTCAGCCGTTCGAGCTGGCGCTATCCCTGGCGGTCAGGCGAGATGTTTGCCCATAGGAAGACCGCCTCGCCGCCGATACGCCTTGGCAACCTATAGCTGGTTGTTCTGCTACTAAAGACTTTCCCTGACCCGCTTCTCCCAACGGACAAATTCTACGTACAATTAGGGAGTACACAGTTAGTTGCACCCTGGCGTTGAGTGCGGTTTCGTTCCCGATTGCAATCAGCCGCCCCCGTACCGAGGTTAATTCGGGTGTTTTTAGTGCTTATTTGGATTTTCTGAGATGTCGCGAAGTTATTCACAGTCCGCACTGCTTACTGTAAACAGCAGTTCATCGCTTCTTACTTTTTTCCGCCATTTCCGCTTAGCTCATCGCTCCAGGCTGGTTCTGATTGCGTTTGCGCTGGTCTTTAGCGCGGGAGTGGCCCGCGCCACCGATGGTCAGGCCGACCCGACATTCAATGCCGGAGGCTCAGGCACTGATGATCAGGTGAACGTTATCGCAGTACAGTCCGACGGCAAGATCCTCATTGCTGGTCCTTTCCGCGGCTATAACGGCAATGCGTCAGTTACAGACTTTCTGTTGCGGCTGAACGCCGACGGGAGCGTGGATCCGACCTTCAACGCCGGTGGCAGCGGCCTCGATTCCACCCTCGGCGCGATTGCTATTCAGCCGGATGGAAAGATTCTCATCGGTGGCGCCTTTACGAGCTACAACGGCGACGCGGCGGCCAGCGATAAGGTCATGCGGCTTAACGCCGACGGCACGCGTGATCAGACGTTCAATGCCGGCGGTGCGGGCGCCGATGGGAATGTCTTCGCGCTGGCCATCCAGCCTGACGGCAAGATTCTGATCGCCGGTTTCTTCACCGCCTACAACGGCGATGCGTCCGCGAGCGATCGAATTATGCGGCTTAACGCCGACGGCAGCCGCGATGCCGGCTTTAACCCCGGCGGTTCAGGAGCAAACTTCGGTGAGTACGCGGTTGCTCTGCAACCGGACGGCAAGATTTTGATTGGTGGCTTTGCCACCGCCTACAACGGCGATGCCTCAGTGCCCGATTACATCATGAGACTGAACCCGGATGGCACGCGCGACGCAACCTTCAATCCCGGAGGAGCCGGCGCGAACAATCGCATCATCAGCGCAGTGGTGCAGCCGGACGGGAAGATTGTGATTGGCGGTGATTTCTTCTTTTACAACGACGACGGCACGGCGCCGGATAACATCATGCGCCTGAATGCCGACGGCACGCGCGATTTGAGTTTCAACTCAGGCGGCACGGGAACCGAAGGCGCCGTTTATTCCGTTGCCCTCCAAAACGGCAAAATCCTGATCGGGAGCGGAAATAAAACTTACAACGGTGACCAGACCGCGCCTGATCACATCATGCGTTTGAACGCGGACGGGACGCGGGACAATAACTTCAACCCGGGCGGAGTTGGAGCGAGTTCAGTTATTACTGCTGTGGCCGTGCAAGCTGACGGGAAGATTCTGATCGGCGGCCTGTTCACAGCTTACAACGGCGACAGTTCGACACCTGATGGCGTGATGCGCTTGACCCAGGATCCGCCGCTGCCGAACTTTACGCTGACGGTTGGGTCTTTGAATCCGCCGACCGGCGTAAATATCCTCGTCAGTCCCGGGGACAATGCCGGATTCGGCGCCGGGGTAACTCAATTCACCCGGACGTATTCGCAAAATACGACTGTTTTTCTCACAGCGCCGACGGCAGTTAACGGGAACAGTTTCGAGCGATGGCTGCTCAACGGCGGGAGCTACTCGACGAATCGGACGACCAGCATTGCCATGAACGCTAATGCGACCCTGACGGCCGTATTTACGCCGGCGCAGTCGTCGGTGCAGTTCAGCTCTTCAAATTTCAATGTGCAGGAAGACCCGACCGCAGTGACTATAACCGTGAACCGCACTGGAGATTTGTCGGTGCCGGCAAGCGTCGATTATTTCACGACCGATGGGACAGCGACCCAGCGGCGCGATTATATTTCAGCCGCCGGGACTTTATCTTTCGCCAGCGGCGAGTCGGCAAAGTCTTTCGTGGTGCTGGTTAATGAAGATACCTACGTCGAAGGAAACGAGACTGTCGGGCTCACCTTAACCAATCCGGCAGGAGCAACCTTGGGTGCGCCGTCAACCGCCACCTTAAACATCATCGACGACTCGACTGAGCCGGCGACAAATCCAATCGATGAGACGCCGACCTTTGTCGAGCAGCAGTATCACGACTTTCTTAACCGTCAGTCGGATGCGAGCGGCCGGCAGTTTTGGTCGGATCAAATCGAGCAGTGCGGCGCGGACGCGCAATGTCGCGAGGTAAAGCGTATCAACGTTTCGGGTGCGTTCTTCCTGGCGATCGAATTTCAGCAGACTGGATATCTGGTGGAGCGCTTCTACAAGGTCGCGTACGGCGACGTCATCGGGACTTCACATCAGGGTGCGAACCGGCAGCTCGCGGTGCCGATAGTGCGCTTCGATGAATTCCTGAGGGACACCCAGCGCATCGGTCGTGGCGTGGTGGTGCTCCAACCGGGTTGGGAACAAGCTTTGGAAGCCAACAAGCAAGCGTACGCGTTGGAGTTTGTGCAAACCTCGCGCTTTTTAACGGCGCTTCCTCCGACCATGACGCCGACTCAATTTGTCGATCGACTTAATCAAAATGCGGGGAATGTTCTGTCAGCGAGCGAGCGCACCAACGCAATCAATCTTTTTGGCGGTGCTTCGGACATAGCCAACATGAATGCGCGCGCGCAGGCAGTGCGTCAAGTCGCTGAAGATACAGATCTATTCAACGCCGAATCGAACAAGGCTTTTGTGTTAGCCGAATACTTCGGATATTTGCGCCGCAACCCGAACGACGCGCCGGAAGCGAGCCTGGACTACACTGGCTACGACTTCTGGCTGAGCAAACTGAATCAATTCAACGGCAACTACGTCGCGGCTGAGATGGTCAAGGCTTTTATCTCGTCCGATGAGTACCGCAAGCGGTTTGGGAATTGAGTGTGGAACGGCTCTAAAAATGCGAAAGCGGCGGAGAGTGACAAGCCGGACGGTCCTTCAATTCCGTATGTCAATGAAGTCGTATTGAAGGGTCTGAGTGAGTTTGGCATTAGCCTCACACCCGAGTGCCGTGTGACCAATGCTCGCGCGCTGAGTTCGTCGGCATTTGTGAAGCTGCTCAGCGAGCACGGATGGTCATGGCCTGCGCAATGGTATCGACAGAACCGCAACTACTTTCAGCACGATGCCGGTGCGGTGCATCTTGAGAAGGAAGTGGAAGAGGGACGATGGATACACATCGTGGTTTCACCCGGTCTTAGGAAAAGACGCCGCCGATTGATAGGCCGACGGACGATCAGCGATTGGACGCAGCCCCCCAGGAATATTGAACTCCACGCCGAGAAAGGTTGGCTGCGGCCCAGCTCATTCAAGCATTTTTGGAGCTTTGTGACAGACAGGCCGTGGTCGCGTCTGGTTCGCCGACGCTGACTATCGCCGGCAAAGTCACTTTGCGACTTCCTTAAGCAGCGTCTCGTTCGGATCGAACGCCGTAGCGGTTAACTTGCCTTTGAGCGGAATGGACAAGGTAGCCGTTTTCCCTTTTGGATTAATTACAAACGGGACTTTTTGGTTGTCGATAGTCAGCTCGATCGGCAGAGGATCGAGGAAGGGCTCACCCTCCTGGAGTTGGTTGACC
The DNA here is from genome assembly GCA_044870975.1 of Pyrinomonadaceae bacterium. Classification (GTDB taxonomy): domain Bacteria; phylum Acidobacteriota; class Blastocatellia; order Pyrinomonadales; family Pyrinomonadaceae; genus UBA11740. Next base: position 15,124 of record JBIOZK010000230.1, read on the forward strand.
GTGACCACGAGTTCCGTTTGGTTAGCATTGACGTTCCACGCGACTTGATAGCGCGGATGACCGGCGCCGTAAATCCAACGCGCAAAGAAAGCCTTAAGATTCCTGCCGGAAGATTTTTCGAGAGCTGCCCGCAAATCCTCCGTCGTCGCATTCGCCTCCTTGTGCGCATTGTAATAATCGCGCACGCCTTTGAAGAATGCTTCGTCGCCTAACTGGCTGCGCAGCATATGCAAAACCCACGCGCCCTTCTCATAATTATTGGCATTCAACAAGCCCATTAGATCGGTAGTTTCGGTGTCGTGAATCGGCAACTTTGAGCGTTTCGAAAAATTCAAATAACGCTGAGCCGCGCCGCGCATGTATTCGTGGAACGCGGCTTCGCCGTCGTGCTTTTGGATGAATAGCGCGGCGAAGTAAGTCGCGAAACCTTCGCTCAGCCAAAGGTCGGCCCAGGTCGATTCCGTCACCGAGTCGCCAAACCACTGGTGAGCAATCTCGTGCGCGACGACCGCTTCGAGCCTGGTCGGCAAACTAAAGCGGGCGCTCATTGAATTGCTGCTGCCGGCCGGCGCACCGGGCTCGACTTGCAGCTGGTCGAACAGGTTGTTGGCAAAGACAATAGCGCTGGAGTTCTCCATGCCCCCGAAACGAGTGGCGCCGACGATTAGCGCCAGCTTTTCATAAGGATAGGGCGCAACGGTCTGGCTGAAAAAAGCCAGCGCATCAGCGGCGGGTGAAAAACCTTTGGGCGCGTAATCGCGATCGCGCTGCGGTACGTTGTAAAGCAGCGGGACGGCTGCGTACGGCGAATTGATAAGCGCGCCCTGATTCACGGCGACGACCATGCAGTAAGCGGGTATGGCCTTGGCTTCATCGAACTTCCAATGCGAAGTCGCGGCGTTGCCGGTCAGCGAAATGAATTTTCCGTTCGCAACGACTTGATAACGCTGCGGCGCCGCAATCGTGAAGGTGACAGTGGCCTTGGCCGAAGGATGATCGAACGCGGGAATCCAGTAATGCACGCGGTTGGGCCAGTTGTCGCCGGTGGCTGAAGGATTGCCATCACGGTCTTTCGCGAAGATGAGGCCGTCTTTTGGATGGCCATGATAGCTGACCGTAACATTCAGTTTTGTGCCGCGCTTGGCCGGATTCGGGAGCAGCACATTCAAGGTCTCAGCCGTGCGATCGAATCTGGCGTCCTTCCCCGAAACCTGAATTGAGTCAATAGTCATCTCGCCGAAATCAAAATCGACTTTATCAATCGTCGCCGCCAGAACTTCCACCGTTACCTCGGTGCGGGCAGCCGAGATTTCACTCATCTGCTCGTCGAAAATCAAATCCACGTCGTAATGAAGCGGTCGCCATGAATCCAGGCTGCGCTCTCGCCGCTGCGCCGAAGCTGAGAACGCACTTAACAGCAGCAGCAGGCAGATGATTACCGGTCGGCGGTAGCGTGATTTGTTTCTGGGTTCTCTCATGATTCAACGCAATCCCAACATCAGTAACGCGGAGCGATCGGAGACGATGCGGTTGGTCCGGAGCCAATTCTCATACGCCGTCCGTTCGCTGTCAGTAATTTGACGGTTCCCCAAACGCGCCGCCGGCGTCCGTTCGAAGGCGCGATCCGTCAGCGCCATGTGGGCCATTCTCACGTGCAGCGAAGTCGGATCCGTCAACGCCCGCTCGGCAGATTCAACGTCCGGGAACAATTCCTCATAGGCCATCAGGTGCCATACAGGTTTGGTTTCGTCATCGTCAATTGCAATAACTCGCAATAGACCGAACCCGCTCTCGAGTTGAAAGATTAAATCATCACCCGGTGCGAACTGCGGCTCCATGTTGCAAAAATATCAGCTTGTCGGTCAGAAGCCCAGATGGTTTGCGAGTGCGGCGGCTTTGTTTCGTCTTACTCGATAGATTGAATACGACATAGATCTCATTGATCAAAGGGCGCAGCAAATCTACAATGCGGTTCACTTGAACCGAGTCGCAAACTATTACGAGATTCTGGGAGCGAGTGAGGATGCTTCCGCGCGTGATATTGAACGTCTGTACAAGCGAGCTGCGCACAAGCTGCACCCGGATCGAGGTGGCGCGGAGGAAGACATGAAGAAGCTCAACGAAGCCTACAGCGTTCTGCATAACGAGAGGGCTCGGAGAGAATACGATGCCAAGCGGCGAAGCCCCCGCGCCCAGGCAGCAGCCGTGTACTCAGAACCCGCAGCTCGTGAAATTGGACTGTCGGGGCAAGTGCTCAGCGCGGCAATGTGTCTCGCGTTGGGCTTGCTGCTGCTTTTAATGGTTCACTTCAACGGACTCTGGTTTCTGTGGCCGCTTTCGATTCTCGCTGCCGGTGTAATCATGTTTGGGGTATTGATTGGGCATTCGCTGATGACCAATGCGCGGGAAGCAACCAGAATTGATCATCCCCTGCGTCGGTTACGGGCGGCTCAGGAAATTGTTTTCTGGCTGTTGGTCGTCGCCGGCGGGTTCGGGCTGTACTTACTCCTGACCAACGTCTGATGGAGCCAGATGATTACCGGACTCGATCTTCTTTTTCTGGAAGTTAACAACCTTGAAGAATCGTTGGCCTTCTACCGGGATGTTTTGGGGTTTAGTGTCGAATCGGTTGAACCCGCGGCCGAGCCGCCAATCGCCTCGCTTCGGTCCGGGCAGTTGCGCGTAAGTCTGGTGCAGCAAATCGAAACCATGCTCAAGCGCGGACGTGGGATTCATTTTGTGCTTGGGGTGAAAGATGTCGATCGTTTCTACCAAAAAGTCCGGGCCGGTGGCGTCGCCGTAACTGAACCGCGTGATGAAGGATGGGGAGGGCGCTTCGTTAGTTTTCAGGATCCAGACGGGTATCGTTTCTTCTTCGTGACATGGCACTAGCTACGCGCCAACGATGACTGGCGCAGGGGAGTTTATAGATGAATTATCAGCATGTGGAGAACCTCTTAATCAGGTATAGAGGACAGGCCGTCGAGATCAAGACTATTTCAGGCGGCATTTATCAGGGCACAATCAGTGACGTAACTAATGATTACGTCGGCTTGAAAATTACGGGTGCTGCGGGTGAAAGCCAGTTGGTAATTGTGTTGCTACATGCAATTGAATCAGTCCTACCACGGCGGACGTGATGTGCGCTATTACAAATGCTAATTACAGCTCTGAAGCGGACAAGAAAAACTGAAAAAAGATCACACTTTTGGTTGCAAGAAAAGCACGACTTGTGCATAATCTCGGTGCGCCCGCCTCCCCGGTGGGCGAAGTGGTCGCGTGGGGTGAGGACACGTGGCCTTAGGGTGGGGCTTGTGGGAGGGCCCCGCCCGCTTTTATTTTTAGGGCAGGTAATTCATCCCGGACCGCCCGACGCCCCCACGATTTTCAACCAAATACTTACTTCAGCGCGATTGACTTTAAGAGCAGTTGTCTTAATATAACCGCAAGTACTAACCGAAACTTTTGTTCGGACTGAAAGAGTAGTCAGCGTCGCGCGCAGGTTCGTTGCCACAGGTGGCATGATCAAAGAGCCACTGTGGCATTTTAGCGTGCACTCAAAGCGCGTCGCTGCAATGCGTAAACGATGCCGTCTCTAAAGCGTCTGCTGCTTGGAAGCCCCATCAAGACAGCGCGCTTAGCACATGAACGACTCACGAAGAAGACCGCACTCGCGATCTTTGCTTCCGACGCACTGTCTTCTACCGCTTACGCGACTGAGCAGATACTGCTCGTGCTCGCAGCGGCTTATGTCGCTCACCGGGCGGACGCTTTTGAGCGCGTAATTCCGATCTCAATTGCAATCTGCCTTCTGTTGATCATAGTAGCGATCAGCTACCGGCAAACGATCTTTGCGTATCCGTCCGGTGGCGGGGCCTTTATCGTTGCCAAAGAAAATCTCGGTACGCTTCCGGGACTAATTGCCGGCGCGTCATTGCTGGTTGACTACATTCTCACGGTCTCAGTATCGGTAGCAGCCGGTGTCGAAGCGATCACTTCCGCTACGGTCGGAACCCGCTTGGCTGACTTGCATAACCATCGAGTCGTACTGTGTCTTTTCTTTATTGCCTTCATTACAGTTGCGAACCTGCGCGGCGTGCGCGAAGCAGGCGCGATGTTCGCCGCACCGAGTTATGCATTCATTGTCAGCTTTCTGGTGCTGATCGGTTTTGGATTGGTTCGCTATTATTTAAATCCGGGCATCGTCCCTGTGCCTAATGATGCCGATCTAAAGATCGCAGAGGGTTATCAGTCTCAACCGTTAACCTGGTTTCTGTTATTGGGTGCATTTGCGAACGGGTGTGCGGCGCTCACCGGAATTGAAGCAATCTCGAATGGCGTACAGGCGTTTAAGCAGCCTGAATCGAAAAATGCGGCGACGACTCTTTCCTGGATGACAGCGTTGCTCATCGTGATGTTTGTCGGCGCCAGTGTGCTGACGCATTTTTTCCACGTACATCCGCTGGAACATGAAACGGTAATTTCACAGATTGCCCGCGTGGTATTCACTGGGCCGTTGGGTTGGTTTTATTACGTCGTGCAGGCGACGACCGCCGCTATCCTGATCCTTGCCGCGAATACCTCGTTCGCGGGCTTTCCACGGTTGGCGTCATTGCTGGCGCGCGACCGGTTCTTACCGCGGCAACTGGCGAACCTCGGCGATCGCCTCGTTTTTTCAAACGGCATTGTATTGCTGGCGATATTTTCGGGCTTACTGGTATGGGTTTTTCGTGGCGACACCAGCCGCTTGATTCCACTTTATGCCGTCGGCGTTTTCCTTTCGTTTACGCTTTCGCAGGCGGGCATGGTCGTTCACTGGTGGCGTGAAGGTAAATTCCTGCGAACCCGCGATAAATCGCAGGACGCGCCCGCAACCCCGCACAAGTCGCATTGGCGAAAATATTTGGTAGTCAATGGTGTGGGCGCCGTTGCGACCTTTGTCGTGTTGATGATTTTCATCATCACGAAATTTGTGCACGGCGCGTGGATCGTGGTCGTCATCATTCCGATGCTGGTCTTCATGTTTCTGCGGATTCATCGTCACTACGTCGACGTTGCCCGTCAGTTATCGACGGAAGGCTTGAGCGCACTGCGCCCGATGCATCACGAAGTAATCGTGCCGATTTCAGGAATACATCGTGGCGTTATCGCGGCTCTGGAATACGCGAAATCAATCGCGCCCCATCACGTCACCGCGGTGTATGTAAATCTTGACGATGAAACTACGCGCCGCCTGAGAGAGAAGTGGCAGCAATGGGGTTCAGGAGTAAACCTCGTCGTGGTCGCATCGCCCTATCGCTCGCTGGCCCGGCCGCTTTTTAATTACGTCGATCGCGTTCGTCGCAGCTCGCCGAATGTCGTGATTACTATCGTGCTGCCCGAGTTTGTGCCGGCGAAGTGGTGGCAGAATCTACTCCACAACCAAAACACGCTGTTTCTGAAAGGTGCTTTGCTTTTCAAGAAGGGCGTCGTAGTGACTAACGTCCCATATCACCTGGAACATTAAAATCAGACACCAGCAGACATTGCCCGAGAAGCAACGAAGCAGGCGCGACAGTAGACAGGTCGACCCTGGGACGGATAGAACGGTACGGTCGTTTGTTCGTTACATTGAGCGCAACGAACGGTGACTTCGATCCGTTGTTTGGCGCCGGCCGCCTGGGCGTATGAGATTGCGGCAAGCCGATGGTTTTTTGCGTGCTTGCACGGTTTACATCGTTTCGGCTCGTTCTTCAGACCCTTATCGTGAAAAAAGACCTGTTCGCCGACAGTCCAGATGAAACTGTCTCCGCAGTCGACGCAGGTTATCGGCCGATCCTGAAACTCAGATGTCGGATCGTGATTGCTTTGATCCTGAGTTTGGTATGACATCTGCTTCTCCTTCCGGAGGCTCTGACGGTTGCAGGCAGGAAGCCCCGGTTTAAGGTGAACGATCGAAGCTGTACGAGAAGCCCGTGAAAAACTAAACTAGCGTGGCTCTAAAAGTGGGCATGCCAGCCACAGCGGGTGCACTTATATGACTATGACCCCGCTGTGTCAAGGGTTTTCATAGAGGTTTTCTCGTTGGGATAGCTCACGTTACTCAGTCTGGAAAATCAATTCACCTGGACAAGACATGAAGATTCTGGTGATCGGTTCGGGAGGTCGCGAACATGCCATCTGTGCGACCTTAAGGCGAACATCATCTCAACCGCTCGAGCTGTTTTGCGCGCCCGGCAACGCGGGTATCGCCCCGCTCGCCGAGTGCGTACCAATCTCTGTCGAGGATCAGCAGAGTTTGCTGACTTTCGCGAAAGAGAAGGAAATCAACTTGACGATGGTCGGGCCTGAAGCTCCGCTGGCTTCGGGTTTGGTCGATGCCTTTGAGGACGCCGGCCTGAGCATTGTGGGTCCTCGCAGCAAAGCCGCTCAACTGGAGTCAAGCAAGGCGTTCGCGAAGGCCTTCATGGATCGTCATTCAATTCCTACCGCGCGTTATCGCATTGCGACTTCCATTCATCAGGCGGAGCAGCTGCTGCGATCCGGCGAATTTGGCGAAATCAATGAGCCCGTTGTGATCAAGGCTGACGGGCTCGCGGCCGGAAAAGGTGTTTTTGTTGCCGGAGATCGCGCAGCGGCTTTTGATGCTCTGACCGACCTTCGCAATGGTGTGGCGGGAGTCGAAGCAGCACGCAGAATCGTAATTGAAGAAAAACTCGACGGCCCCGAGGTTTCGGTGCTGCTCTTCGCCGATGGCATAGATTATCGGCTGATGCCGGCGGCGCGCGATCACAAACGGATCGGTGAAAACGACACGGGTCCAAACACGGGTGGGATGGGATCGATCACCGATTCAGGCATTGTCGACAAAACTCTGCTGGATCGCATTGAACGGGAAATTGTCGCACCAACCTTGCAAAGCTGTCGCGACGAGGGCCTCCCCTTCCGCGGAATCTTGTTCATTGGATTAATGCTTACTTCAGCCGGACCTCGCGTGTTGGAATACAACGTTCGCTTCGGCGATCCCGAGACTCAGTCAATCCTGGTGCGACTGAAAACCGACCTGGCGCAAATCTTTCAAGCCATAACTGAAACACGTTTGGGCGAATTGTCCGTCGATTGGTCGGCCGATTCGTCCGCCTGCGTGGTGCTTGCGTCTCGAGGCTACCCCGCCAAAGCCGAAACGGGGGCCACGATTCACGGTCTCGAACGCGCGGCACAACACCAACATGTCTCGATATTTCACGCTGCCACGGCCCAAGCAGAGGGCGGTTGGATTACCGCCGGCGGACGGGTTCTGGGTGTGACGGCCACCGGCGAAAATCTCAACCTGGCCCTGGAAAGGTGCTACGGCGCAGTCCGCGAGATTGAGTGGGAAGGCATGCAATATCGCCGAGACATCGGCCGAGCCGCCGCCGGCTGACCCACGCTCCGGCATCCGGCCAAGCGGCCACGGCTCACTGCTCACCGCTCAACTGTTCTGCTATACTCACCTGCAAAAGTGGTTGAAAATGCAACCATGCGCCTTACTCTTTCGTACAATTCGACGGCGCGCCGGGCGTTTTGACCGCCGATATGCAAGTCACGTTTGCAAAAGTAGCCGGAGGACGAGATGGGACTTTGGACTAGGATGAAGCGTTCGATGCGCGCGCTGTTCGGCGGGATTGTAGAAGCCACCGAGGACCCCGAACTGATCCTGCAACAGACAATTCGCGACATGCGCGATCGCATCCCCGATCTGAACAATTCGGTGGCGCAGGTAATGGCGACCGAGAAACTGCTGGGCAAGAATAAAGAACGTCTGGAAACGCAGGTCGTCGATCTTGATTCCAAGATCAAAGCGTCCGTGAAAATGGGCCGTGACGATATTGCGACGGCTTACATCGGTCAATTGCAGCAGGCGCAGGTCGATTTACAGAAAACCGTGCATCAGCATGAGCATGCACAATTAGCTTCCAAGCAGGCCTTGAAGGCGCGCGATAATTACATGCTGCAAATGCAACGGCGCACCGCCGAAGCCATGCAACTCATCAATCAGTCGAAGCAGGCGAAGCTGCAAGAGCAGTTGGCCCAGACAATGGCTTCGTTCCAGATTGGTGATGACGCGCAGACCTTCGACGAAATGCGCGACAAGATTGACCGTCGCGCCGCCGCCGCCGAGGCCAGAATGCAGCTGGGGTCTGCTTCCGTCGATAATCAAATGCAGGAGATTGAGAGGGAAGCCATGGACATGCAGCTGCAGGACAAACTGCTCCAATATAAGAAAGAGATGGGTTTGTTGCCGGCCGGTGACGGCGCGACCAGCGCCCCCCAGGCTCTCCCGGCGCAGGGAGAAACGTCCCAGTAATAACGAGTTTTGGACTTTTTGCGTTTCCGCGGCCCAATTGCAGCGGGACAACAGCCCGCCCGTGAGGGAGGGCTCAATGGTTGAACAGTCGTACCGGTTTCTTATTTCATGAACTGGCCCAAGATTGACTCTAGATATCTAAAGGAAGCATTTAAGGAGCCGATCAACTTTTGGGGTATGGCGGGCTTTCTTGTGGGCGCCGCCTTTTTTCAGGACGTTACTCCGCTCCTGCTTGGCCTCGGAACTGAAGCTGTCTATCTAACCGTCGTGCCCGCCGCACCCTTCTATCGCCGCCTCGTCGAACGCCGCGCCAAAGAGAAGGCGCGCAAACTGCGCGAAGCTCAGCGCGAAGCCGTCATCAAAGGTTTCGATCCACGCGAACGTGAAGCCGTCGAGTATCTGCGCTGGATGAAGAATCAAATTTATTCGAATTACCGGAAGTTCACGACCTCAAAAGAAATCCCCGCGAATCTGCAAAGTCTGGATCAGCGTTGGGAGGACTTCGTCGATCTGCTCGATGTATATCGCCGTCGCAAGCATCACCTGCGTTCGACGAACCGCCAGGCCGTGCAGAATCAACTGAAGCAAGCTGAGCACGCGGTGCAAACCGCATCTGACGACCGTCAAAAGCGAATCCAGCAGGCAAATCTTGAAATCCTGAGACGGCGCGTCGCGGCCTTCAATGACCTGGAGCGGTCAGTCAAACTCGTCGAAGGACAGTTGCAGTCAATCGAGAACTTCTTTGGTTTGGTGAATGATCAAGTCGTGACCTTGCCGACGCCTGAACGCGTCTCTGCCCTGCACTTCGAGGAGTTGAGCGATTCGATCGCCATGACTCGTCAGATGCTCGAAGAAACTTCCGACACTTACGGCATGCTGGACAATCAGCACCGCGAACTGGATTTGCTGCTCTCGACCGGATCGAGCTCGAAGTAGTTTCAGAAGCCCGACCGTAAGGGAGGGCGCCTTTCCCTAAGGATTCATTTGACACCACCAATTATCCACGCTGGCGAGTCCTCCCTCACGGTCGAGCTGCTGACAC
>JBIOZK010000231.1:0-7013 GCA_044870975.1 Pyrinomonadaceae bacterium
GTGTCAGAACCGGGGGTAGCGACCGGATCATGACGCAACTGGTAAATCATCGAGCTACTTGATCCGGTCGCTACCGCTCCCGGTTCTGACACGCAAACCTAAGCCCGGACTACTTTTGAACTTTTGCTTTGAAGCTCACGTGACCTTTATCGACATCAACCGAGAACGTCACTCGATCGGACCCGGTTTTCTCCTTCAGCGCTTCGGTGCGCTCCATCACCAAACGATGAAACTTCGAGAAGGTCAAATCACGGATTCCTTCCCCACAACTGCGCTTCGCTTCCACCAATGAATCGTAAAGGTCCTTGACGGTTCTGACGTCGTGACGCACGTCGGTGCACGAAAATTCCGAACGCGCGAAGGGGGTTGTTTCACGTTCACGGGCTTGTGCTCGAACTGCCGCCACGCCCCTGCCTTCCTCGCGGTCCTGCAGGATGCGACGCCACAGTTCACGAAACGATGCATAACGGGTCTGGATCGAGTTCAGATGGTAACGCTGCGCGAAGTTGAGGGTGCGATCGTCTGTCAGCCTCTTCATGTGTGACTCTAGTCGCAGCTTGGTGTCATATGGCGGGCGCTTCGTACCACCCGCGAAGTAAACATCAAACTCAACTTTCAGCCGGCGAATCTCATCCTCGATGCGCGCTAACTGGTCTTCAATGGTGGGCTCGTTATCGACGTTGACGCCGCGCATTCGCTCGCGGCGTTCCTTAGCCAGACGCGCCAATTTGTTGTCGTTTTTGGGCAACCGGGAATCTCCTCGCGTGGCGAAAGCAGGGTCGCCACTATTATTTTCAGTCTAGGCGTTGGCTTCTGCAGCTGTCAATAAATTTTTCGGCCGGCATTTAAGGGAAACTTCCGTGCTCGCAAACGGCACGCGCTCTGCTATTTAGCTCGCTCAACTTGTCCGGATTGATTCAAGAACAGCAAAGGCATATCCTGCGCTTCATGCCCAAATCGGATAAGCCAAACAGCCTGTTGCGTGAGCTTCCCTCAATCGATGCCCTGCTGAAAACAGCGACGGCGCGGCAACTCGCGGCGCAGGTGGGAACAGCGAAACTAACGGTGCTGGCTCGTCGGGCAACTGGCAAACTTCGTCAGGAACTGCGCGCGCGGGCGAGCGGCGCATCAGCTACCGGCAACGGCAACGGAGCGCATCGCGCGGAACTATTAAGAATGGCTGAAGCGCAACTGCTGAAATTGCACGAGGCGGAAGTCGCCGGTGGAGTGCGCCGCGTGATAAATGCCACCGGTGTGGTGCTGCACACGAACCTGGGACGCGCGCCTTTATCGAAGGCGGCTCGGGAAGCCATCACAGAAGTCTCAGGGTATTGCACGCTTGAATACGACACGCTCATCGGCGGCCGTGGGGGCCGCGGCGCGCATGCAGAGCAGTTGTTGGTCGATCTGACCGGGGCCGAGGCTGCGCTCGTAGTCAACAACTGCGCCGCTGCCGCTTTGCTGGTCTTGAACACCTTCGCGCGCAACGGTCAGACGATCGTTTCGCGCGGCGAACTGGTTGAAATAGGCGGCGATTTTCGTGTTCCTGAAGTGATGGCGCAATCGGATTCGCGCATGATCGATGTCGGTACCACGAACCGCACGCGCTTGTCAGATTATCAAGACGCGATCAATAACGAGACGCGCATGATCATGCGTGTGCACACTTCAAACTATCGCATCGTCGGATTCACGAAGACACCGTCGCTCTCAGAGTTGGCGGAGCTCGCGCACAGTTCCGGTTTGCTTCTCTATGAGGACGCCGGGTCAGGCGCGCTCATTGATTTTTCGCACTTTGGAATCGAGGGCGAACCGATCATCAAGCAATCGATCCGCGACGGCGCGGATCTCGTTTCGTTTAGTGGTGACAAGTTGCTTGGCGGACCGCAGGCCGGGCTGATCGTTGGTCGCGGCGAGCTAGTCGAGCGCATGCGCAGCAACCCGCTTTATCGCGCCTTGCGGGCTGATAAGCTGCGCCTGGCCGCGCTCGAAGCGACGCTGGCAGCGTATGCGCGTGATGAAATGCCGCCCACCATCGAGATGATCCGAATGTCGGTGGAACAGATTGAAGGTCGCGTCGATAAACTCCTGAAAAAGATCCGCGAAGGCATGATCACGACGGTTAACTTCGAGAAGGTGACCGCTGAATCGGCCGTGGGTGGTGGCTCAGCGCCGATGGCGTCCCTGCCAACGGTCGTAATTGCCGTGAGTTGCGCCAATCTCACGCCACACGAGCTTGCTGACATTTTGCGTCAGTGGAATCCGCCAGTTATCGCGAGAATACTCAACGAGCGGGTGCTAATCGACTTACGTACCATAGATCCTTCAGAAGATGCCGAAGTAGAAAAGGCGCTGCGGGCGCTGGCCGCTTCGTGACAAATTAATCGACCAAATTTCTTGCCCATGATCGCCGCCAGCCGTGTATAATTCGGTTGGCCTTACCGCCTCATCTCGCCCTGGTTCCCGATCAATCCCAAGTTGAAGACATTCACCTGGAAATCGCTGGTTAATTCTCTGCTCTTGTCGCTTGCGGCAGGTGCGTTGACGTGTGCCATCTGGCGCGCCGGGCTCATTGATTCTTTGCAGGCCGGGTTTGTCGTCGCCGTCGCGCGCGGGGAAGCACCGCTGCAAACGCCGCAACTGTGGCTGGGACTTTTGTTGATTGTCGGAGTGAGCGTCAGTGCCGGATTTTTTGTCGGCCGCGCCGGCGCCCGTCGATCATTCTGGATTCTGGGGGCCGGCTTCCTGCTGACCGCGGGAGCCAGCCTATTGGTTTCGTGGCGACTGAAGGTCGATATTCTTTTCGCTCCGCTGGCGTTGGGATCCTTCACAGCTGTAATCGTCGTGCAACTCTATCGTCTCTGGTTGATCGATAGTCTGCTGACGAATCGCGTCAACGAAACCTCGAACCGCACCGGGATGATTGAAGCAGGAACAGCGACGCCAAAGCTGGGAAACGGACTGAAGCTTTTGGAGACAATTCTCCCTTTGGAGGAAGCGGTCGTCTTCCAGCCTGACGAAAATGGCGAACTGGTTCCTTGCGCGCGGCTTCGATCGGCCGCGAACGGCGCCGTTCAGGCCGGGCGTAATTCGGTCTGGCGGCAAATTGTCACTCTTTGCGATCGCGCGCTGCAAAAGAAAGAGATCACGCTCGCCGCCGCCGGAACCATCGACCCGTTCGAGACGGTCGCGATTCCGCTCAGTCACGAAGGGCGTACAGTCGGAGTGCTCTTGCTGCGCCTACGTGAGAGTTTTGACCAAAGCGACCGGCGATTGTTGTCTACCGTCGCCAGTCAAATCGCGCGCAACGTGCAGCGCGAAGAGGCACGGCAGAGGAAACTCGATGGAAACCTGCCGGCGTTCGTTTCCGCGCGCACTTCCAGTTATCGCTTACATGCTTTTGATTTCCTGAGCGGGGTTATGACTCAGCAGCGTTTCGGCGCTGAAGTGCTGGCCGAGGCGCCGGACGCCTACGCACTCGCCTACCTCGACGGGACACTCGCCTATCTGAATCCGGCGATGATGAAGACGGCGCTCGTGAAACCTAACGAGCTTGAAGAGCTTGATTTGTTTGGATTGCTTGAGCGATTCAAGTCCGGTGTCTTTGATGAACCTTCAATCGCAGTCCGGCGCGTGTTGCAGTCGGGCCAGCCTTACGAACGCGAACTGAGCTTTCCGGAGCGAAACCAGACGTTAGAGCTGCGAATCTCGATCGCCAACGACAGCAAAGCCAACGGGAATGGTGCGACCGCGCCACAGGCGGCAGTCTTCGATCATGTCAACCATAAGTTGAAGCCCTCCGCGAATGGGAATGGCAATGGGTCGCATGATCCAAATCCACTGTGCTTCACGATTCGGGTGCGCGACGTGACCGGCATGAAGGAATTCGAGAAGCTAAAGAGCGACATGATTTCGTTGATGTCGCACGAGTTACGGACGCCCCTCACCAGTATCAACGGGTTCTCAGAATTGCTGGCGATCGATGAAAAGATTCCCGAAGAGTCGCGCGAGTTCGTGCAGATTATCGCCAACGAATCGCAGCGCATGTCGCGCATGATCGACACCTTCCTGTCCGTCACTCAACTCGAGCGCTCTGACAAGCAGGAGGTTGTGGAAATTCCGCTGCGCCTCGACGAAGCCGTGCGCGAAGTGATTGCGACCATGCAGCCCGTCGCCAAGAAGAAGCGGATCCGCTTTGTCGATCAAGCCAGCGCCAACATTCCGCCCGTCGCCGCCGATAAGAGCCTAATCACGCAGGTGCTGATGAAATTGCTCGATAACGCCGTGCGCTACAGTCCGGAACGCACCACCGTAATCGTGACCACCGTGCTTGAAGCCGAAGTCGTCCGCGTGACTGTCGAAGACCGCGGCTACGGCGTTCCCGCCGACTCAATCCATCGCATCTGGGAAAAGTTCTACCGCGTCGCCCGGGACGGCCAGGAAAAAGACGAAGAATCAACCGGCCTGGGCCTGGCTTTTGTGAAGGAAGTCGTCGAACAGCACGGCGGTTCAGTCAGCGTCGAATCGGAAGTCGGCAAAGGATCGAAATTCAGTTTCGCACTGCCGAGACTGTAAGTCGTGATAGCACTAAAAATCATTGCGCTGACTATTCTGGGCACCGTTGTTCAAGTCGCCGCGGTAGTCCTCGCCTTTGTCGTCGCGAATTCCTATGGCGCCGATTTCCCCCTCCTGGCGGTCATGTACTGTTATCTCCCGACAATTCTCCTGGTTCAGAAGTTTGGCAACTTTGTCGGATGCGCCAACCTGGTGGAGCCTTTCCTGCTCGGCGTACCAAGTGGCGCCATTTTTTACAGCTTCGTGGCCTCTTGTCTTTTCACCGTAGCCAGGCGGCGCAGAGTCAGCTCCTAAATACTCAATCAGCTTCACTTGTCACATCGTCCCGCTCATCGCATACTAAAAAGCGGCTATCATAATTAATCAATAAGCGAAGAAGTTTTTGTAGCGCGCAGGTTGTATCGCCGCGCGCTCAATCTTTCTTTGCCGACTCGTTCTAAGAGAGACGTGGCCGCGAGCGACATAGACACACCCGACGGAGACGGAGCGCAGAAGCCGAAGACTTCGGACTTTGAGCTGGCGCAGCGCTCGGCTCAGGGCGACATGGGCGCTTTTCAGGAGCTTTACGAGCGTCACAATCGGCGCGTATATTCTCTTTGCCTGCGCATGACCGGCAACGTCGTCGAAGCCGAAGACCTGGCGCAGGAAGTCTTTATCCAACTTTTTCGTAAGATTGGCAGTTTCCGCGGCGAATCGGCTTTTACGACCTGGCTGCATCGTCTGACCGTGAACCAGGTGCTGATGCACTTTCGCAAGCGCGGGGTGCGACTCGAGCAGACGACCGAAGAAGGCGAAGTTCCGGTGCAAATCGTCAAAGGCACCGAGAATCCGAACGCCATGCCGGTGGTCGATCGCATCGCTCTGGACAAGGCGATTGCGCAGTTGCCGCCGGGTTATCGGACGGTTTTCACGCTGCACGACATCGAGGGGCACGAACACGAGGAGATTGCGCGGATGCTCGGGTGCTCGGTCGGCACGTCAAAGTCGCAATTACATAAGGCCAGAATGAAATTACGTGGCCTTCTCAGGCAACAGAACCCGCCCAAGTAGCAACCAAGAACTCGGCTTATTAAAAAGCCGAGGTTCCGTGCTCCCAGAGCGGGCCAGTTTGACATCCAGCGCGCGTTTTCGCCGCTATTTTGCCAGATTAATGATGACGCAGTCTCCCCTTTGTTGCTTAGAGACCGCGACCGCCGCGTGTCCCGAGCGTTACCCGGATGCGCCGCGCGTCAGAGGTTGAAAGAAATGAACTGCGAGAATTACCAGGTTTTGCTCAGCGACTTTGTCGATGGAGCGCTGCCGGCCGAAGATTGTGTGCGGCTTGAGCTGCATTTGAGTTCCTGTCCCGATTGTAATGACGCTCGAAATGATCTGAGTGTTATCGTTGATTTTTGCCGCGAGCAGCGCGGCGTTTATGATCCGGTGCCGAATTCGCCAGCGATGTGGCTGAGAATCAGCAACCTGATCGAAGCGGAACAAGGTTCGTCGAATCACGTTCAGCGGGCTACGCCGGAAGCGGGGTGGTTCTTTCGACTGACGCATCGCAGCTTTTCGTTCTCGCAGCTGGCGGGCGTCGTCGGCGCGGCCGTGATCGTGGTTACCATGGCAACGGCCTTCGGTATGTATCGGATGACGAACCCGGCCCCGCTAATGCGCGTGCCGGAATTGAGTGCTTCCGTTTCGTTGAAGGATCGTTATCGACAACAACAGCAAACGATCGCTTACTGGAACCAGCGCGTTGAGATGAACAAGGCCCGCTGGAGTACGCAGATGCGCGAGACTTTCGATCGCAATATGAGCGTGATCGATGCGGCCGTGAATGATTCAATGGAACAGCTTAAAGCCAATCCGCACGACACGGTTTCTGAAGACATTTTAAACGAGGCGCTGAATGACAAGGTCGCGCTACTGAAAGAATTCTCCGATCTCTAATGTGAAAGGTTCCGGCAAGTCGCCCACTTACCTCTGATGAAATTGTTCGCGTCCGATAACTGCAAGCCAGCACGAATCCTTTCAGCCGCTGTTTCGATCCTGATCGTCCTGAGTGCCTCGAGCTTCGCCCTTGCGCAGCAAAAAGTCTCGCGCAAGTTTCCGGCGGGCAAAAACGTCCGTTTTGAACTTAAGAACGTCACCGGAACTATCACCGTCGAGACGTGGGACCGCGACGAGATCCAGGTGACCGCGTTGATGGACAATCGGAAGGCGACGTTCAATCCACGCATGACCGATGCCGGACTGGTGATTGACATCGTCGGCGACAATCGCGGTCGCAACGACGTCGGAGACATGAATTTCAAGATTCAATTGCCGGCGCGTTCGTCGGTTGATCTCGAGACACGCAGCGGCCAAATCAACGTGCGCAACGTGCAAGGCGAATTGGTGCGCGCGCACATCTGGACGTCCGGCGACATCCAACTCGACAACATTAACTCTTCGCG
>JBIOZK010000232.1:0-4573 GCA_044870975.1 Pyrinomonadaceae bacterium
CGGATACATCATTCATCACGGCCTCTGCAAACGATTCAGGATTTGACGGGATCTTTGAAAGGCAAGTTCTTACCCTTGGGAAATCAGGCGACGTTCTAATCGCTATTAGCACCAGTGGGCGCTCAGAAAATATTTTGCGGGCTGTACGGGCGGCGCGTGCGCAGGGACTTTATACAATTGGACTGGTAGGCGATGGTGGACCTCTGACGGAGATGGTGGATCGCGCTCTTGTCATCCCCAGTCGAAACACTCAACAAATACAAGAATGCTTTCTATCGATCGAACACACGATCTGCGCTATTGTTGAGCGGTCGTTATTTGGGCAGGAGAATTGAACTGCTCGAACATCGTTGAATGAGCTGCGCGTTCATTTAAGAGAAGCCGATCTGAAGATCGAATACGCCGCTCGCGTGGTTTGCCTTTATCTAGTTGCATTTTAGAAGACTCCATTTATAATTTTGTAGGCAATCAAATTTTAGAAATTAGTACGCAGGGAGTTCTCCAGCCGTGTTGAGCTTACCACCCAAAGGAGTGTCACTTTGGCGATTCGCTTGAGCAGAACGTTCGTTCTACGAAAGCTGCACCAGTTGTCGGGGATTATGCCGCTGGGTCTGTTTCTGCTGGAGCACTTCTATACAAATTCGAAGGCGTTAACCGGGTCAGCAGATTTCAACAGTGCGGTAAAAGATCTCCAGTCCATCCCATACATTCTATTTGTTGAAATTGGCGGAATTTTCATTCCACTTATCTACCACGCCGTGTACGGATTGGTGATTACGGTCGAAGCTCGACCAAACAACCTGTATTACCCGTACGCACGGAACTGGTTCTACACGATTCAAAGGGTTACGGGAGTCATTCTCTTCTTCTTTATCACTTTCCACGTTCTCAATTTCAGATTTGGCTTGATACCCGGATTGAACACTGTGTCCGTGGCGCATCACCCGGATCAAAGCTTTGAGATCGTGTCACGCGAATTTCATAACGTTTGGATTTTCATCGTCTACGTCGTCGGCATCACGGCAACGGTTTGGCACCTTGCTAATGGTATCTGGCTGTTTCTGGTTGATTGGGGAATTACGATTGGAGAGCGCGCGCAGCGCGTCGCCGGTTACGCCTGCATCGCCATTGGTATTTTTCTTCTGGCCGTCGGGATTAACGCAGCCGTGGCTTTTATTCGTCCTGGTGGATTGTTAGCGAGGTTCATGTAGCTGATGGCAGCGGGAATCAAAATCGCGATCGTCGGTGGCGGCCTGGCTGGATTGGCGGCCGCCATGAAAATCGCCGAAGCCGGCCATGAAGTTGAACTCTTCTCGGTCGTCCCGGTTAAGCGTTCGCACTCTGTTTGTGCTCAAGGTGGGATCAACGGCGCGGTGAACACCAAGGGTGAAGGAGATTCGACCTGGGAACATTTTGACGACACAGTTTACGGTGGCGACTTTCTCGCAAATCAGCCTCCGGCAAAAGCGATGTGCGAGATGGCGCCGGCGATTATCTATTTGTTCGATCGCATGGGCGTGCCGTTTTCGCGCACGAATGAAGGGTTGCTTGATTTCCGTCGCTTTGGGGGGACTAAACATCACCGGACTGCTTTTGCCGGCGCTTCCACGGGACAACAGCTTCTATATGCGCTCGACGAGCAAGTCCGCCGATATGAAGTTAGCGGGAAGGTAAAGAAGTACGAGGGCTGGGAGATGATGTCGGTGGTGCTCGACGATCATCAGGTGTGTCGCGGCATCGTCGCCATGAACCTGCGCTCGCTCGAGTTGAAAGCGTTCCCGGCCGACGCCGTCATTATTGCCAGCGGTGGTCCCGGGCTCATCTTTGGCAAATCGACAAACTCAATGGTGTGCACAGGGAGCGCCGTAGCCGCTTGTTATCAGCAGGGCGCGCGCTATGCAAACGGCGAGTTTATTCAGGTCCATCCAACTTCAATTCCGGGTGAAGACAAGTTGAGGTTGATGAGCGAATCCGCGCGCGGCGAGGGTGGTCGTGTGTGGGTGCCGAAGAATAAAGGAGACAAGCGGTCCCCGTCTGCTATTCCTGAGAGCGAACGACTGTATTTCCTGGAAGAGAAGTACCCCGCTTACGGAAATCTGGTGCCGCGCGACATTGCCACGCGCGAGATATTTCAAGTCTGCCTCCAGGGAATGGGTGTCAATGGCGAGAACCAGGTCTTTCTGGATTTGACCCACATTCCCGCTGAGACGCTAGACAAGAAACTAGGCGCCATTCTGGAAATCTATGAAATGTTCGTCGGTGACGATCCCCGACACGTACCGATGCGAATCTTCCCCGGAGTGCATTACTCGATGGGAGGCATGTGGGTAGATTTTGACCAGCGCACGAATATCCCCGGATTACTTGCGGCCGGCGAGTGCGACTATTCGATTCATGGGGCCAACCGCCTCGGAGCAAATTCGCTGGTCAGTTGCGTATTCGGCGGTTTTGTCGCAGCGCCGGCCGCCATCGATTGGGCGAAAAACGTTCAGCGAAACGGCGCGAACGGCTCGCGAATCTTCGAACAGGAAACAAAGCGTCAACAGGAGTTGAACGACAATCTGATAGCCCAAAGCGGCAGCGAGAACCAATACGTGCTGCATGAGGAGATGGGGCGAATCATGACCGACAACGTCACCGTGGTTCGCTACAATGATCGCCTGCAGCAGACGGACGATAAGTTATTGGAGTTGACGGATCGCTACGATCGAATCTCGATCAATGATTCGAATCTTTGGGCGACCATGGCGTTGCCGCACGCCCGCCAGTTGCGCAACATGCTGGATCTCGCGCGCGTCATCACCCTGGGTGCTCTCAATCGAAATGAATCTCGAGGCGCGCACTATAAGCCGGATTTTCCCGATCGCGATGATGCGAACTGGTTGAAGACCACCATCGCCGAGTACTCAGGCGAAGGCCCGGTGTTTTCCTATGACCCGGTGGACGTTTCTCTGATTCCGCCGCGCAAGCGCGATTACTCGCACGAGAAGAAAGAGACGGCGGCCGCCGCGGGCTCGGCGCAAAAAGGTGGTGCGCCGCAAGTCCCTTCCAGTGAGATGCAGCAGAAGCCGGCAAATCTTAGTGGGCCGGCCGGCGATACGAAGGTCAACTAACTTCAAGATGCCTGAAACCGTCGAAATACATATCAAACGGCGTCCAACCATGGACGCTTCGCAACACTGGGAAATCTTCGAGATACCGTATCGCCCGAACCTCAACGTCATCTCCTGCCTGATGGAAATCCGGAAGAATCCGGTGACCAAGTCCGGCCAGAAAACTACACCGCCATCGTGGGACATGAATTGTCTCGAACAGGTGTGCGGCATCTGTACGATGGTCATCAATGGCCGCGTGCGGCAGTCGTGCTCAGCGTTGATCGATAATCTGGATAAACCAATCAAGCTGGAGCCGATGACAAAGTTTCCCAACGTACGCGACTTACAGGTAGATCGCTCGCAGATGTTTGATCATCTCAAGCGCGTGCACGCCTGGATTGAGCTCGATGGCACCCACGATCTGGGTCCGGGCCCACGCATGGATCAGGACGACGTGATGGAGCGGTACGCGTACTCGCGCTGCATGACGTGCGGCTGTTGTCTTGAAGCATGTCCTCAATACGACGAGGATCATTACATCGGGCCGCAGGCGATCGCGCAGGTCAGGCTCTTTAACATGCATCCCAGCGGCGCCATGGATCGAGAAGAGCGTCTCCAGGGAATCATGGGCGACGACGGCATTACGAACTGCGGCAACGCTCAGAATTGCGTGCGGGCCTGTCCCATGAATATTCCGTTGACCAAGGCGATTTACGAAGAGAACCGCGAGACAATCGTGCACGGGCTCCTCGGTTGGCTGAGAAAATGATTCCTCGTTCCCGTTGAGTTTACAACTACTCGCCATTTCCATTGAGAACCATTGAAAGGACGCTGAGTTGAAAGGCATCATCCTGGCGGGCGGGCGAGGTTCTCGTCTGTTTCCACTAACTATCACCACGAGCAAGCAACTGCTGCCCGTCTATAACAAGCCAATGATCTATTACCCGCTGTCGCTCTTAATGCTGGCGGGTATCAGGGAAGTTCTGATCATCACGATGCCCGAAGACATGTCAGCGTTTCAGAAACTGCTCGGCGACGGCGCCAGGTGGGGCATGAAGTTCGCTTACGCTGAACAAGCGGAGCCTCGAGGGTTGGCTGATGCATTCATCGTCGGTAGCGAATTTGTCGGCCACGAGCCGGTTTGTTTAATCCTCGGCGACAACATCTTCTTTGGCCATGGCTTGTCGGAGCAGCTGGAAGCGGCCGCCAGGCTTGCCGATGGGGCCCTGATTTTTGCATATGCTGTGCGCGATGCGGAACGGTATGGCGTCGTCGAATTCGATGAGAACGGCGTGGCGTTGAGTATCGAAGAAAAGCCGGTAAACCCGCGTTCAAATTATGCCGTCCCGGGACTTTATTTCTATGACGCTACCGTCGTTGGGCGGGCGCGCAACCTCAAGCCTTCTGCGCGCGGAGAGTTGGAGATTACAGATCTGAACAAAGACTACCTGGATAGTGGCGAGCTAAGGGTCGAAGCA
>JBIOZK010000233.1:0-18734 GCA_044870975.1 Pyrinomonadaceae bacterium
TCGTTTACCGAGGAAGCTGTCGATAAATTCGAAAGCCGCGAGTCCACGGCCGCCGTGAACGCCCTAAAGCTTTTCTTCAATCCGCGCTCGATTGCGGTAATTGGTGCTTCGAAAAAACGCGGCACGATCGGCGGTGAGCTGTTTCACAATCTCCTCAGCTATGGCTTCACCGGTCCAGTCTATCCGGTTAATCCCACCACCGATGTCGTCCAATCGGTACCAGCTTACAAATCGGTCGAGGACATTTCCGGACCCGTCGATCTGGCAGTCGTAGTGGTGCAGGAAAAATTCGTGATCGAGACCGTCGCGGCTTGTGGTCGCAAAGGTGTTAAGGCAGTGGTCGTAATTTCAGCGGGATTTGGCGAAGTCGGGGCTGAAGGTCAGGCGAAACAAGCTGAATTGATTCGCGTCTGTCGCGCGTCAGGTATGCGGCTGATTGGCCCAAACTGCATGGGCATTATCAACACCGAGGCCGGAGTCCGCATGGACGCGACTTTTGCTCCCGGCGAACCACCGGCGGGGCGCGTTGGCTTTTCTTCACAGAGCGGCGCGCTCGGGTTGGCCATCATTCAACTGGCTAATCTACTGGGGCTGGGAATCTCGACTTTCGTCTCGGTCGGAAATAAGGCCGACATTTCCGGCAATGACCTGCTGCGCTACTGGGAAACAGATGCAGGCACCGACGTCATTCTTCTGTATCTCGAGTCGTTTGGTAATCCGCGAAAGTTCTCGCAGATAGCGCGCCGGGTGGGGCGCAAGAAACCAATCGTGGTGGTCAAAAGCGGCCGTTCCGCCGCCGGCGCGCGCGCGACTTCATCACACACCGGCGCCTTGCTCGCCGCATCCGACGTGACCGTCGATGCGCTGTTTCGGCAAGCGGGTGTCATTCGCACCGACACGCTCGAAGAGCTTTTTGACGTAGCCTCAGTCCTGGTTAATCAACCGCTGCCGAAAGGAAATCGCGTCGGAATTATCACCAACGCCGGCGGCCCGGGCATTCTCTGCGCGGACACCTGCGAGGCGCGTGGCCTGGAAGTGCCGCTACTCAGCGAAACGAGCCGGCAACAGTTGCGATCGCTTCTCGCGCCCGGCGCCGGTGTCGGAAATCCAGTGGACATGATTGCTTCGGCAAGTGCGGAACAGTATCAACGGACGATTGAGGTTGTCGCAGCGGAGCTGAACATCGACTCGATGATTGTCTGTTTCACTCCGCCGCTCGTGACGCGAGCCGAAGACGTAGGGCAGGCGATCGTGGGCGCAATCGCAAACACGAACATCGACAAACCAATCCTCGCGGTCTTTCTCTCTGCCGATCCGGCCCCCGAGATTGTTCGTTCGGCGCGTATTCCTTCTTATAGATTTCCCGAGACTGCGGCAATCGCGTTAGCGCGCGCGGCCAGATATCGCCAATGGCGTGAGCGACCCGAGCCTACGCTTGCGCAATTCGATGATTTGCGGCGCGACGAAGGTGCGTCAATTGTCGCCTCGGCCTTACAGAGAGGTGATGGCTGGCTGGCAGCCGACGAAACCTCGCGCCTGCTGTCTTGCTATGGCCTGCCTTTGATTGAGCAGAAAGTTGTGCCCACCGCCGCAGCCGCCGGCGAATTCGCGGAAGCGCTAAACGATGAAGTCGCTCTGAAAGTAATCGCGCCGGGCGTGTTGCACAAGACCGAGGCCGGCGGCGTTCGTCTCAACCTGCGTGGCGCCGAAGCGGTGCGCGCAGCCGCTGACGAAATGACCGCCCGCCTCGCTTCAATGGGCCAGCAACCGACCGGCTTCCTGGTGCAGCGGATGGCCAGGAGCGGCGTCGAGATGCTGGTCGGCGTCGTCCACGATCCGCAGTTCGGCCCAGTCGTCGCCTGTGGCGCGGGGGGCGTCAAAGTCGAATTGCTACGCGATGTCTCGATTCGCCTGACGCCTCTGTCAAAGGAAGATGCGGGCGAAATGGTTAGAAGTCTCAAGACATTTCCCCTGTTGAATGGCTTTCGCGGTGGCCCGGTCTACGACGTGGCGGCGCTCGAAGATGCTCTGCTCCGCGTCAGTGCAATGGTTGAGGATCTGCCGCAAATCGCGGAGCTGGATCTGAATCCATTCATGGTGCAGGAACGCGGTGCGGTGATTCTCGATGCGCGATTGCGACTCGAAGCTGTGGAGCCGAAGCCATTAGTGGGCGTCAGAGGTTAATTAATTCCTGCAGTACAAAAAAAGAACGGCGGGCTTCGGCTCGCCGTTCTGGTTTCGTCAGTCGATGATCGAATTAACTAGACACCCCACAGCGTCTGTTCAGTAGTGTCCTCGCTCGCAAACGCGTATCCGGCCTCAATCGCCTTCACGTTGATCTCAAGCAACTCAGCCTTCTTGGTCTTGGCACGCATCGCGTCAATGACGGCGTCTTTATCAAGCAGGTTCGTTTTTCCGATCAAAGCGCCGAGGGCAACCATGTTGGCAGATTTCGCGCTGCCGATCTGGTCGGCAATCTCGGTTGCCGGAATCGCCAGGCTCTCGACGTCGGTGCGCGTGGGCGCGTGATCGATGAGCGACGAGTCATAGATGATGAGGCCGGCGGGATCGACTTCTGCTTCAAATTTATCGAGCGACGGATTGTTCATGGCAATCAACACCGTCGGAATCGAAACCAGCGGCGATCCTATTTCACTGGCGGAAATGTTGACCTGACAATTAGCCGTGCCGCCACGCATCTCAGGCCCGTAAGAAGGCAGCCAGGACACATGAAGACCTTGACGCATGCCCGTCTCAGCCAACAGACGTCCAAGAAATAAAAGCCCCTGACCACCGAACCCGGCGATCTTCAGGCGCTGATCGGATTCGCCGAATGTCGCACGCGTGATTGAGGACTTCTCCGCGCCGTTGCGGCTCACGCCCAACACGGCGGGCACTTCTTCAATTGGCACGTGTGCGCGCCGATGGGTGCGATGCTCGCGCTCCGCCGTCTTGTCTTTCAGCACGCCGAGCGGAAATATCGGGAGCAGATGTTCCTGAATCCACTTCAAAGAATCGACCGGCGTCACTCCCCAGCCCGTCGGGCAAGGCGACAGAACTTCCACGAGCGAAAAGCCCCGCCCCTCAACCTGATTCTGCAAGGCCTTGCGAATCGCCTTGCGGGCTTTTGCGCGTGTCTTGTTGTCAAAGAGCGCGACCCGTTCGATGTAGGTCGGCCCTTCGAGACTTGCCAGTAGTTCGCTGACGCGCACCGGGAAACCATCGTTGGCAGCCACCCGGCCCGCCGGGCTGGTGGTGGTCTTCATGCCGAGATAAGTCGTCGGCGCCAGTTGACCGCCGGTCATTCCGTAGATCGCGTTGTTGACGAAAATTACGGTGAAGTCCTCGCCGCGATTTGCCGCGTGCAGGATTTCATTGCCGCCAATCGCCGCCAAATCGCCGTCGCCCTGATAACTGATGACCAGACTGTCGGGCAGCGCGCGCTTCACTGCGGTCGCCACCGCCGGCGCGCGGCCATGCGCCACCTGAAGGTTGCCGACATCGAAGTAGTAGTAGGCGAAGACTGAACAGCCGACGGGACTCACAAACACTGTCCGGTCCTGAACGCCAAAGTCATCAATCGCTTCGGCGATCATCTTGTGAATGTTGCCGTGGCCGCAGCCGGGACAATAGTGTGTCGTGGTCTTGTCGCCGGGCTTGCGATCAAACTGCCCATAGAAACTCTTGGGTCTTTGAAAGGTTTGCGCGTACATCTTTCTCCTTGCTTACTTTGACGATTTGCCTCACCAGCTCTTCGGTGGTCGGCACCATTCCGCCCACGCGTGAATAGAAACGCACCGGTCGCGCTCCATCGACCGCCAGCCGCACATCTTCGATCATCTGTCCGTTGCTGAGTTCCACCACCAGGAATTGCTCTGCCCATTGGGTCAGCACCGACAGCTCCCGATACGGAAACGGCCATAACGTAATCGGCCTGAACAGACCGACCTTGTAACCACGATCGCGCGCCTGATCGACCGCGGCCTTGAGCAGACGCGACACGATGCCGTATCCGATGACTACCAACTCCGCGTCTTCGGTCCGATACAACTCGTACATTTCCTTCGACGCATTAGCGTCGAGATATTTCTTCTCGAGGTGCAGCACGTGTTGCTCGAGTTCCTCGGGCGACATGTAGATCGAGGTGATTAAATTCTGCCGGGTCTCGACATTGCCGCGCACCGCCCAGGGCTTTGGTGCGGGCGAGATTGCTATGGTCGGGAATTCAACCGGCTCCATCATCTGCCCGATAAAGCCGTCGGCCAGCACGATCGCCGGGTTGCGGAATTTGTCCGCGAGTTCAAAAGCCAACATGGTCAGGTCGCACATCTCCTGACACGAGTTCGGCGCCAACACAATCGTGTGATAGTTGCCGTGACCGCCGCCTTTCACGATCTGGTGATAGTCGCTCTGCTCGGGCGCGATGTTGCCGAGGCCCGGCCCGCCCCGCATGATGTCCACGATTACGCAGGGCAACTCGGACCCGGCGAGATACGAAATGCCTTCCTGCATCAGGCTCAGACCTGGTCCGGACGAAGCCGTCATGGTGCGCTCGCCGACGGACGCCGCGCCATAAACCATATTGATCGACGCGACTTCGCTCTCTGCCTGCAGGAACGTTCCACCCGCCAATGGAAAATATTTGGCGGCCGTTTCGGCAATCTCGCTGGCCGGCGTAATCGGATAGCCATAAAACGATTTACAGCCCGCGAGCAGCGCTGCCTTCACGACTGCGTCGTTTCCTTTAATCAACTCTTTCGTCATTTCGTGAACCTCGCGTCGGTGGTTTTGGAGTTCCGCGCCTGCGACGTCGCCAGGCAAATCAACGGGCGCCGCCGGCACGCGGAACTTCGAACTAATTCTTAAAGACAGCAATTGCGCCCGGCTCGGGACAGGCATAAAAACAGACGCCGCACCCGGTGCAGCCATGACCCTGGTATTCGCCGAAGTGATACCCGTGTGCGTTGAGGCGCTCGCTCAGATGCATACCGCAGACGGGACAACTCTCCACGCACAGCCCGCAGCCTTTGCATTCTTCCCGGTGGACTTCAATCCAGCCACGGTCCTTCTTTTCTTTGGTTTCACGTGGGTTCTCGTTTCGGGGTTCGTTTGGCATTTCGCTACACGCCTCCAGGATTGTTCTCCGAGATGAACGTCTCACTTGGGCAACTCGTGTGCCCGCTGTTTTTGTTGTGCGAAATCCGAAGACTGCGGTTTTTGGGAAACAATACGACTGGTTGAAACGCGCGGCGCCTTGATTGGCTGGGGGAGGCGGAAAAAGCCGCAATGGACTGCGAAAATTGCCTATGAGGATCGCGAGGAGCTGCAGCGCCTAAGCGGTATTCAAAGGCAGGTGAATCCGAAACGTTGAGCCTTCGCCAACTGTCGAGGTCGCTTCGACGCGACCGCCGTGCGCGCGGGCGATGCGCCGGACGGCCGGCAATCCCAAACCGGTGCCGCCCTTGGTTGTCGTAAAGAAGGTGTTGAAGATTTGCTTCAGATTCTCTTCCGGAATTCCGCGACCAGTATCGGACACTTCGATGACCGCTTCATCCCCGGTCTCTTCTGATTGTTCGAAGCGAATACCAACCGTGATTTGGCCCTGAGCTTCGATGGCTTCGATCGCATTGATGACCAGGTTGAGAATGGCATCTTCGACTTGAGCCGGATCGACGCTGACCACGATGTCGTGCGCCGGCGGTGCAAACTCAATGTGGACCCGCCGGCCTCGCGCGGCAGCACCAATTGCCTGCGAACGCGCCACGGTGACGGCCTTCGTCGCCAACTCGGTCAGCGACGTCGAAATGGTGCTTAGCTTCCGCGGGCGGGCGCGATCCAACAGCGCGCGCACGGTGGCATCGATGCGTGTCACCTCGTGACGAATGCCTTCCAGAGCTTCACGTTCAGGATCGTTTGCATCACGCCGTCGAATCAAAATATCGACCGTGCCTTGAATACCCGCCAGCGGATTCTTGACCTCGTGCGCCAATCCGGCAGCGAGTTCACCGACAAATGAAAGTTGGGCGGCCCGTTGCAGTTCCGTCTGCAGCCGATTGTGTTCGGTCACGTCCGTATTGACCACCATTTTCTGAAAAGGTTCGCCGTCTTCATCACGCACCAGCGTCCAGCGACCCTCCACGATGAGTTCACGTCCGTCTTTCGTAATCTGGTTGAATTCGCCGCGCCACTCGCCCCGCTCCAGCAAGGTGCTTTGGGCTTCGGAATAGTCCGGAGGAATACTCTGAAACAGAAACTCGGTGGTTCGCTTCCCGATGACTTCATCGGCGTGCCAACCGTACATTCGTTCCGCGCTCTTGTTCCAGTAGATGATGCGGTCGTCCATGTCGCGGACCAGAATTGCATCCTGCGATTTGTCCAGCAGATCTGCCTGCTGCTTAATTCGCTCTTCAGCTAATTTCAATTGCGTGATGTCGTGGCGGATGGCCACATATTGATAGGGCTTTTCCTGTTCGTCGAGAAAAGGAACGATGGTCGTATCGACCCAGTAGATGCTGCCGTCTTTGGCGCGATTGCGTATCTCGCCGCGCCAGACCTTACCGGCCGCAATCGTCGTCCACAGCGTGCGAATGAATTCCTTTGAGTGATAGCCCGAGTTGATTATGCGATGATCCTGCCCAAGCAGTTCCGCGCGCGAGTATTTCGAAATGCGACAGAAAGCATCGTTGACGTAATTGATGATTCCGCGCTGATCTGTGATCGCGACAATGGTCGACTGGTCCAGGGCAAACTTGATGTCGGCAAGCTCTTTTAATGATTCAGTGAGCGCCTGCTCGGTGGCGGCGGCGGCCTGCGGCGTGGAATCAGGGTATTTCACGCCCGCTAGATTATGAAGAAGGGGTCAATCGATCAAGGTCGGACGAGCCATGTGTGCGCCGGGTCACCCGTGAACAGCTGAAAGCTCTTCGAGCTTCTTCAAACGGTAACGCAGCTGATCGCGCGAGATTCGCAACATCTCCGCCGCTTTCGTTTGATTGCCGCCGCTGCGCTCAATCGCCTGGCGCACCAGCGACATTTCAACTTCGTCGAGCGAGACGCCCCCCGGCGGCAGATGAAACAGCTCATTACCCCGGCCATCGTGCGCCGCCAGATCGGTTTGCGCGCCGCCGGCCAGCGCGCGTGGGATGTACTTCATCGTGATTACTTCTTCGTCCTCGAGAATCATCGCGCGCTCGATGACGTTGCGCAGCTCACGCACGTTGCCAGGCCAGTCGTATTGACGAAACGCTTTGGCGACTTCCGGCGAAATGCCGGTTATTTTCTTGCGTAGGCGTTGCCCGAACGAATCCATATAGTGTTCGGCGAGCAGCAAGACGTCATCGCCACGTTCTCGCAAAGATGGAATATCGATTTGAATGACCGACAAACGGTAATAGAGATCGAGGCGAAAACGGCCGGATTCACTCTCGCGCTTTAGATCGCGATTCGATGCGGCGATGATCCGGGCATCGAATGGAATATCCTTCAACCCGCCGACACGGCGAAACGCTCCTTCTTCCAGTACGCGCAAGAGTTTCGCCTGCAGACTTAGTTCAAGCTCGCCAATCTCATCCAGCAGCAATGTGCCGCCCTCAGCTTGCTCGAACATCCCCTCCTTGCGAGCTTTGGCGTCGGTGAAGGCGCCTTTCTCATAACCGAACAATTCGCTTTCGATGAGTGTGCCGGGAATAGCCGCACAGTTGATGGCGACGAACGGTCCTTCAGCGCGATTCGAATGGTAGTGAATTGCTTTGGCCACCAGGTCTTTGCCGGTGCCTGATTCGCCCTGCAGCAACACCGAAGAGACTTCGCTTTCGGCGACCTTCTGCGACATCGCGAGCATCTCGCGAATCGCCGGCGACTCGCCGATGATTTGATCGAAGCTGAACTGCTGCGAACGCTCGCGACGGATTAGATTCACTTCGCGCCGCAGGCGACTCGCCTCAATGCCGTTGCGAATCGCGACATGCAGCTCTTCCAGATTGATCGGCTTGCCGATG
This sequence comes from Pyrinomonadaceae bacterium, assembly GCA_044870975.1. Taxonomy (GTDB): domain Bacteria; phylum Acidobacteriota; class Blastocatellia; order Pyrinomonadales; family Pyrinomonadaceae; genus UBA11740. The sequence continues at coordinate 7,998 of JBIOZK010000233.1, forward strand.
AAGTCGTACGCGCCGCCGCGCAACGCCGCAATCGTCTCGTCGACGAGGACGTTGGCCGTGATCATGATGATGACGGCTTCAGGTTCGCGCTGCCGCAACTTGCGCAGGACGTCGAGACCCGAGCCGTCCGGCAAATTAATATCCAGTAGCACGGCGGCGGGCGACTCAGCCTCGAATGCGGTAATTGCCTCAGCAGCGGTTGCAGCTTCGGCCGGCATGAACCCCCAACCGCGCAGGGCCTCGCCCAGCGACCAGCGGATCATTTTCTCGTCATCAACGACGAGGATTCTCTCTTTGTAGCTTTTCAGATTCTTGTCCTTCTTCCCGGCCGTCATCACGACCGCAATTATAGGCAACGCCGCGGTCTGGCAGAAAGAGGCTGACCGTCAAAGTATGCAAAGCCCACTCGGCGCTCCAGTGAGATAGCAAAACGCGTTCTCAGTACTTAAAGGCGCTTTCACTTGGGATTTTTCAGCAATAAAACCAGAAGATTGTGGAAGAATCCTCAATTAGGCCGGTTTTCGTGGGAGATTTTTCGCGACTGCGATCTATGCAGGGAGCGACTCGCCTCTGGTCTCTTTGCCAAAAGGCAGCAGCAGCAATCCGACGATGAAAGCAACGGAAGTGAGAGCCACGGGAGTTCCGATGGTGTGAAAGTGCGCGACACCGGCGCCCACGAGAAAGGTAATGCCGGCGCCCACAAAGCGTCCGATTGAAGTGGCAAACGCGAAAGCGCTGGCGCGGCATTCGGTCGGGTATTGTTCCGGCAGCCATAGCGTGTACATTGCGAAGTTAGCGCCGCCCACGCCCAGGAAGAAAAGACAGGTCATGAACCAGAATAAGGCATGCTCGGTGAGGTAAAAGACGTAACCAAATCCAAGCGCGATAAAGACAAACATCAACGTGAAGTAAATCGCCAACGTTACTCGTCGGCCAAACCTTTCTGCCAGCATCGGCAGCGGAAGGCACCCGATGATGGTTCCGGTGGCCAGCAGCATGGTTCCATAAGAAGCGAGCCTGGTTCCCTGCACCTGATCGAACCCAGCTTTGGTCGCGAGATAAGTCACTGCGGACGGCACATAGACTGAGCCGGCCCACAACCCGGCAATCGAAACCAGGAGGTAAATCGAATTCAGCAACGTACGCCGGCGATAGAGCGGTGAGAAGAGAGTCGCGAACGATAGCCACATCGAAATGCTTTTGCGCTTCGTTTCCCAGCGCTTTGGTTCCGCAACGCCATATCTAATGAAGGCCACCAGCAGCGCCGGCGTTCCGCCGACCGCAAACATCGCGCGCCAGCCGTAACGAGCGCCAATGAAATAGTTGACAATCGCGGCGAGAAAGATGCCGAAGTAATATCCGGTGTGCATCAAAGCCGCGCCCATCTTTCGTCGATCCTCAGGCCATTCTTCGGCGACAAAAGTTCCACCCATCGACCATTCGCCGCCGATGCCAATCCCGGCTAAGAGACGAAAAGCTGCAAGTTGCCAAATGCTCGTGGTCACTGCTCCAAGAAATGTGAATGCCGAATAACAGATGATTGTCAGCATCAGCGTGCGCACGCGCCCGAAGCGATCCGCAATCGGTCCCCACACGAGCGACATTCCCCAACCGACCAGGAACAGCGCGAACAATATCCCGCCGTAAAACCCCGTGTTCGCGGCATCGGCCGCAATGCCCGAGCGCGGCAGCAGCTCGCGCAGCGCCGGGACCATGACCAACGCGTAGATAAATGAGTCCATGCCATCGAGCGCCCACCCACCCCAGGCGGCGAGAAACCCGCGGCGCTGGTTGCGCGTCAGCGGCGATTTGGTTTGTAGATGAGGTGTGTTCACGCGCGCTGAAAAACGGAGGTGGCATGATACTCGAATCGTGCAGGAATGTGTCCGCAGATTACACAGACTTCACAGTTTGGAAACGGCATTAGGGATCTCTGTTCTGTGTAATCTGCGGTTCCTTCTCCTGTTTGACTGGCATGGTTGCTGGCGGTATCTTTCCGTGCGGCGTGCAGGCCGCCTTCCGTCCGCGAGCAGGACTGAGTCCACCTGATTGATTCACACACCAGGTTCCGACGCGAACCTCCTTTCGCCCGAACCAGCGGACAACGGGCAACAGCCAAAGGAGGCTCGTCATGTCTGTTTCTCAATCTGAAGATCGTCGTCTTCCGGTTCGACCCAATCTCGATCAACTGAGAAATCAAGCGAAGGACTTGCTATGCGCGATCCAGCGCAACGATCCCGCTGCAATTGCGGAATTCAAACAATGGCACCCGCACGGTGCACAGCTCTTATCTCAGGCCCAGGCAATTAAGCTGGCCGACGCGCAGCTGTCTCTGGCGCGCAGCTACGGCGCGCCCAGCTGGCAGCGTTTGGTTCAGGCCTGCAAGCTGACCGACGCAATCTGGCGCAATGATGTTCAGACCGTAAAAGAGATCATCGAACAAAATCCGCAGCTCATTCATGAGTCAGCGTTGATTACCCACAGCAACTGGGGACCGCCGATGAGTTACGCGGCGAATCTTGGTCGCGATGAAATCATCCGGTTTCTGCACAGCCAGGGCGCCAGGGACCTCGAGCACGCGGCCGGCCGAGCCGCCCTCCAGAGCCATCCCGATACTGTGCGGATGATTTACGACCTCGCAGGGCGACCTTCGCTCGAAAGGTGGACGCTGGCCGGCCCGGCATACACTTTAAGCGTGGAAGGAACTGCCGTCCTCTTCACGCTGGGCGCCCAAATCGTCCGCGCGGACGGCGTCGATAGAAACACGATGGAGCATCTGCTCGGGACCGACAGCCGGAATCCTCCGGCCAAACACCGCATTTTGGAAATGTATGTTGAGCAGGGCTTCGAGCCTCCCGACACGCCCGTGATGGCGCTTCATCGCGGTCGCATCGATCTGCTCGAGTCGCATCTTAAGCGCGATCCGCAACTGCTGACACGCACCTTCGACGTCACTGACGTGTTTCCGCTCGCGCCCGCCTGCTCAGCCGAACCTTACACGGCTCAAGGGACACCGGTACATGGGACAACGCTGCTTCACCTTGCTGCTTATTTCGACGAGCTGGAGATAGCCGAGTGGTTACTCGATAAGGGTATGAATCCCAACGCGCCGTCGGCAATCGATGCTGATGGCTTCGGCGGCTACACCGCGCTTTTTTCGACGGTCGTCTCGCAGCACAACTTCTGGGTGAACTATGGTAAAGGACAGCCTGATGACGCTCGCTTCACGCGGCTCTTGCTCGACCGCGGCGCCGATCCGAATGTGCGGGCCTCGATTCGCGCCCGCCTCGAAGAAGGTCACGGAGGCGGGCCGCTTCGTGAGTATCGTGATGTAACGCCGCTCGGTTGGGGCGAGGAGTACCACGCCAGGGTATTCGTGAGCGGGGAATCACTGCGATTGATTGAGGCGAGCGGCGGACATCGCTAGTCATAATTTAAGTCGGAGTCCCTCAAACGCAACGTCATGAAGCCGCCTGCGTCGCCGGCAAATTCATCGTGGAGCTCTTTCTCTTTCTGAGAATCAAGGCGGATATGAGCGTCATGATAAGTCCCGGCGGCAGCGGCTCGAGGAAAGTGATCGCCGCATTAATGAAGACGTTGTCATAATGATCTTTCAACCACTTCATCTTCTGTTGCTCCGCCTGAATCTCCTGCTCGCTGGCCCCAGACTGCCGCAGCTTCTCAATTTCGTGCGCCTGATACTTGTCCACGAAATCCCGCATGGAGTCGTGCATGACGTTGAAGTAAACAACTTCCCAGGCCGCTACGTAGCAGGCACTCGAAATCAGCATTATCAGAAGTCCTACAGAGAGGGCGCGGCCAAATGAGATCTGGCCGCCGCCGATGTTCTCGCGATACGAGCGAATGCCGAAGAAGACCAGCAGGAAGGCGAGTACCATCCCCGCATAGCCGAGGATCATGCCCCGGTCGAAGTTAACGTTGCGGACATAGAGCATTGTCCCGGCCATGAAGATGGCCATCAGTGCGCCCGAGATAAATCCAAAAATCAGAACTGTTCTTTTCATGTTGTCAGTGACCTCTGAAGTGAACTCGAAAAACGCGGCGAACTTATCTTAACGATGGATTTCTGTCGTCATACTTTCGGGTGATTTTGGTGTTTCCAAGCGTGAATCATGCTTTCGGGTGAAGATTTGGAGTGCGCCGACTGTGACGGCGCTTTGGATTTCATTTGTGGAATCACACCGATCCAAAGCGCCGTCGACGCTACGCTTAGCCGGCGCACTCCAAATCAGGGTATCAACCGCTGCTCTTTCGCAATCTGCACTGCCTGGGTCCGCCGTTTGGCGCTCAGCTTATCGAACAAGCGGCTGGAGTGCGTCTTCACGGTATTTTCGCTGACAAAAAGTTTCTCAGCGATCTCGCGATTGCTCATCCCGCCGGCGATCAATTCCAGTATTTCAAACTCGCGGGCTGTGATTCCGAGCTGCTCAAGTCGCGCTTGATCCATCACAAACTCGCGCGTCGGCACCCGCACCTCTTTGACGACCACGGTTTCTTTTGTCTTAGTCAGCTTCAATCCGAGCCAAATTCCGACTCCGGCAAACAGGAGCGCTACTAATCCGCCATAGATCTCCAGCGACCGCTCAATTATCAGAAAACGATACTCGATGAGTTTGAGCAGGAGGATAAGCAGACCTCCGCTGACGCCATAGATGAGGATGTGCTTTTTCATGACCGCTGCCGATGTGGCGGCGGAAGTGTAGGACTACAAACGGCAGGTTGGCAAAACCGCGGCTCAATGATACACGTGGTGCTCGTGCGATCTGTCATTCAACGGCAGACTTCGATCGACCACCAGGTCTGCATGTTCGCGGCGAAACGTTTGCGCGATGTGACAATTCCAGCAGACAGGGAGATACGTATTCATCGCTGCCATTACCGCGGAAACAGGAATCTGCTTCCATTCCACGGTGACACCTTCCGGATTGAGCAGAGCCGGCTTGTGATCGATTAAATCAATCTTGTCGAAGGGTCGCTCACAAAAAGCACACTCTTTGTCGCGATACCATTTCTCAAGCACGCTACTCACGAGACAATTCTCGGGCATGTCCAGTTGCAGCAGACACTCCTGGCCGCAATTCTGCTTCATCGGCCAACGCCAACAATTCTCAAGTCGCAAATCGGTTTGGCCGATTAGAGATGAAAACGCGGCATGGCGAAAATCCAATTCAACCATCGCCTGCTTGCCGGTCTCAGGGCAGATAATCACTCGTTCGCCACCAAACCGCTGCGAGGCCTTAACGAAATATCGGATGCCGAAGTAAATCGCGGCCAGCACCATGACTGCTATCAGTGCATAGATTATGGTCATCATGAGTCACCTCCCGTCGACCGGGCCCTCTCGCGTTCCAACTCAATCTCTCTAATCTTTTGGCGCATCCACTCCTTCAATGACTCCTGCAATGTCCCGTCGTTGTCTTCGAGAGTTTCGACCGTGTCACCAGTGGCATTCAGCGGAATGAAATGGCACGGCACTTCTTCACCCTGCTTATCGTGCGGCACGAACTCAATTAGGTGACACTCGCTACAGGGATGAGCTTTCTCAGGCAGCGCATAATTCACACACGTCAACGAATCGCGAAAAGACGACGTCGGCTTCCAGGGTGTGCGCACAGAACGTCCATAGCCACCCTTCTCGATGAAATCGAGTTCGGTCTTCAGCAATTCAAGAATGTCACGCTCATCTTTGGCCATATTGGCTCCTGAGATAATGGCGAAGGCGCCAGGTTTTTGTTCGTAAACGAGCAAGGCTTATGCCGGTGAAAATTCGCACCGCTTTATGTGATTGCCGTCACCGCGTGCGTGATTTCTCGCATTGGACGCGAGACTTTTCGCGGAAGATTCAAGTACAGGTCGCAGAGTCTTTGCTTTCTTGTCGGAATGCGAGTTGCTCTGTTTGCAAGATTAACCAACGATGGATGTGTGCGCCGCGCATTCAGTTTCCAGGCAGGACAATGGGGCAACACGAAGTAGAACAGCAGTTCGATCAACGTAAGTTACAGGCGTTCATGAGCGCCGTGCTGGATGATCTCCGCGCGCTTGACTACATGATCGATCACGATGCGATCGAGGCAGGTGTCCGTCGCATCGGCGGAGAGCAGGAGATGTTCCTGGTCGATCAGAACCTGCGTCCGGCGCCCATTGCTATGCAGGTCCTGGAAGGCACTACAGAGCAAAGGCTGACTACCGAGATTGCCAGATTTAATCTGGAAGCGAACCTTACGCCCCGTCTAATCAAGGGTGACTGCTTCGCGCTGATGGAAGAGGAGCTGAATGCGTTAATAAACCTCAGTCGCGAGCGCGCCGCCCAGTTGCAAGCCGATGTTTTGCTGGCCGGCATCCTGCCCACGCTTCGTCCTTCCGATCTGACCCTGGACAATCTTTCGCCCAATCCGCGTTATCACGAATTGAATCGCGCGGTCACGCAGGCACGCGGCGGCCCATTCTCGATTCACATAAAAGGCGTCGACGAGCTGCAGATTGAGCACGACAATATGATGATGGAGTCGTGCAACACCAGTTTCCAGATTCACTTTCAGGTAGGAGCCCGGGAATTCGCCAACAGCTACAACATTGCTCAGGCAATCACAGCTCCGGTGCTCGCGGCAGCTGTCAACTCGCCGGTCCTTTTCGGGAAGCGACTCTGGCACGAAACGCGTCTCGCACTGTTTCAGCATTCGGCCGATACGCGTTCGCGCGCACAGCTTGCGCGTAGCATGCCCACGCGGGTGGGATTTGGCGAACGTTGGTTGAAACGGTCGGTGCTCGAATTGCTGCACGATCAGGTAACGCGATTTCGGCCGATAATGATCACGCTTCCGGATGAGAGTTCGCTCCAGGTGCTGGCGCGCGGTGGCATCCCGTCATTATCTGCGCTGTTCCTTCACAACGGCACGGTCTGGCCCTGGAACCGCGCCTGCTATGGAGTCGCCGACGGCGTCGCGCACCTGCGCATCGAAAACCGCGCCCTGCCCGCCGGCCCAACGGTCGTCGATGAAGTTGCGAACGCGGCCTTCTTCACCGGCTTGATGTTGGCCCTGCCGCAGGAATACGGCGAAATTGCGGAACAAATGAATTTTGACGACGCCAAGGCAAACTTCTTCGCGGCTGCCCGTTATGATTTGCATGCGCAATTGACCTGGCTCGATGGCAAGACTTCGTCGGCAGCTTCGCTGATTCGCGATCATTTATTGCCGCTGGCGCGACAGGGATTGCAATCGGTCAACGTTGACGACATTAACATCGACAAGTACCTCGGAATTATTGATGAGCGAGTAAAGACGCGCCAGACGGGCTCGCGCTGGCTCTTAAAGTCGTTGGCTTCCATCGAGAACTTAGAACCGAAGGATTTGCGTTTCCGCGAAATCGCTGCGCGAATTCTACAGGAACAGAAAGAAGGCAAGCCCGTGCACGAATGGAAAATCATGGAACCGCGCGAGGATGTAGACTGGACTTCGAGTTATCAAACGGTCGGACAGTTCATGTCCACTGACCTCTTCACCGTGCGGGCTGATGATTTGGTTGATCTCGCCGCCAGCGTAATGGACTGGCGACACGTCCGCCACGTCCCCGTCGAAGATGACGACGGCCGTTTAGTGGGCATTGTCACGCATCGGGCGCTGTTGCATTTGCTCAGCCGCGGCCGTCAATCGGAATCTGATGAGCTACTCACGGTTCGCGATATCATGAAGAGCAATCCGGTCACAGTTTCGTCCTCAACTCCCACGCTGGAAGCCCTGGACCTGATGCAGACCAACCGCGTCGGCTGTTTGCCGGTAGTGGACGATGGGCAGTTAGTTGGGATTCTTACTTCGTACGATTTTCTGACTGGGGCGGCGCGGCTTTTCCGTGAGCATCTAACTGACTCGACTTCCCCTAACGCGACGGCGAAAGCCGCTGCTCAATCCGCATAGTCTCCACCAGAGGCACTATTTTGTTCCGGCGTCGGGTGCTTCGCGCGTCCTGGGATGGCACTCCACACACTGGAACATCGAGATATCGCCCAGATTGATCGGATGGACGAACCGCTTGTTGGGTTGGTGGCAGAAGTCGCACTTGTGTTTGTCGGCGAGGCCTCCGAGATCGACCGGGTGAATAAATGGCCCGGTCTTCACATTCTTTTCCGGAGGCGCCGCGGAGTCATAGATCATCGTGTGACAGACATTGCAATTGTTGGTGATTACTTTCCCGTCTTTGCTCACGTGCTCGCCGTCATGACAACGGAAGCAGCCGTTGAAATAAAGATGGCCGATGTTATTCGGATGCGTCTGCCAATCTGTCTTCATCTCCGGGAAGAAATAGGTTTGATAGATGCGCTGCACTTCCTTCACGGCAGTGTCAATCGATTGCCGCTTTTGCGCGTAGAGGTCCGCATAGTTCGCGCGATAGAACTCGTGCAACGATGAAGCGATGGCATTGACGCCTTCATCAGTGGTGTTATAGGGCTTGGTCAAGACCTCGACCGATTGCTTCTTCAAATACGGTAGCGATGGATCCAGACGACCGGCGTCGAAGCCATGATCGACGGCCACGTCCGGCGGCAGGTAGTCGTGTGCCGGCCGGTTATGACAATCAATACAGTCCATGCGGCGTCGATTGCCGTTGGCAATCTGATCCGGCGTTAACGGCCGGTTGCGATCGTAATATTCAGTGACGCGTCCCTCGCGGTCTTTAATCTGCACCCATGGAATCACCTGGCGGCGTTCGTCTATTGAGACATAGGTAATCTCGTTGGCGATGTTCATGTGCCAGTGAATTCCCTTCACCAGTCCCGCCGCCGGGCTACCACCGCCGACATTAATCAGCATGCGGCGTTGCCGCAGCGTGTTCTGCTCGTCATAGCCGTAGCGATCAAAGACTTTGAGTTGCCCGCCGAAAAACTTTTCGGGCCAATGACACTGCTCACAGGTCCCCTGCGCCGGGCGCAGATCGTGAACCGGCGATTTAATCGGTCGCGAGAATTTATTGAAGGTAACTGAGTACAATTGATAAGCGCCGGAAATCTTCGACTTTACGTACCAACCGGCGCCGGGACCGACGTGGCAGCCGACGCAGCCGACGCGCGCGTGCGCACCGGCGTTGTAAGCGGTGAACTCAGGCTTCATTACCGTGTGACAGGTCTCGCCGCAGAAGTTCACTGACTCGGTGTATTCGTATCCGCGGTAACTGCCGAAGGCGCTCGCCGACACAAACAGAAAAGTGATCAGCAGAAAAACGAAGAACGCCTTGCGCGAACGGGGATCGTTCAAATCCAAAGTCGGATAGGCCGATTGTTCCGTCGGCGCAGCCCGATGACGGCGACGGCGCTCGATGATTCTGCCGGCAATCACGACCACCAGTCCAAAGATGAACACGGAAGGCAGGATGATGTAGGTCAGAATTCCGAGATAAGGATTCTCCTGCGACGAAGTGATCTCAATCAGGAACAGCAGGCAAATGCTGACGAAACTCGCAATGACGATCGCGCCGCCAACCATGCTGATGTAATTCTGAAAGAGACTTGGTGCTTTGGGTGAAAGTGGCTCGACTTCGCCGGGCGTGGAAGGGGGCCGGCTCAGGTGAATCGAATGTTTGTCCATGTCAGCTAACGGGGGCCTCGGATTCCTCGGGCGCGGGGGCGCTCGCTTCCGACTGGCGCGGCGCGTTCATTTCTTCAAACGCCAGTTCGTGCTCTTCCCGGTAAAGCTCTTCGGACATTCGTCCGTCGATGAACGCGAAGTTTACCGGATAAACGTCCGGATCGAAAATGACGTGATAGAAATGCCAGACGATAATTGCGAGCGTCGCAAGGACAGCCTCGTAAAAATGAATCGCGAGAGCAATGTCGATCCACCAGCGCGCCAGGAAACTAAAGAAGCTGATCTTGAACCAAATCATCAGTCCGGTGAGGCCCATAACGAAAGTGCCCCAGATGACTGCCCAGTACTCGGCCTTCTCGGCATAACCGAAGCGCGCAATCTTTGGCTTCGCTCGCTTAATACCGAGGTAATAAGCGAAATTGCCGATGACATCGCGCATGTCTTTGAGCCTGGGCAGCATATCCATCACCCACCGCCGGCCGTCTTTCGCCAGCGCCAGGTAAAGGAGGTGATACACACCGACTACGAGCATGACAACCGCTGCGGTGCGGTGCAGAACGCGACGGAGGAATTCGTTCGAACCGAGCAACCAGGCGAGCCCGGAATCAGGGTACTGAAGCGCAAAGCCGGTCAGCACCAACATTATGAAACTCGTCAGCAGCAGCCAATGCTGAACGCGTTGATTGGCCGTAAGACGCACGACACTGCGCGGCTGTCTTCTTCGGGCGATCAGCTTCTTGCGCCAGATCAGCAGGTTATGTGCCAGCATCCCGCCGATGGTCAAAAAGATTAGCGGCAGATAGATCCAACGCACGATCTGTGTACCCCGCGCACCCACGTCGTGGGAGGAAACATTCGAGACCAGTTCCGAAGCAAAATGAATTTTGCCTTTGGTGAAGTTTTCGCTGGCGCCAACATGACACTGACCGCAGGTTTGCTGCAGGTTCGCAGCGCTGACCATCGAACGTGAATCGGACGAGGGCAGAATGTTGTGCACACCGTGGCAGCTGGCGCAGTTGGCTACAACTTTCGACCCGAGTTGTGAAGCCAATCCGTGATAGCTGTCCTTGTAGCTGCTGACCCGCCCGCCCGCCACGCCAAATTCTTTCGTCAGAGTTACCCCCTCATGACACTTGGC
>JBIOZK010000234.1:0-12883 GCA_044870975.1 Pyrinomonadaceae bacterium
CTGCAGTACGCTCAGTTTGTTCGCGCTTCGCGCTCATGCGGGCAGGGAGGCCCGCGCTCCATTAGCTCGTCCGATACAGTTCGCGGTCATAGAACGGCGCGAAGGCTGCAATGAGTGCCGCTTCAAAGCTCATCGAGCGCGTCAACAGATCGCGGGACAACACACCCCACGCGCCTTGCTTGCTGCGGACGTCCCGCATGCCCGCAACTTCATCGATCACTTCGCCCAATTCGCGTTTGCCTTTGACGACGCGCTCGACGATCGGTTCAGGTACGGCAATCGACGGCGACATGCCGAAACTGCCGTGCTCGCCGTCAGTTACGAACGCCCAACCTCGCAGAAATGTGTGCCACTCGCCTTCCAGCTGAATTGAATGAAAACCGCCTTCAAGTCCGGCGTAAAGGTCAGCTTCAAGTTTTTGCTCGACGAGGATCTCGCGCACCGCCATCGCGCGTTGACGGGCACCGCTCATTAACTGCCAGTCGTTGAGTGGCATCGCCGGCGCGTCAGTTTGCACTTTGCGCGCAACCACGCTGGCGCCTTTCCAGAGAGGATCGATTTCCGCGACGCGTTCTACAGCCGCGCGCACCGACATGATTTTGGCCGCGCGGTCAGAACCGAGCGCGATGCGTTCTATGCGCTTTGATGGGATTGATCGGTTGGTTGACATCAAGGTCGCGCGTTGTTGTAATCGAAACAGCTTCAGAGCACAAGCGTAAAGTGTCAGAAGCCGGCTGTTAAGGAGGGCCTGTTGCGCATCCAGCCCTCCCTTACGGTCGAGCTTCTGACACCGTCAAAGCGAGGCAATCAATGTCGGTTTCAGAATTGATTTACGACTGGAACACAGTCGAACCCCAACTGCACAAGCCGAATCGTCATATCGGCTTTGATGACGAGACGTTGCGCGACGGGCTGCAATCGCCATCAGTTTGCGAGCCACCGGTTGAAAAGAAAATCGAGTTGTTGCATTTGATGGACGGGCTGGGTCTCGACACCGCCGACATCGGACTCCCAGGAGCGGGCGGAACTCACGCGGCAGGGGTTGAGATGATGGCGCGCGAAATAGCCGACAAGAAGTTGAAGATTCGTCCGAACTGCGCGGCGCGCACTCATAAGAACGACATCAAGCCCATCGCCGAAATTTCGCAACGAGCCGGAATAGCCATTGAGGCCTGCACCTTCATCGGTTCATCACCGATTCGCTTTTTCGCCGAAGAGTGGACACTGGACAAGCTGCTGAAACTCACCGAGGAAGCTGTCACCTTCGCGGTGGGTGAAGGCTTGCCGGTGATGTTCGTAACGGAAGACACGACGCGCGCCGACCCTGAAACCCTCCGCGCTCTTTACACGACGGCAATTCAATGCGGCGCGCGCGCAGTCTGCGTCTGCGACACCGTCGGCCACGCTACGCCAGACGGCGCGCGCCAGGTCGTCAGGTTCGTGCGCGGTATTATCGACGAGCAAGGCGAAAAGGTCAGGCTTGATTGGCACGGTCATCAGGATCGCGGCCTGGGCGTGATTAATTCCATCGCCGCGATCGAAGGTGGCGCCGACCAGGTTCATGGCTCGGCACTCGGCATGGGCGAGCGCGTCGGCAATACGCCGATGGATCAATTGCTCGTCAATCTCAAACTGCTCGGCTGGATCGATAACGATCTGACCCGATTGCGAGAGTACTGCGACAAAGCCGCCGAAGCCTGTCGCTGGACAATTCCTTTGAATTATCCGGTGTTTGGCAAAGACGCGTTTCGGACAGCCACCGGTGTTCATGCGGCGGCGGTGATCAAAAGCTATCGCAAGGGCGACACGGAATTAGCGGACCTGATTTATTCAGGCGTTCCTGCCGGTCAGTTCGGTCTCAAGCAAGTCATTGAAATTGGTCCCATGAGCGGTAAATCAAACGTGATCTTCTGGCTTGAGAGCCGCGGCGTCGATGCCAGTGAGGAACTGGTGAATCGGATTTATGAGCGGGCCAAGCAGGCTTCGGAAGTTCTCACTGAAGATGAATTGCGGGGTTTAGTGTGATTGACGAGCCAAACGCATGAATGCCTGGGCTCCGCGTATGAGCCGAAGACTTCTCTTGACCCTTATCAGCTTGAATGAGTAACGCGAAAGATCCGGAAGCGTTTAGCCACTTCCGTAGAAAATTAGTTGATCGGAATTGTAATTGTGGTTGAGCCGGCTTTGCCCGGTGGAAATCTCTTCTGGCGCGCAATGCGCAACGCCGTCGGATCGTTGCCGCTCGCCTGAGTCACCCGTCCATTTTCGTCATACGTCACCGTGACCACAGCCTTTCTGGGTCCGCCTGGCCCTGGTGCCGGTGCGGAAGGCACAGGTGCTTGTGCCGTTTGCGACGCCGTGGTGCTCGCGCCTTCCGTAGCTGCGGCCTTCTGCCTGGCTTCCTCGCGCGCGCGTAACTCTCGGGCGCGGCGGGCAGCTTCCGCCGCGTCGGTATTCGGAGCTGCAGTAGAGTCAGCGGGTGGCGTTTGCGGATCGTCAGCAGGGGCTGCCGACGATGATTCTGCTTCAGGCGATTGTGACGCTTGAGTTGAGGGGTCGATTATCGATTGCTGTTCCGCAGCCTTTGCGGTCTTACCGCGCGCACGCCAACCCCATGGAACGGCGATGCCAGCGATGACCAGGACCAACGCGGCGAAGGTAGCTGCCAGCTTCCACGGCGAATGCGAGAACCGTGATGCCTGATGGGCGGAGGAAAGGAATGCGTCATTGACCTTCGGCACGACGGGACGCGGCAAAGGTTCCGGTGGCAATTCTTTAACGTGAATCGTCTCCTTTGCCTCTTTCGCTTCTAGCTGCTTCTTCTGTGGCTCGAAATCTTTGGTTTGAACTTCTGAGGGCTTTTCTCGTGGAAGATCAGCGGCGCTCGACATCGTTGCGTGCGAAGGTGCGTTGTCAGTTTGCGGAACGATGACCGGCGCGGGCGGAGGCGGGACGTGTTCGTGAACCACCGCGGGCGGCGTAACGGACTCCGCTACCTGAATAGGCTCGGGCTTATTGCTGACTGACACCGGGCTGACGGAGTCTTCATTCTCTTGAATCGGGTTGCGCGGCTTGATTCCCTCGTCCATGCGCCGCAAGCCTTCCAACACCACAGACGTCCAGGGTTGGTTGATAGTTTGGGCCGGAGCTTCGTACGCGGTGCTGAAATTGAAGGATGCGTTCGATTGCGTTAACGCGTAATACACCGCCTCAATGCCGCGCAGCGAGCCGACACTGGCGTGGACAACCGATCCGGACTGCAAATAGAAATAGGCGGGGGCCTGTGGATACGAGACCGTCAGCCGCCCGGTTTTTCTCTGATTGCAGAAAAACTCGATCAATTCGGCGAGCGAGAGATCTGAGAGTTCTCCTTTCAGCGCCATCGATGTTTCCTCACTTCCGTGTTGAAGACTCGCGCCTCAGACGCGAGCCGGTTTCGTTAGGGCAGAGTAAAGTTGTAATTAATCATTCCGACCACCTTAACCGGTGCGCCGGAAAGTCTCGTCGGCGAAAAACGCGCGTGCTTCGCAGCGTCGACTGCTGCATCGCGTAATGTTGGCGGCCCACTAGTCGCGCGGGCCGAAATGACCTTGCCGTTTTCATCGACAGTCACTTCGACTTCGACCATGCCGACGGTACGCGCGCGCACCGCGATTTGCGGATAAACCGGGACGGGTAAACTCAAAGCCTTACCGTTGAGGACTCCACCCGAAACGGGCTTAAGAATCCGCGGCGCCGGCGCTTCACTTTCATTCGTCACGCTCACTCGTTGTGAGTTCGCTGAATTTGAATTCGAGACATTGGCGCCGGGCAGTTGGATGGCAGTGGACGACGCCAGCTTGCCGATGGAGGTCGAAGGTAGTTGCACTGAAGCTGCATTCACGCGCGCAGGCTCGCCACTGGCGGGGGCGCCGGGTTGCAGCATCTTCGCCATTGAGGCATCGAGATAATAAAAAATTGTGCGATAGGTGATCTCGTTCGGCTCGAATTCGATCTTTTGATTTTCGACGACGGCAATCGAAGTAGTCATCTTCACCCAATTGCCGATCGAGTCGAATTCGTATTTGTAAACTTCCTTGCTCAACAACGAGCCATCGGCATTGAGCAACGTCATCTCACTGATGTTGCCTTTGTCGTCGTACTTGTAGGTCTCGCGGCCCGTGAGCGCACTGCCGGTTACCGGAAAATACTGGTTTTGGGTTTTGGCGCCCTTCATGTCGTACTCAGCAGTTTCGAGCAGGACGCGTTTGCTGTCTTCAAGCATCTTGCCGGTCGCATTGGAAACTTTGACCACTTCGGTACGTACGCGCCGAACGGGTCCCAGCAACCCGTCCCGAGCACGGTCGCTATTGTCGTTCGCAGCGGTGATTGTCGGTTGAAGATTCGCTTTCGCGGTCAGATTGCTCTGAGCGGTCGCGACAAGACTAACGGTAATGACAAAAAGACAGACACAGAAACCTCGGGTAAGTGGCTGCAACATCATCGACTCCTGGTGTGAAACTGAACGATGAGGACCGCGGCAAAAACCTTGCGATCACGAAGGCGGGGCACGCCGTTACTCCAATCTTACGAGGTTGAACTGTGTTTGTCTAGAGCAAAAACAGACGATTTTATTGAGAATTTCGCTGCGCTCGGGCTAGTTGGTCGGTTTCGCGGTCCGAAAATCGGCAATTATGGAGGCAATGTCGTCTATTACTTGCACCGCGACCCGGCCGGCAGTCGCGTCGTTACACATGATTGAGAAGACCAAAGTGTCGTTTTCGGGAGTCGTGGCATAGCCGGAAAGCGAGTGCGTGTAGGTCAGCGTGCCGGTCTTGGCAGCGACCCGGCTTGTTAATCTTTTAAGCCGCGAGCTCAGCGTGCCGTCGCGGCCCGCGACCGGAAGAGATTCATAAAACATTTGCGCAGACTTTGACTGCTCCATGGCGATGAGCAAACGCGCGGTTGTCTCGGGCGTGATTAGGTCGAGGCGTGACAATCCCGAGCCGTCACGAAACGCCAGGCCTTTGGTGTTGATGCCTTTTGATTCCAACCACCAGCGAACCACAGCTGCACCTGCTTCATCGTCGCCGCGTTCGCGATTCTTGCGCGGGTCCGGATCGGGAACAGACGCACCGCGTTCCTTGCCAATCGTGCGCAGGATGAGTTCCGCGTAGAGATTGTCGCTTTCCTTGTTGGTGTGGCGAACAATCGAACTAAGCGGAGCGCTGTCTTCATGGGCCAGCTCGACCGCCTTTTGAACATCGAATCGTTCGTGGTCCGTTGTGCGAAAGTCTCGGGTGTGCGGCTCGCCGGTGACCTTGATGCCGTGCGATGTTAACGCCTGCTTGAATAGCGTCGCGGCCCACAACGCCGGATCGTGCACCGAGAGAAAAGCTGAGAAGGCTCGCCCGTTTACCGGAAAGTCACCCCAGACGCGAAGACGATTGCCTGAAAGATCGCGCAGCATTCCAATAGTGGTGTCGTCACTCTGGGCGCCGGTCTTTGTGTCGTTGATCAGTTGAATGGGACTGAAACCCGGGTTGATTACGACATTCGCGGTGCTTCCCGGTTTCGTTCCGGGAGCAATCGTGACCTCGACACTGTTTTCATCAATCGACAGCGCGCTGGGTTCCGCGCCGAAGTACCACTGAAGATCATTCCACTGCCAGCCCGAGCCGAACAGTTCGCCGCGAAAGTAGCTGTTGTCGCCCACGATAGTGCCGCGGACTTCGCGCACGCCGGCCTGATAAAGTTGATCCGCCAACCTCGAGAGCGATGATTCATTACCCTTCGATTTTGAAACCAAATCTGGCGCGCCGCGGCCGTACAGAGTTAGGTCGCCGTCGATGACGCCGTTTGGGTCAGGTTGCTTGTTCGCGTAGACGGAAGTACGCCAACGGTAATCGCCGCCGAGTAAATCGAGCGCGACGCCAGTGGTGTACACCTTCATGTTCGAGGCCGGTGTAAATGTTTTGGCCGCGTCGCGCGCGTACAGGACACGTCCATCTTTCAACGACAGAACGAAGACGCCGAAACGGCCACCTTCCGGAGGGACTTCATTAAGCACTCGATCAATCGCAGCCGTGAGAGCGGCGTCCCCCGGCCGCGTCGCATTCTCACTCTTCTCAGTTGGTGTGGCCGTTGCCTGCTTAGAGGTCGCCTCTTTGCGCGATATCTGGCCGCCGAGCAGGCGCACCGACACCAAAACCATTAACGTCAACCCGGCGAAGAAAAAGTATTTGTGAGTTTTTCCTGGAAACATATATGCGGCTAGCTGGTGAACAGACTTGAGGTTCTATCGGCGGTTAATAGTTCGCGGGTCGCGGCGTAAACTTCTTCGACTTCGATCTCTCCGACGCTTTCGCTGAACAGTAGACGTTGCGCATCGCTCACCGGGATATAAGCGTGTGGGGTAGGCAAGTCGATGAGTACGACGACGGGAGTTCCCACCGCAGCGGCTATATGGACAGGCCCGGTGTCGTTGGAAACAAAGACAGCGAGCCGAGACTGCGCCGCCGCGAGTTCAGGTATTGAGAGCCGGTCTAGGATGAGGGACGGTGGGGGAAACAACTCGCGAATCTTCGGAAGCATCCGCCGCTCTTCAGGTCCGACAAAAATTATGGGACGCAGTTCATCGTTGCGGGCGAGAAAGTCAGCGAGCAGCGAAAACTTTTCAATCGGCCAGCATCGGCCTGGATGACCCGCGCCCGGAAACAGCCCAACCAGCACCGAACCCGTGTTTGCTTTTGCTTTTTTCAGCATCTCGTCCACGGCAGCGTAATAATCTAACCGAAGCGACAGCCGGGGGCTGCGCGGGGCGTCTTTTATGCCGAGCGGCTGGAGCACATCCAAATAACGATCGACTAAGTGTTGCTTTGGATCGTTCCGGTCGACCGGCGGTTTTGGCCTGTAATTCGAAAGAAAATCGAGTGATCGGCCGGGCCGGCGCGCGAACAAACGTTGGGGCGCGCGCGAGAAGTAACCGAGCAAATTCGTTTCCGAGAAGCTGTGCAGGTCTACGACGAAATCAAACTTGCGGCGGCGAACATCTTTGACGATATCTAATATTTTGAAAACTGAGAGCGGCTTGAATCCATCTCTTAACGCGACTCGATCGACTTCGATCGTCGCGTCGGCATAGCCCGACATGGCAATGATTTCGGCGCCCGGTTTGCCGACGGCGATCGTGATGCGGGCCAGCGGGAATTTTTCGCGAACCGCGCGCAGCGCTGGAAGGCTCATCACGACGTCGCCGAGCTGCCCGAAATCGATGATGAGAATGTTGCTCGGATTAAAGGTCATCTGGTAACGCCAACTGTCAGTGCGCGACGCAAGCTGACAGCTTAGCGTCACTTCAGGTGCTTATCAAAAAAGTCCACGCCCGCGCGGTAGGAACGCACCCAGTCCTTGTGCAGCAACAGGTCATGAATCTCGTCCGGGAAAATCAGCTCTTCGAAATACACATTGTTCTTCCGCAATAGCCGCACCAGATTTACGGTCTGCGAGAATTCGACGTTGCGGTCGTCGTCGCCGTGAATCAGCAGGACCGGTGACTTCCATTTATCGACCGCAGATATTGGCGACGACTCGCGGGCGACCCGGGTCTGTTCCTGATTATTGAATTGCAGCGGCAAACCGCCGACTCGCTGACTCCAATCGTGCACGCCGTGAAAATCTACCCCGGCTGAAAAGATGTCGGAGTTGCGCGCGAGCCCGAGCGCCGTCAGGTATCCGCCGTACGAGCCGCCCCATAACCCAATGCGCTTCGTGTCAACGTCGTCACGGCTGCGCAGGTATTTGGCGCCGGCCACCACATCCTGATATTCCGAAGCGCCGCGCGCCCCGCGATGCTGCGCCAGCCGAAACGCGCGGCCATAACCGATGCCGCTGCGGTAATTCACCGACAAAACCATGTAGCCACGGCTCGCGAGATATTGATTCATCGCGTATGAGTTGTGGTAGTAGTACATGTAATGCCAACCAAGCAGCATCTGCCGCGGCGGCCCGCCGTGCGTGAAGATCAGCGCCGGCATTTTGCCCGAGGCATTCTTCGGCTTGAAAAGTTGACCGTGTATCTCGAGCCCGTCGGCGGCTTTGAAAATTACTTGTTCCGGAACGACAAGCTGCGCCGTCGGAAAATCTTTTGGCAGTGCCTGTGGCGCTAACGGTTTTCGGTTCGAGCCGTCAATGTTGGCAGTGAACGGCATGAACGGTTCCTGCGCCGTTGAATGAAGAAAGGCAACGCGGCGGCCGTTGTCGAAGAGCACCGGATACATCTCGATGCCTTCGCCGGCAGTGACTTGCCGGGGGGCCCCGCCGCCGACTTTTACCCACCAAAGATGGCGACGATCGATGTCGCTCTTATTCGTCGAGAATAGGACAAATGTTTTGTCGGGAGGCAGCGCGATGTTTTCTACTTCGAAATTGCCTGGCGTCAATTCAGTCAGTCCGCCACCCTCGGCAGAGATTGAATAGAGATGCATCCAGCCCTCTTTTTCCGACGGAAAAAGCAGACGGTCGCCGGCTACCCATTGCCAAAAATCGCCGGCGGCGCCGCCGGGATACGCATCGTTCTCCTGATCGCCTGAACGCCAGATTTGTTTGGCGTCGCCAGTGCGAGCGTCAGCAACGAAGATTGCCCAGGGTTGCATTCGTTCTCGATCCATCGAAAACGAATCGGAAATATTAAACAGACGAAGGAAAGCTATGCGCCGGCCATCAGTCGACCATCGCGGCGCCAGGTCGCGGTCGACGCTGGGCGACAAAAATCGAATGCCGCCGCCCCGCGGATCATAGACGCCGATGAAACTGTGGTCACCGCGATTGGCGACAAACGCCAGGCGCGATCCGTCCGGTGACCATTCGTGGGCGCCGATGTTCCCGCGAATTTCGAAGAGCTTTCGTTCTTTGCCACCGATCAGCGGTGCTGTCCACAATTTGCCTTCGCGGCTGTAAATGATTTGGTCGCCGGCGGGATTGAACATCGGGGCCTCACCCTCGCCGATCGCCGTGACGCGGCCAGTGCGAGTGTCGGCCACCATAATTTCTTTCTTTGTGCCTGACGGATCTGACGTGGGGTTCGCGTATTCGCCTGCCGAGTTCTTGCCCTGCTCATTGCCGCGGGCAAAGGCAATCAAACCACCACCGGGCGCGAAGACCAGCTCCGTCAGTTCGCCGCCATCATCCTTGTCGTAATGCGTGAGCTGCCGCGCCGCGTACGCAGGCGCCTCGGCAATCCAGATATTGCGCTTGCCTTCCGCGTCGAACGCCCAAGCGAGTTTGTCACCCCGCTTTGAGGTTACGAGATCGGAAGGAAAAGGCGAACTCATCACTTGCTCAAGCGAAAAGCTTTGCGCGGCGCCGGAGCCGCAAAGGCAAAACAAGACAATTAACGCAACAGATAAGCACAGCAGGCACCGACGGATTTGCATGACAGGCAATCTCCTGTGAACAGGTTGGCAGAACGTTTTGGAAATTTGTCGTTCGAGAAGAGCAGGATTCTAACACCGATGCCACGACGTGAACACTCGTGTGCTGATGGGCCGTTTTTGCTACCATGCGTCGGATAGTGGCACAGACTTTAGTCTGTGATTTAGTAGCGCGATCACAGACTGAAGTCTGTGCCACTGGCAATAGCATGGCGCACAGTCATCATCACGGTACCAGCGCGACCGGCCGTCGATTGGTTTTGTCGATGGCGATTACCTTTGCGTTTGTCATCGCCGAGGCGATTGCCGGTTATCTGTCACATTCGCTCGCGCTCATTTCGGATGCCGGACACAACCTGGCTGACGCGCTGGCGTTGTTCTTCGCCTGGTACGGCGTGTGGATCGCGCGCAAACCGTCGACGCAAAGACACACCTTCGGTTATCACCGCGTGGGAATACTGGCGGCGCTCGTCAACGCGGTCTCTTTGGTGGTGATTGCGTTGCTGATCTTTCGCGAAGCCGCAGGCCGCCTCGGCAAACCGCTGGAGGTGCACAGCGGACCGGTGATCATCCTCGCCCTGATGGCGATCATAATGAATTTGGCCATTAGTCTCTGGCTCAGAGGCGATGCCGCGCACGACCTGAATGTTCGCAGCGCGTACCTGCACATGGTCGGCGACGCGATTTCAGCCGTTGGCGTGGTGGCTGCCGGTTTAATGATCGCGCTGACCGGACTTACGGTTGCCGATTCACTCATCTCAATCCTGATCGGCTTTCTGATCCTCTGGAGTTCCTGGGGAATTCTGCAGGAGTCCGTCAACGTGCTGTTGGAATCGATTCCGAAAGGCATGAGCATGGACGCCGTCGAACAGACGATTGTTGAAGTTCCCGGCGTGTTGGCGGTGCACGACCTGCACGTGTGGACCATCGGTTCCGGGATCATCGCCTGTAGCTGTCACATCAAGGTGGGCGAGCAGAGCATCAGCAGCGGCGAGGACGTCCTGCGCTCAGTCAACCATGAATTGAAGTCACGGTTCGGAATCTCGCACTCGACAATTCAGGTCGAAGTCGAAGGCTGCGATCCGAACGACATGTATTGCATCGCGCGAACCGCCGGTCATTTGTTGGCGCACGATCGGCACTGAGGCTGCGTTAGGGAGCAGGGGATAGGGTGTAGGGTGTAGGGTGTAGATGAAAGGCACTTTCCATTTGCAATTTGAGAGATTTGTCAGTGATGTGGGCGTAGCAAATCTCTACACCCTAAACCCAACCCCCTACACCCTCGATTAAGCAATGGCGACCATCGACCTCGGTTACGGGCATGAATCGATTCGGTTTGACTACGACGACCGCCGGTTCGACGTACTCGTTCCTCATGAATCTGACACCAACGCGCTGACCGACGCGGAAATCAATGCCGCGCTCGATGCTGCGATCGATTCTCCGCAGTTGTCTGATCTAATCACGCCCGGAGATTCAGTCCTGATCGTCTGCTCGGACGGGACCCGCGCCACCGGCAGCGCTCAGATAATTAATCTGCTGGTGCGCCGCTTGATACAAGATGGAATTCAACCGGGCGAAATCGCGATCATCTTTGCGACCGGCATTCATCGCGCGGTGCGGCCGCAAGAGAAAGTTGAACTGCTGACTCAATTCATTGCCCAACGCATACGGACAATCGACCACGATGCTGCCGACGCGGCGCAGCTAATTCAAATTGGCACGACGGAACGCGGCGTTCCCATCGAAGTCAATCGCGCCCTCAAGGAACACTCGAAAATCATAATTACCGGCGCCGTCGGCTTCCATTACTTTGCCGGATTCACCGGCGGCCGCAAATCGATTTGTCCCGGCCTCGCTTCGGCGCGGACAATTGCCGCGACGCACATGCTGGCGCTTGATTTTGAACACGGCGGGCGCCGGGCGGGAGTAGGAACGGCCCTGCTCGATGGCAATGCGGTAAGCGAAGAATGCGAACGCGTGGCGGAAATTATCAACCCGGCTTTTTCAATCAATGCAATTGTCAACGATCAAGGTCGGGTCGAGAAGATTTTCGCCGGCCACTGGCGCACCGCGCATCGACGCGCGTGCGTAGATTACGCTGCCAGTTATTCCGCGCAGATTCCCGAGCAGCGTGAGGTGGTTATCGTCAGCTGCGGTGGCGCGCCATACGACATCAACATGATTCAGGCGCACAAAGCACTCGACATGGCGGCTCATGCCTGCGCCGACGGCGGCACGATCGTTTTGCTGGCCGAGTGTGCTGACGGTTTGGGCCGTGCGGATTTCATGAAATGGTTTGAATCAGCAGACTCGCGCGCGCTGGAAACTCGGCTGCGTGACGCTTACGAAGTGAATGGACAGACGGCCTGGTCTTTGCTAACCAAGTCCGAACGCTTCCGCGTCCAGGTCGTCACTGATTTGCGCGAAGAGCAAACCCGCGCGATGAGGATGACTAAGGTCCGCTCAATAGATGAAGCAATGAGTAACGCATCCCCAAACGCCACCGGTTACATCATGCCGCGCGGCGCGGCGCTGCTGCCGTCGTTGACCGAGCTTGGCGGCATCACGCCGCAGGCGTGAAATTCAATAGCCGTGGGCACCGCCCACGGATAAATCATTAAAAAACACATTCCGACCTGTGAGGGTCGAACAATCCGACCCTCACAGGGTCGATGAATTGTAATTGCGGTTAGTCCCGTTGACGTGGTCACCGGCTATTGAATTCGTCCCCTCCGGGGACGGCCATGTTTGCTGCCGCTGAGAATCGTGCAAATCGTCCTGACCCATTGGAGTGTTTCCGCCCGTTCAATAACACGGAACAGACGCCCGATTTCCGAGATCCCAGATTTTTCTCGCCAAGCACCCATCTTTCGCGCATAATGGCCGCGACACTGCCCCCCATTCAACTCTAGGAGGCGAAAGCAGTGATCAATAGATTTTTGACATCGGCGGCTATCCTGTTATTTGGGATAGCGTTGACACTCAGCACCATCGGCGTCAGCTCGACCAAAGCGTATGCCAGAAGCGCCGGCGAGGATCCCCTCGACAAGTCCAAAGAAGTCGGGAAGGACGTCGTTGACAAGACCAAGAAGACTGGCAAGGCGATCGGCGAAAAAACCGTCCAGGGCACCGAGACGGTAATCGACAAAACCACCAGCACCACCAAATCGGTTGGTTCAAAAACCCTCGAAGGCACCGAGACGGTAATCGACAAGACCGCCAGCACCAGCAAGGCAGTTGGCCAAAAAACCATCGAAGGCACCGAGACGGTCATCGATAAAACCGCCAGCACCGGCAAGGCGGTCGGTGGCAAAACCGTCGACGGCACGGTGATGGTAGTCGACAAAACCAGCGACACTGCAACCGCGGTCGGTACAAAAACCTGGGAAGGGGCCGGCAAGGTTGTCGGCGTAACCAAAGACGGCGCGAAGAAGACCTTCAAGGTTGTCAAGAAGATAATCCCGCACTAA
>JBIOZK010000235.1:0-9134 GCA_044870975.1 Pyrinomonadaceae bacterium
GAGAAGGACGAGACCATCAAAGACCAGATTCTCAATTCGTTGGCTTACTCCAACGATCAGAAGGTGATCGACAAGCTAATCTCGGTTGCCAGAAATCCCCAGACGCCAATCGAACGCAAGCGCCGCATCGTGATGCTGCTCGCCAGTAAGAACAAGAATCCAGCCGTGATTCAGTTCTTCGAAGAGCTGCTCAAGCAGTAACCGCGGCGACTCATAGTCCAGAACTGTATTTGAGTCGGGCTCCGGCCCGACTCGAATCAGGAATCGTCTGCCCTGACGGGCGCAGTGTTGGCCAAAATTGAGACTGCCACAAAATGGAGGACGGCGGTGTTTAGATTACCGAGATTATTTTTCGCAACGCTCTTTGTGTTCGCAATAGTAATCGGAACCGCGGCGCAACCATCGAAGAACTTTACGCCGGTTGATGGCGCGAACCTGAAAGCAAAGATCGACAGCGCGGTGGCGCAAGGTAAAGCGAGCTCACCAACCGGATTGTTTTGGGTCGGCTATCAATTCGAGGTGCGGCCCGGCGTGGCGGTCGATTTCGAAATTGTGAACGACAGCGGCACGATCAGCTTTTCAAACGACGGTTGGTCGATCATGTCGGACTCGCAATATGAAACGCGCGAGTTGGGTTTGTTCCTGCTCTTTGAAAAATCGCTCGACCGGTTTACCCGCGCTGAGGTTTACAACCTGAGGCGTAATCATCAGTTCAGCAGCTATCCGGTTTACTGGGGCGGCAAGGCGGCAAACGAAGAGAGCCTGAATTATCTCAAGTCGATAATCGATTCGACTTTGCCCGAAGTCAGTCGGCTCTCGGATCGCGCGGCTTATGCGATCGCCCTGCATGATGACGCCCGCGTCGAGGGAATCCTCACGGAACTGATTAAGCGTCCAGCGTCCGAGTCAATTCGCAATCGCGCCATTTATTGGTTGGGCTACACGCCCGAGAGCCAGGCCAAGAACACGCTGCTCGCTGAAATTGTTCGCAACCAGACTGAATCAGGCGATGCGCGGCAACAGGCCATGTCGGCGTTGGGGATGAGTCGGGCCGCGGGGACGCTGCCTTTGCTCGAGAATCTTTACGAGACGATGACCTCGAACGAGTTGAAGCGGCGGGCGCTCAGCGGCATCGCGCGGAATGACAATCGGGATGCAGCCGCAACTTATCTGATTCAGGTTGCGCAGACCGGCAACGACGTCATGCTGAGGTCGAGCGACATTGAACTAAAGAAGAGTGCGCTCAGCGGCTTAGGCCGAATCCCCGGCGACAAGAGTCTCAGCGCGCTCACGAACACGCTCGATGCAAGTCCCCAGCTTGAACTTCAGAGACAAGCAGTCATCTCGATCGGTCGTCGTCCGAAAGACGAATCGATTCCGATCTTGATTCGCACGGCGCGCAATCACCCCAGGGTAGAAGTGCGAAAGCTCGCGGTGCAGATGTTAGGACAGACCAGGGACGAGCGGGCGGCGGCATTTCTTAACGAGCTGCTGGCGAAATAGTTGGGTCCGCCTAATTTGATTTGTAAAGAATTGTGAAGAGTCTCCTCGGAAACGAACTTTAGCGAGAACGAGAACGTACGCTCAGTGTCTCGTTCAATTTAACCGGAGGGTTCTCTGTCGCCACCCTCGATCGATAACAACCGAAACTTCAGGGGCTAGAAAAAGGGGGGAACATGAACGGACTTACTTGGAAAACTGAAGATCCAAACACGTCAAGACAAGCGGCAAATCTCCTGCGTGATGAGGCGTTTGAGAGCCGGCTCAGTTCTTTGCGCGACGTGGCGGTCGAATTGCTTAATGCGGTTGACTGTCTCAAGCAGACGACCGCTTCTAATTCAAATCACAACTTGAACCTCGATGAGGAAGTACGCAAATTCGAGGCTGACCTGATCCGCGCAGCGTTAGTGCGCACTAACGGAAACCAGGCGCGCGCGGCGCGACTGCTCGGCGTCAAGCACACCACGCTAAATGCCAAGATTAAGCGCTACCAACTTCTCTTTGGATCGGAAAACCGAGCCAACGGGCAGCCCGCAGAAATGGCTGCGTAACCCTTTAACCTGGGGGCGACTAGCCCACGCCCCGTTAATCAAAAGAAAATTCGTGCGTCAACATTCAGGGGTAAATAGCTGTGTACACAAATAAAACTATTCGACGAATGATTGCGACTGCATGCTTCGGGCTGATGCTGTCGGCAACTCCATTATTGGCGCAACAATCCCGCGGCACTTTGCGGGGCATCGTTAAAGACGAACTTGGCGGACTGGTCTCGGGTGCGACCGTGACGTTGACTTCGGCCAGCGGCGAACAAAAAACAGCGACGGCCAACGGCAACGGTGAATATGCGTTCGATGGCTTGAGCGCGGGAACCTACAAAGTTTCCGCCAACGCAAAAGGATTCGCGACTACGGAACAGACGCCGGTGAACATCACGGCGAATCTGGCGGCCTCGCTCGAGCTGGTGTTGAAAGTCGCAATTGCCGACCAGAGCGTCACCGTTAATTCGGAACAACCCATCAGCGTGGAGGCCACTGCCAACGGAAATCAGACGGTGGTGGCGGGCAAGGATCTCGACATATTGCCGGATAATCCGGATGAATTGGCAGCCGCACTACAGGCACTCGCCGGCCCGCCGGTGGGACCTGCGAGCGGTGGCGAAATCTATGTCGACGGCTTCTCAAACGGTACCGTTCCGCCGAAGAGTTCGATCCGCGAAATTCGCATTAACCAGAATCCTTTCGCCGCGGAAAACGATCAGCCGTCCACGCGCACCGACATTCTTACCAAGCCCGGCACAGACAAATTTCACGGCGGCGGGTTCTATAATTTCACTGATGAGAGCCTGAACTCGCGCAATCCCTTCGCCTTTAATCGGCCACCGTTTCAGATTCGATATTTCGGCGGCAATGTGAGCGGCCCGCTAATCGCCAGGAAGGCATCCTTCTTCTTCAATATCGAGCGTTTGGAAACTGACGATAATTCGTTGGTGACGGCGACCGTGCTCGGGCCAAATTTGAATCCCGTGGATCTCGGGTTTGGTGTGGTGGTGCCGCGGCGATCCTTCAACTTCAGTCCGCGACTCGACTATCAGTTGAATGACCGAAACACGCTGGTCGCTCGTTATGGTTTCAACAAGGACAGTACACAGAACGGCGGCGTCGGCGGTTTTTCATTGCCCGAGCGCGCCTATAACTCGGAATCAACCTTTCATAACATTCAGATAACTGAGACGGCGATTCTGGGACTGACGCTGCTCAACGAAGCCCGTTTCCAATGGCAACGAGGGCGGAACGAGAATTTTGGCAATACGACGCAGCCGACCATCAATGTGAGCAGCTCGTTCACCGGCGGTGGCTCGCAGGTCGGTCATGCCACAAATATTTTTGAGCGCTGGGAGTTCAGCGATTTTCTTGGCTGGCAACACAAGACTCACGCGGCCAAATTTGGCGTTCGCGTGCGTGGCTCGCACATTGACGATATCAACCCGAATAATTTCGGCGGGACTTATACTTTTGCCGGCGCCTTTGTGCCTCAG
The DNA here is from genome assembly GCA_044870975.1 of Pyrinomonadaceae bacterium. Lineage (GTDB taxonomy): Bacteria > Acidobacteriota > Blastocatellia > Pyrinomonadales > Pyrinomonadaceae > UBA11740. Next base: position 3,536 of record JBIOZK010000235.1, read on the forward strand.
GTTGATGCCAACAATGTTCCGATACTAACGGCGCCGCCGGTCTTCGTTGACAGCCTTGAGCGCTATCGCCGCACGCTGCTGTATCAACAGATGGGATTGAGCCCGACGCAGGTTCGCACGCTGGGAGGCGGTGCGTCCATTTTTTCTATCACCTCCGGAAACCCGCAGGCGACGGTTTCTCAGCACGATATCGGACTGTTCGCACAGGATGATTGGAAGGTCCGGCCGAATCTTTTGTTCAGCTACGGACTCCGCTACGAGTTTCAGACGAATACTCACAGCCCGAACTTTGCGCCGCGCGTCGCTCTGGCGTGGTCGCCGGGTGCGGCCGCCGGCGGCAAGCCGCCCAAGACTGTGATTCGCATCGGCGCCGGAATCTTCTACAACCGTTTTGGTGAATTCAATACGCTACAGGCGAAGCGCTTTGATGGGGTGACGACGCAGCAGTTCAGCGTCAGCGAAACGCCCCTGTTTGTGAACGGTCAATTCGTGCCGCCGGTTAGCTCTCCCCTGGATGCTTTCCCGAACGTGCCGCCGGTAAACAGTCTGCCGCAGTCGCAGACGATTAGATGGCAGGTCGATCCGCTGCTGCACACGCCGACGTTTATTTTCGAAGCGGTGCAGGTCGAGCGACAGCTGCCCAAGCGCACGACGCTCACAGCGGGCGCCTATTACCTGCACATTACGCACGTCATTCGCGCACGCGACATCAACCAACCATTGCCGGGTTCGATTACCGCTGACAACGCGAACGGTATCCGCCCCTACGGCAACGTCGGCGAAATCTATCAATACGAAGCGACGGGCTCGTACAACCAGGAACAGATATTTGTCAGCGTGAATAGCCGCTTCTCGAAATCGATTTCATTCGTTGCCAATTACAACTGGGGCAAATCGAACAACAACTCTGACGGTCAGGGGGGCGGACTATTCCCGGTGAACATGTACGACTTGAGCGGTGAGTACGGTCGCGCCGGCGGCGACACGCGTCATCGCGTCAACGCCTTCGGAACTTTCAATCTGCCGTGGTGGGGAATCTCGCTGAATCCGTTCATCAATGCCGGAACAGGACGCCCGTTTAATATCATCACCGGGCAGGATATTAACGGCGATGACCTCTTTACCGAGCGACCGTCGTTTGCCGCGGCAGGGACGAACTGTGCAAGTCCTGCCGTGAATATTGTCTGCACGCGGTTTGGCAATTTCAATTTGCGTCCGGCGCCTGGTGAGAAACTTATCCCGCGCAATTACGGTCACGGCCCGGGATTTTTCTCGGTCAATTTGCGGGTGATGAAGTCGTGGATGTTTGGCGACATGCCGTCAGCGAATAAGAGCAAAGCGGCAGCACCGGTCAAGAACCAGCATGTAGCGACGGCGGCGGCTGGAGGTGCAGCGCCGGCGACCAGGCCTTCAGGGCCTCCCGAAGCAAAGCGTTACACGCTGCAAGCATCGGTGAACTTCCTGAACCTTTTTAATAACGTCAATCTGGGAACCCCGGTTGGCAATCTGTCATCGCCTTACTTCGGCCAATCGCTTAACGTCAATCAGTATGGCGGCTTTGGTCCGAGCGGTAGTCAGGGCGCGGGCAATAGACGCATCTTTGCGCAACTGCGTCTGAGTTTTTGATAGTGGTTAGAACAGGGAGCGGTACGATCTGATCAAGTCTTATTGCGAATGATCCGATTGCTACCGCTCCCGGTTCTGACAGGAGTTGTAAAGAATTGTAAACAGTCCCCCCGACGACGAACTTTAATAAGAATCGGAACGTAGGCTCAGTGTTCGTCTCATTCCCGAACACGTTCTGGTTCTGATCAGCACAAAACAATTAACGGCGCTGCCTCGAGATGTTTTTGCGCCAGCAGGTTGCATGACAAAGTTTCTTTTATTAATCGGCCTACTAGCTCTCAGTGTAGTTCCCTCATTTTCGCAATCTTCGCTCGTAACGCCGGCGCCGCCGGCCGGATCACCGAAGCCTGAAAATAAGTCTGCACATGCTTCAACCACGACGCCTTCTAAAGCTGGAATTGAGCTGCCGCTTGAGAAAAAGAATCCGGTGACGCTTCCAAAATTCGAACGCGCTCCGGTAATCGACGGCAAACTTGACGATGAGGTGTGGAAACGCGCGGCGGTGCTGAAGGACTTTTATCAGGTGCAGCCCGGCGACAACATCGCACCTTCGAAGCCCACGGAAGTATTCCTGGGCCGCGACGCCAAGTTCATCTACGTTGCCTTTCATTGTTACGACGAGCCGGACAAGGTCCGCGCCACCATCGCCAAGCGCGACAACATCTTTAACGACGACTACGTCGGGATTTTGTTCGACACCTTTAACGACGGGCGCAAGGCTTACGAGTTTGATTTCAATCCGCTCGGCATTCAGGCCGACGGCAGCTGGACTGACAACGGCGAAGATTTCAATCCTGACATCGTCATGGAATCGAAAGGCAGCGTGACCAGTGACGGCTGGGTGGTCGAAGTTGCGATTCCTTTCAAGTCGCTGCGCTATGTCGCGGGCAAGGACAAACTTTGGGGCGTGCACTTTTGGCGGCGCATCAAGCGCATCAACAACGAGCTGGATATGTGGATGCCCATCAGCCGTGACAACTCAAGCTGGCTGGCGCAGGAGGGACATCTCACCGGGCTCGATGGTATTTCGACCGAGCGCACGCTCGAATTGATTCCCAGCCTGACTGTGTCTGAGACCGGAAAGCGAAAAGCTACGCTGTCATCGGCGCAACTTGCTGCGGGAATGATCGATCCCGGCCGCATGGTTAACGAACCCATCCATCTCGACCCGGGTTTGACGGGCAAATACACGATTACGCCGAACGTCACGCTGGACTTTGCGCTGAATCCGGACTTTGCGCAGATTGAATCCGATCAATTGGTGGTAACGGCCAACCAGCGTTTTCCGATTTTCTTTCCTGAGAAACGCCCCTTCTTTCTGGAAGGCATCGACATCTTCAACTCACAAATCGCCGCCGTCCACACGCGCACGATTGTCGATCCGGACTTTGCGGTGAAGCTGACGGGAAAAGTCAATCGCAACACTTTTGGTTTGCTCGTCGCTTCGGACAATGCCCCCGGCAACTACTCGGCCGAGGAACGGCTGACGGCCAATTCCCGCTTCGTCGATAAGAACGCGAGCGCCGGTATTCTGCGACTGAAGCACGATATCGGCGCGAAGGATTCGTTTATCGGATTTCTCGGTACCTACCGCCGCTTCGTCGATCAGTACAACGAGTTGGGGGGCGTGGATACAAAACTGCGCATTAACAAGGTCACGACGTTCAATGCGCAGGTCCTCGTAACGCATTCGCGTGAGAACTATTTTTATCCGGATGAAGGCCGTTCGTTCAGCCGCCCTGAGAACGGTTTTATCTATGCGACCGATTACAACATGAGTGGCCGGCATTTCGGCTATGAGTATTCATCCGTCGGCCGCACACGTTATTACCGTTCCGATCTCGGATTCAATCGCCGGGTGAATACGAACAATCACAACCTGTTCGTTCGTTACAATTCCGAGCCGCACCCGAAAGCAAAATTGATCTCGTGGCGCGTTTACAACTCGTTCGGAACCAACTTCGATTGGAGCGGTAATCTTCAGGTCTACAACAACGAAACGCAGATGCAGTGGAACTTCCCGCGGCAGACTTCGATCGGTGTGGGCGTGGATATCGGTTACGAACGCGTGTTCGAAGAAGAGTTTGGCCCGAGTCGAAAATTCTTTGGCACTGGCTGCGCGCAGCAAAACCGGTGCACATTCTGGGGCGACGACGCCGAGCGTTCACATCCCAACGGCGGGGCTTACATCTGGGGGCAATCGAACGTCAACCAGAAATTCAACTTTAATTTTTTCGTTAATCAATCGTACGGCAATCTGGATTACGACTTTGGGGCGGGGCCAAAATATCCGCGCGTCAGCATTCCGGCGGTGACGCAACAGATGGCCACAGCGGTGGGACTTTGCAATCCGGCCATATTGCCGCCGGGTGGGGCCTTGCCGGTTCAATGTCGAGCGCCGCAGGACCCAGGCCCCGGCAGCTTCTTCAACTTCAATGGCGGGATAAACTACACACCGTCGAAGCCGCTCAGCATCAACGTCAGTTACACCAAGCAGAGACTGCGAAGATACGACACCGGAAGGCTGGCGTTTGACGAGAACATCATCTCGACCAAAGCGACTTACCAGTTTACCCGCTTCATCTTTGCGCGCGGCCGGATTGATTTCGATTCACTCGCTTCAAATTACAAAGGCCAATTCCTTTTCGGTTGGACGCCCAATCCGGGTACCGCACTTTACATCGGATACAACGACGACCTGACCCGTAACGGCTATAGCCCTTTCAGCGGTCAACTTGAACCGGGCTTCCGTCGCAATGGCCGCACGGTCTTCATCAAAATGTCCTACCTTTTCCGCAAGAGCTTTGGATGATCGAAACTTAACACTCCTTAACAAACAACCTACGAACAAACTTCTGTATCCAAGCGTAAAAAACGGAACAGGCCGCTTGACCGTGACGTCTAATGACCTGCAACGTAAGACAGTACACTGTCGCAAGTTAACTGTTTCGCGCGAATTATCGTCTTCCAACAGACAAGACTCGGCTGCTGATGACCAGAAAGCGACTCGCCCCGCTCGGATGGCTGCTTTGCTTTTGCATGGCCGCGGCAGCGCAGTCTGCCTCGCCGTCATCCGCCAAACCGGCGAACGCTGCGAAACCTAAAGTTGTCATTCCTCCTGAAAAGGCCAAGCCGATTTCCATTCCTCGCTTCGAACATCCACCGGTGATCGACGGCAAGCTTGATGATGAAGCCTGGAAGACGGCGGCGGTCTTCAAAGATTTCTATCAAACAAATCCGGGTGACAACATCGCGCCCTCCAAGCCGACGGAAGCGATGATTGGATACGACGCGCGCACCCTCTATCTCGCGTTTCATTGTTACGACGAGCCGGACAAGATCCGCGCGAGCGTCGCCAAGCGGGACGAGATCTTCAGTGAAGATAATGTGCGCGTTTATCTGGACACCTTCAACGACCAGCGCCGTGCTTACATTCTTGGTTGGAACCCGCTGGGTGTGCAGGGCGATGCGATCATGATCGAAGGTCAGAGTCAGGACTGGAGCTTCGACATCGTCATGGAGTCAAAAGGCTTGATTGGCTCCGACGGCTGGACCCTCGAAGTTGCGATTCCTTTCAAGTCATTACGCTACGAAGCGGGAAAAGGAAAGCTTTGGGGAATTCATATCTGGCGCAATATCGATCGCTTCAACGATGAGATCGATTCATGGATGCCGAACTCCCGCGATATCTCTTCGTTGTTGAGTCAGTCAGGACACATCACCGGACTCGATGGCGTTTCCACCGAACACACCCTCGAAGTAATTCCCAGCATGACGCTTTCCAAAGGCGGCAAGCGAGTGGCCGCATTGACGCCGGCAGAAATGGAAGCGAATCCGGCACGACTCGATCCCGGAAGGTTTCAAAATGATCCGCTGAAGTTCGATGTAGGTGTCACCGCGAAGTACGGACTCACCCCGACGGTAACATTGGATCTGGCAGTCAACCCGGACTTCGCCCAGGTCGAAGCCGACC
>JBIOZK010000236.1:0-11389 GCA_044870975.1 Pyrinomonadaceae bacterium
GCTCACTTGAGATCGTGAAGGGTGGTAAACCTACTCGCGTAAAAGCTGCGAACCAGGACAAGGGTCAATCGCGAGAAGTCGCTGATACGGTTGCAGCGTTCCGCACTTCGGGGCAGGCGCCGATTCCGTTCGCAGATTTGGTCGCGGTTATGCGGGTCATTTTTGCCGCGCGACAGTCCGTGCTGTCCGGTCAAGCCGTCACGCCGGGCCCTGTTGTTGGCTCCGACTTATCGTGAACGACGATCTCACTTCAAAATCTGCAATTGAACTCACTCAACTCATCAGGACCCGCGAGGCCTCTTCGGTTGAAACCGTCGAGGCCTATCTCCGGAGAATAGAACAAGTAAATCCGTCGATAAATGCCATCGTCACGATAGCGACTGATGTAATTGAACGTGCTCGGGGGAGCGATGAGGAGGTCTCCCGAGGTAGGATTGCGGGCCCGCTTCACGGACTTCCCATCACCGTGAAGGACACCGTCGACACGGAAGGGATCCGAACTACGTACGGCTCGCGCGCATTTGCGCAGCATATTCCCGTCCAGGATGCTGTCGTGGTGGCACGGCTGAAAGCTGCGGGAGCGATTATTCTTGGCAAGACGAATACGCCTGAGATGGCGATACCTTACGAAACTGACAATCCGGTTTTCGGCCGAACTAACAATCCTCACGATGCGGCTCGCACCGCTGGCGGATCAAGCGGCGGCGAAGCTGCGGCGATTGCGGCTTTGCTTTCACCTGCCGGGGTTGGTAGCGATCTGTCAGGATCGATTCGGGTGCCGGCGCACTTCTGTGGAATCGCGGGACTAAAACCTACGAGTGGACTGGTGTCGATGGAGGGTCACGTTCCCCGGGCCCTCGGCCCGCTATCGCTGGGTGCGGCCATTGGCCCAATGGCTCGTTGCGTGAAAGATCTTGATCTGCTGTTTCAGGCGATGATCGAAAGATCTGAAAATCGTCCCGCCGACAACAACGAGAAAGGGAATGTCAGTGTCGCGTGGTTCGCAGATAATGGAGTGGCCCCGGTGGCCGGAGAAATTGCCACGGCAGCTCAGCGTGCGGCCGATATCCTGCGCGATGCCGGCTTCAATGTCCGCCAGGAAACGCCGCCTGGTTTTACAGAAGGTCAACGCTTATGGGTTGAGTTGTTCTCAGCTGCGGCGGCGGAAGAAATTCGCGATCGATATGGAGGACATGAGCACGAAGCTGGACCATTAGTCGCGCCCGTGCTGCGGCCGAACGGCGGAGTTACGCGCGAGACAAAACTTCAAAACGCCGAGACGTTGGCGAAAGCTTTGATGGAGCGAGAACGTTATCGAGAAGGATTATTGCAATGGATGCGAGCGACACCGTTAATTATTTCGCCGGTTAGTGCGACGGCTGCATTCGAACACGGTGCGACGCGAGTTTGGGTCGGCGAACAATCGATAAGTATTTTTCGTTCTTGCAGTTATTCGCAGGCAGTCAACGTGTTTGGCTTGCCTGCCGTAGTGGTTCCAGTCGCTCGTACCGAAGCTGGGTTGCCGCTGGGCGTCCAGGTCATTGGCCGACCTGCTCATGAGAAGCAGGTGCTCGACGCGGCGTTGGTTATTGAGAGAGCCGCGGAATTCTGGTGATTGTCGAAACGGAACCGTTTCGTTATAGTTTGCAGGCTCATAGCCTTCGGAGGTGAACGATGTCATTCCCCATTCTGGTTCTGCAAGGATCCGAAATTGTTTTGCCGACGTTTCTGCTGATCTTCTTTCTATTTTTTATTGGTATCGTTTTGCTCGTCATCGCGGCCAAGACCATTAAGATCGTGCCACAGGCTACGGTGATGTTGGTCGAGCGGCTGGGCAGGTTCAGCCGCGTCGCTGCCAGCGGACTAAATATCCTGGTGCCGTTTCTCGACAAGCCCCGCGCGGTGTATTGGACGAACATGCGCGGCGGCATTACATCGATCGATTTGCGCGAGCAGTACATCGATTTGCCGCCGCAGCCAGTCATTACTCGCGACAATGTAACGATTCACGTCGACTCAGTTGTCTATTGGCAAATCACAGATCCGGTTAAGGCCGTATATGAGATGAACGATCTCGTCGGTGGCATTGTGCAATTGACGATTACCGGCATGCGCGCCGTGATGGGCGATATGGACCTGGATCACACTCTGTCACAGCGCGATCAGATTAACGCCAAGCTAAGGATCATCCTGGATGAAGCGACAGATAAATGGGGCGTAAAAGTGACGCGGGTGGATGTGAAGAATATTAATCCGCCCGAAGACGTTCGCATCACCATGGAAAAGCAGATGACCGCGGAACGCAATCGCCGCGCGCTGGTGTTACAGGCCGAAGGCGATCGCCAGGCAGCGATTACGCGCGCCGAAGGTGAAAAGCAGGCCGCCGTGACTCGCGCAGAAGGCGAAAAGCAGTCCGCAATTCTGGCCGCCGAAGGCGCGGCCCAGGCTCGATTGCGAAACGCCGAGGCGGAATCGCAGGCCATCGCTCAAGTAGCCGACGCCATGCACGAGCACGGCAACCCCGCGCAGTACCTGATCACCACGCGCTACATCGAAAGCCTGCGCGACATGACCAAGAGCAACAACGCCAAGGTCATCTTCATGCCGGTGGAAACCGCGAGCATGCTGTCCAGCGTCGGTGCGATCAAAGAAATGATTTCCGAAACCGGCAGCAGAACCTCTTCTGAAGATCCAAACAAGCCGCCGCCGCCGAGACAGCTTCGGTAGGAGTTGTTTTCCTCAATCAGAACCTTCAGAACTCTCACATGCGGCGAGAATCTGTTGGGCGTAGGGGAGTTCCCAAGAGGCGAGCTTTTGGAAAATCTTCACCGCTCGACGGGCGTTGCGGATGGCTTCGTCCGTTTTCCCTTGCCGCGAGAGAGCCACGGCAATGCGGCGCGAGTTGTGAGCTATCGACTCTTGTTTTCCGACGTTTTCAGCTAGAGTAAGGGCCTCAAGAGCAAGGGCCTCCGCGCCGGGCCAGTCTTGGCGGCCGAGCGCCAGGCCGGCTAAGTTGCCAGTGATGTACGCAACGCCTTCAAGGTAATTTACGGCACGTGCGATCCGCAGAGCTTCGCGGTAGTCTCGCTCAGCGGAATTGAGATCGCCAGATGCAGCCTCGGCATTAGCCAACCAGTTCAGACAGATGGCGACATCTATCGTCTCGGGAGCCACGCAAGCGCCAAGCGCGACGGCGTCTCGGTAACTGGCGGCCGCGGCTAAGTAGTTCTTTTCCCGGAATTGACCATGTCCACGCAATAGAACAGCTGCAGCCCTCTCACGACTGCCAGCCCGTGCTTTGTACCAGTGGGCCTCGGCGCGTTCGGCGCACGCCAACATTTCAGATGCTTGTCCGCGCAAATAATGAACCCAGCCAGCTTGGTAAGCGCGCCACCCTGCGTTGTAGAAAACATGTGTGGCCAAGGCACGGTGCTCGGCGTCGCGAGACAAAGCCAGCTTTTCATCCCAGCGTCCGCTGAAATCAAGGAAGGTCTCGAGCGCATTGCACACTTCATGAAGGCGATCATTCTCCCCGGTTAGGAAGCCCGGGAGCGCTGCGGCGACGGTGGGCCAGGCGGCGTCGAGTACGGGGAACCTGTCGTACTCTTGAAAACCGTTCTCCATGACCAACGCATATGCGTGTTTTTCCAGCCGATCACCGGTGTCCTGCAACACATCGGGTTTCTTGACCCTGAGGAAGTCCCCGACGAGAGGAACGAGGTTGAACGTCTTTAACTCCTCGCTGGGTACAACTAGCGAGCGGTTTATGAGCGACTTGAGGGCGAGCTCGGTTTCCGCTTCGTCACGCCCAGCAAGCGTGGCGATATGATCGACTTTTGCCGGAAGAGTGAAATAAGTCAGCGCGCAAAGAGTGCTTGTCTCGGGGTCGCTGAAGTCTTCAACTAGGTCGCCGAAAATGAACTCAAGCGGATCATTGCCTTCCGGGCAAGAACGCAGGTAGGCAATGGCGTCAGCGAAGGTGACGCAACTACCGCGGCCAATTTGTCCCGCCGTCCAACGGAGTAGCAGGGGTTTGCCGCCAGTCTCATGATAAAGCGTGAGGCGTTCAGCTTCATTTGTTTTCGCGAGCGGGGGATTGGTTTCAGCGAGACTCGCAAGTGTCGCGAGCGCAGCGTTTTCGCTGAATTTTTCAAGGATCAATTCTTTGCCGCCAGTACCGATGCGGCCGCGCGCGGTGAGGATAGCCTTGCAGCCCGGCGGCAGCTTTCCGACAAAGGTAAAGACCGTATCGCGTTCGCGCTTCAGCAGTGATTCGAGGTTGTCGAGGATCAGTAACGTCTTGGTGCCGCGCAGCGCTTCAAGCAGCATACGCGGCCGTTCGCTTTCGACAGCTTTGGCAATGTCATCGCGGCCAAGCTCGCGAGCGAGTTCGTTGAGCAGCTCAGCAAGACCGCTGATCAGAAAGCCCGATAGATCGCGCACGCCGTCATCATCGAGTTCGCGGGATTTGAGCGACACAAAGGCAATTCTCTCGAAAGCCTCCGCAGACACATCGTATGCTGCACGGACGGCGAGCGAGGTCTTTCCCATTCCGCCTGGGCCATCAATCAGCGCGCCCCAAGTGCGCGACTCGGGATCGAGCGCGTCGGCAATCTTCTTCAGTTCTTCCTCGCGTCCGAAGAAGGGTTGGAGCGAAGGGAGATTGTTTGGAATGGAAGTGCGCGGAGTGGAATCAATCGTGACTGGTACTCTGCCGCCGAGCCAGCGAGCGATATTCGCGATGTCGCGCTCGCCATGAAAGCGGTGGTAGGGTTTGAGCTTGCCGGGGATAAAAGCAGCGTCGGAATCGCCAAAGAGAACCACGCGAATGTTTGAGATGACACCACCAGCTTCATAGATACGATGGCGGAGATCATCGGCTTCGCAGGCTGCGCCAAGGCCCGTGCCCGGTCGCTGGGTCTTTTCGAAGCACTGGAACCACTCCTGACTTCCGATGATGAGGACGTATTCGCTCGTAAGCGCGGAATCGCTGCTCCATTTTTCCCAGCCGTCATTGGGTCCGCCTGGGTTAGCGTCGAGGTAAAACTGATCAAGAATCACTTCGATCCCGCAATCGCGCAGACGTTCCGCGAACTTTCGAACCCCCTGGCGATGCGAATCGTTGGTTTGCCGATAGCTGATGAAGACGGAGGACATAGTGAGTAAGAAATCGGTGAAGTCTTCGTAAAGGCGCACAGATTCTGTCACTGTCTCGCTTCAAATACAAGAGTCTTGCTGGCGGAAACCGACCATCAGGGAGGATGCGTGGTGTTGAGTTCGAATGCACCCTCCCTGACGGTCGGGTTTCTGCAATTCACGCTGTCAAATTGGCAATTGCCCTTCACCAATGTACAATCATCGGCTTAATTTATGAGTCAAATCGCTGAGAGTGCACACCCTACGGTCGGACTGCGCGACTTCAAAGACGGTGTCATACTTCGTCTGCAGCGATCGATGATCATCACAGTCGCGATCGGCGTGGGTATCAGTGCATTCCTGGCGCCGTGGCGGTTTACGGCGGGTCTCTGTCTGGGTGGATTGTTGTCCATTTTGAATTATCGGTGGCTGCACACGTCCGTGGCGGCCATCTTCAGTATCAATCTCGCTTCAGAGCGACCGCGAGCCGGAGTCTCGCGCTATCTGCTGCGTTATTTAGTCGTGACCGGTCTGGTGTTCGCTGCCGCCACCTTGCAGATTGTATCTTTGCCGGCAACCCTGGCCGGATTATGCGCCTTTGTTCCGGCACTTTTTATTGAAGCTGTTCGAGAGTTCTATCTTGCTATCTTCCATCGAGAGGAATCGTTTTGATGTTCGCTTTTCTGGCTGAACAAGCAACTGAGCACGCGGAAGCGGCGGAGCATGTGCCAATTCTGGTTAAGCTCGTCAATCAGTATTTCGGGGAATACGCCTACAGGTTTGAGATGGCGTACACGTACCCGGTCTGGCAGAAAGTGCTGGCGAAGTTCGGCACAACTCCAGAAGCCGCCTTCGGCGTATACAGTCCTGAGAACGCAATACCGTGGTACACGGTGATGTTCATGATCGCGTGCCTGTTGAGCCTGGTCTTGATTTGGATTTTCCGCGGGCAGCTATCCGAAGACGAACCGGGGCCTGGACAGCAGACGTTGGAAGTCGGCGTGCTCGCGGTGCGAAGCATGCTTGAAGATATTGTCGGACCGCACGGACTCCAGTATTTCCCCGTGGTGATGACCTTTGCGGTCCTGATTCTGGTGTCGAACCTGATGGGCTTCTTCCCGCTGTTCATCTCGCCGACGTCGGCCACCAGCGTGACGTTCGCCCTGGGCTTGTCATCGTTTCTTTATTACAACTACATCGGGATCAAGGAAAACGGCATCTTCGGACACCTGAAGCACTTCGCGGGACCGATCCCTTTCATGATGCCGCTAATCTTTGCGATTGAATTGATCAGCAATTTGATCAGGCCCTTCACCCTGGGCATTCGTCTTTTCGCCAATATCTTTTCGGACGAAAAGGTCCTGGACACAATCGCTCACCTGGCGCCGCCCTACACTTATTTCGCCGTGCCGGTGATGCTGATGCCGCTAAGCTTGTTCGTGGCGTTCATCCAGACATTCGTATTTGTGCTGCTTTCGCAGTTGTATATCAGCGAGGTTTCGCATCCGCCTCATGATGCTCATCATGCGCATGAAGAGGATGGTATGGAGATCATCGCGCCAGTTTTGACGTAATCGTTTTTATAAATGCGTTGTCGAGCGATGCGGAACCTGCACCGCACACGTTGGCGCGCAAGGTATGCGCGAGTTAGTTGAGAATCACGACCCCATCATAGTTGTACCTGGTCAGTATCGCTGGAGCGCCGTTGTAAGAGGGGCGGTGGATACCGGATGCGGGCGAAATCATACGGCGTGCTCTTGCTGCTTGCGTCAACTTAATCGGTCGGAATGTTGTTTTTGATTCCGACAAGGAGAAATAAGCATGAAGAAGTTGAGAATGATCGGACTGTCGGTCCTCGGACTGATGCTGATGGCCGTTACGGCCGCGGCTCAGGGCGCGACGCAGGCCGCCGGAGCCGATAATCACCGCAGCGCAATTGCGATCGGTGCTGGCATCGGTTTCGCAATTGCCGTGTTCGGCGGTGCTCTCGGCCAGTCGAAGATTGGCGCAGCGGCCTGTGAAGGCGCGGCGCGTAATCCCGGCGCCGCCGGACGCATTCAGACGATGATGATTCTGGGTCTGGCTCTGATCGAATCACTCGTGCTGTTTGCGTTGCTGATCGTGTTTACGGTCGTTAAGGGCGCGTAAGCTGAGTGCACTCCAGAGGAGTGCGTACCAAACAACGTGACGAGCGCGGCTTTCGGGTCGCGCTCGTTTCTTGTTGTAGAGCAGAGTCATTTGCCGATTATTGTCCCCTTTGACTCTCAGGCGTTCACCTCGAAAGGCTTGAAATTATGCTTCTGCAATCTTTGGCCAAAATGCACCACCGCGCAGGGGCACTCATAGTTGACCCACCTAAGCGCAAGCCAACGATTCCCATGAAATACAATTCAGAAAACTTGTGAAACCGAACAGTTGCGCTTGTGTCCGCAACCGTTCTGTTGCATAATCTCGTCCTCGATCATGCGAAGAGACATTTTTCAAGCCATCGCCGACCCCACCAGAAGGGCAATTATTGCCCTCATCGCCCTGCAGGCTATGACGCCAAACGCGCTTGCCGAGCATTTTGATACGTCGCGGCAGGCCGTTTCCAAACATCTGCGAATACTTACAGAGTGCGAGCTGGTAACCCAGGAGCAAAAGGGACGTGAAATTTACTATTCGCTGGAAATCGAAAAGATGAAGGAAATCCACGAGTGGCTGGCTCAGGTGCAGGAGATCTGGGAAGCCAGCTACCAGCGTCTCGATGCGTTGCTTGGAGAGTTAAAACAACAAGAGAAAAAGGAACCAAAGTAATGAAACCCGCCGAAGCAAGCCTGCCGTCAGATACTGAGGTACTCGTCAAACGAAGCTTCGATGCTCCCGTCAAACTGGTCTGGCGGGCCTACATGGAACCGGACCTGCTGCGTCGTTGGTGTTCGGGCCCGCCAGGCTGGTCGATGCCTGTCTGCGAGATGGATATGCGCGTCGGCGGCCAGTATCGCTGGCGCTGGCGCAGTGACGAAGACGGCCAGGAGTTCGGATTCACCGGCGAGGTCCTGGAAGTCGTTCCGCACGCGAGAATCGTGCATACCCAAATCTACGATCCTGGTGATCTGGGCTATTCCATGGGGGGTGAACCATCGATTGTGACTGTCACCTTTCAGGAAGCCGGCGGGATTACGAACATCGAGACCACGATCAAGTATGTTTCGAAGGCCGACCGCGACGAAGCGTTCTCTACTGGCATGACTGAAGGCATGGAGATGAGCTACAAGCAGCTCGATGTTGTGCTGGCTGAGGGGTGACGGGTCGACCTGGGCGTTCGACCGAACAGGAGCTACACCAAAACATGAGGACAACAGCTTTTATTGCGACGATAGCGATGACCATACTGCTAGCGGGTGTCGTATCCGCGCAGCCAAAACCGGTGACGGGCTATGCGCCGGTCAACGGGTTAAAAATGTATTACGAGATCCACGGGCAGGGTGAGCCGGTTGTGCTGGTCCACGGCGCGTTCATGGCAATTTCAAACGACTTCCACTGGGACGAATGGATCGGTGAACTTTCCAAAACGCGGAAAGTGATTGCCATCGAAATGCAAGGTCACGGCCGCACGGCTGACTCGGGCCGTAACTTCACCTACGATAACCTCGCCGACGATGTGGCCGCGCTGCTCGACTACCTCAAGATCCCCAGCGCGGATGTCATCGGCTACAGCCTCGGCGGCGGTGTCGCGCTGAATTGCGCGATTCGCCATCCGGACAAGGTGCGCAAGGTGGTCAGTATTTCGGCCGTGTTCCGCCTAAATGGCTGGACCCAGGAAGGGCTGGACGCATTCCCGCACCTCACCGCCGAAGTGTTCAAAGGCACGCCCATCGAAGCCGACTACAAAAGACTTAGCCCGACGCCCAACGAATTCCCGAACTTCGTCAAGCGCGTCCTCTCGGTCGATCTGAAGCCGCACGATTTCGGCGCCGACAAGCTCAAGGCCACCAAGGCGCCGATGTTTTTCATCTACGGCGATGCCGACGGCGTGCGGCTCGATTACATCGCGGAAGCGTTTCGCCTGAAGGGCGGCGAGGTCCACGGCGATATGCGGCCGCGCTCAGCGTCGAGATTGGCCATCTTACCCGACACTACCCACGTCACGTTGATGGACCGCAGGCAAACGATCGTCCCGATGGTGAACGACTTTCTCGATGCGAAGGTCTCAAAGCAATAGAGAAGAAATTATTATTTCGTAACGATGCGAGGAGAAACGCCGAAGGCGTTTACCAACTTCCAGCCCAGGGTTGCGCGCGTCAGCGCGCTACCCTGGGGTAGCGCCACATGGATTTGTGGCAACCCTGAAAGGGTTGTGATTAAACATCACGTGGCCCGTTGAATTCGCGAACTCTTTCAGAGTTTCATTTTACCAAGGCCTTGGTCTCCCAGGGCGTTGCCCTGAGCTGGAATTTGCAAACGCCGTCGGCGTTAACACCGCCATCAACTTAAGACGCGCAAGTGCCTCAAGTAGATAATCTCCCCCAAATCAATATCGCATTTCCTTATTTCCGAGAGTCCGCGGAGCGGACGTCAGCGTAAAGCCTGGGGCGCAAGCCCCAGGATCTCGCGAGGAAAAGCGAGCCAGCCCGCGGAGCGGGCGATAGCCGTTAGGGGTTGAAGGGTGTCGCCCGCTTCGAGGGCTTCGTGATTAATTGGGGTGCTGATCCTGGGGCTTGCGCCACAGGCTTTATGCTGGCGCGCGCTCCGCGCGCTAACCCGGGCGCCCTCCCTCACGGTCGGGCTACTGCACCGGATGCGTCCGGTCTAACCCGCGGGGGGCGTGCCACCTGATCCACCTCCGCCGCCTTGTCTTCTTGGCGCCCGCTCCAGATGTCGGGCGCTGGCCCAGGCGGCGAGCTTCGCCGGTTGATCGCGGAAGACGTTGCGCACTATGGGATCGACTCGGCGCAGGGCTGTGAAACCTTTGTCCAGATTCTCTCTGATCCCTGCGGTGGCGGTAACTCGCGTACGAGTGCCGGCGGTTTGATCAGCCAGAGCTTCACGCACGTCGGCGATCTGCTCATTCAGGTCTTCCAGAAAAGTTTCCGGCAGACCATAAGCGATGAAATTTGTCTTGAACGGAGTCGCTTCAGTCGCGAAGTGTTCCGCAACTCCCAGAAGCTCGGTCGCCGACAGATCCGGTGGGATGCGAAACTTTGCGTACAGACCCGGATGCTCATGGTCCAGCGAGCGGGCGGTCCGCCTGATCATTATCATCAGGTCAAGCAACTCTTCCGTGGCCAGCGCTTTCTGTTCAGTGCCTTCGCGGGCGGTGTTGCCACCGCCGACCTGGTCGCTCACGTGTGTGTTCAGTTGGGCGAGCGCGGAACTAATCTCGGCGAACAGTTGTCCGCCTACGCTAGCTGACGGAAAAGCGGCGGCCTCGGCGGTCGCAAAATCGCATACCCGGGCCAGAGTGGCCTGGGCTCGTACTGCTTCACTATTCATTTCGGTTGCTCCTTTGCGTGGAAAGGGAAACAACTGCTGAGGTGTCTCCCGAGTGAAAGAAAAGAAGCGCAGCGCCGCGGCAGCGACGCCTTTGGTTGCTCGGACTATTCAGTTATCAAGGACTCCGGGTACTGCGGTTCCAGAAAAGGCGCACCCTTCGTACGCCTGCCCCCTAGTTCGTTGCGTCTCTTTTAAGTCTAACTGCTCCAGCTGTCAATAAGATTTAGCTGTGGGTGGTATTTGAAAAGCCGGCTGCTACGGAGCGGGGCACTAGCGCGACCGTTAGGGAGGGCTCATTGGACCGATTCAAGCCTAAGCCCTACCTGACGGTCGGGCGAGTGCCTCGGCAACACAACCATCAGACACTGCCTAGCGGTGAATCAGGCTAACCGTGAGAGGCTGGTCTTTCCAGCCGGGCCGGAACGACATTTCCCGGGAAGGAAAATCAATATTTGCTGCCGGAAATGATTTCTGCAGGCAGGAAAACGATTTCTGCAGCCGGGAAAGTGGTTTCTGCCGGTAGGAAGGTGGTTTCGGCAGTCGGGAAAACGATTTCGGCAGCCTGGGAAGTGATCTCCCTAAACAGGAGAGCGATGTCGGCGCGCAGGAGAGCGATGTCGGCGCGCAGGAAAGCGATTTCGGCGGCCGAGAAGGGCTTTGCTGCAAAAGTCGATTTCTACGTCCGCGAAGCGGACTGAATGCCAATAGCCCAGCGCTTTAGCGCTGGGACAGGGGCAGGTGAATTCGCAGTCCGCTTCGCGGACGGCTGAAAACCATA
>JBIOZK010000237.1:0-5070 GCA_044870975.1 Pyrinomonadaceae bacterium
ATGCTTATGACGATTGGTGCATCGCCCAGGTCGCGCGCATGCTTGGCCGCACCGATGATTACCAGGCCTACCTGCGTCGCGCGGAGTTCTACCAGAACTTGTTCGATCGCGAATCGGGTTTTATGCGGCCACGCAGCAACGGAGGCTGGCTGGGGCGCTTCGATCCGCGCGAGGTCAGTTTCAATTTCACTGAGGCCAACTCGTGGCAATACACCTTTTTCGCGCCGCAGGACCTTAGCGGATTGATTGGCTTGATGGGCGGCAAGGAAAAGTTCGCGCACAAGCTCGACGAGTTATTTAACGCTGAAAGCAAGACGACTGGTCGCGAGCAATCCGACATCACCGGCCTGATTGGCCAGTACGCGCATGGCAACGAGCCCAGCCACCACGTCGCCTATCTTTACGACTACGTCAATCAACCATGGAAGACCCAGTTTCGCGTGCGCGAGATCATGGACAAGTTCTACACGCCGCAACCTGACGGCCTGATTGGTAACGAGGATTGTGGGCAGATGTCCGCGTGGTACGTCTTGAGCGCGGCTGGGTTCTATCCGGTGACGCCGGGCTCGACGATTTATGCGATCGGGACGCCGCTCTTTCCTGAGATTCGTTTTCGATTAGAGACCGGCCGGCAGTTCGTAATTAAGGCAAATGGCGTCTCTGATAAAAACATCTACATCCAATCTGCAACCTTGAATGGAAGGCCCTATCGAAAAGCATTTATCGAGCATCGCGACCTGATGGCGGGCGGTCAACTGGTCTTTCGAATGGGGCCGCGTCCGAATCAGCAGTGGGGAAGCCGCGCAGTTGACGCGCCGGTTTCGAAAACTTCGGTTGATAATTTCTTGCCCGCGCCGTTGATTAAGGCCGCCGGCAAGACTTTTAGAGATCGTTTGGAAGTCAGCTTCGAAAGCCCGCGCGACAATCTAAAAATTCAATACACGACGGACGGCAGCGACCCCGAACGCTACTCCCCGCTCTACATCCGGCCCTTCTTCATCGATCGCACCACGACCGTGAAAGCGCGCGCGTTCAGTTCAGCCACCAGCAGTCTGATTACGACCGCGACCTTTCATAAGATTTCTCAGAACTGGACGATTAAGCTGCTCTCGAAATACAACCGGCAATACACCGCCGGTGGCGATGCCGGGCTAATTGACGGGGTGCGCGGATCGCCGAACTTTGGCGATGGCGCCTGGCAGGGATATCAGGGACAGGACCTGGTTGCGATTGTCGATTTGGGGAAGACGCAAACTATTTCCAAAGTCGGCGCCGGATTCCTCCAGAATGTCGAATCGTGGATCTGGATGCCGCGCAGCGTCCATGTTGAAATCTCAACCGACGGCGTCAATTTCATGCGCGTGCTTTCGCTTTTCCATGCCGTCCCGGATAAAGAATACGGCGCGATAGTTAAAGACCTGACAGGAACAATGACGCCGCAAACTGCGCGCTACGTGAAGATCACGGCCCACAGCTACGGGAAAATTCCCGCGTGGCACGGCGGCGCGGGTGATGACGCGTTCATCTTTGCGGACGAGATCATCATCGAGTAACTGACCTGGCTTAAGGCCCACCCATGACGCCAAGATTTTCCCGAAGACAATTTCTTCAAGGTATCGGTGGCGCCGCGGCAGCCGCTTCCTTTCCCGACGTCCTGGGCGTTGCTTTACCCGATTCGAATAAAGAAAGTGCGACCCGTCCTACGGCGATTGTCTTTTGGGAAACTGACTTTCCACAGATTGACGGCTGCAGTATCGATCGAGATTTGTTGCAGACGGCGCTCGCGCGCTTCGACGTCAAGTACCTGTCTCAGCGCGAGTTGATTGAGCAACTCAAGGTTGAGAGTTGTGATCTGTTGGTTACGCCATTTGGTTCGGCCTTTCCCAAGTCCGCCTGGCCGGCCGCGCTCGCCTACCTGCGCGCCGGCGGCAATCTGCTGAATCTCGGCGGCGTTCCATTTGCGGTTCCGGTTACGCGCAACGGCCCGCAATGGCAAAGGGAAAACCACCAGACGGCTTATCACAAGAAGCTCGGCATCACGCAATCCTTTCCGGTTGAAACCGCGGCCAGCTATCGGGCCGCAAATCATTTCCGCCAGGACAATCCCAATCAAACCAATAGCCAGACTCCGGCGACTGATTTCAAGGCCGATAAAATCTACGAACTCTATGTGCGGTTTACTTCATCGAGTCTGATTCCGGATGAATCAGGCAGCGATGGTCCTCGCGAAGCCGTGCTTTACCCGCTGGTCTTTGGGTTGAATCGCGAGCAGCGTCCGATTGCAGCTCCCATAATTCAAATCGATCGTCTGCAGGGCGAGTTCGCAGGCGGACGTTGGGTGCTGGCGAATTTCAGCGGGCGCATAAGTGCCGCAACTGTCGCACGGCTCGCGGAACAGGCAGCGCTGGGGGCGATCGATCTGCGCGTGCGAAGCGACTTTGCGTGTTATCGCGCCGGCGAGACGCCGGAGTTCACCGTTGATTTGAATCGGCCGCGGGGCGATCTCGAAAAGCTCGCTTCAGAGAGTTGCCGCCTTGAGGTGCGGGACGGCGGAGGCCGGGTGATATCGACGTTCCCGGTTGCGCTGAAGACAGAAGGCTCGCATGCCGCCGGCGTGGGCCTCATGCCGGAGGCGAACCGGTTGGCACCCGGGCTTTATCGACTTGATGCGCGAGTGTTGCTGAACGGGAGCTTTCCTCACGAGTTGAGTTACACCACAGGCTTCTGGATTTTTGATCAGCAACTGCTCGCCGGCGGCAAACCTCTGACGGTCGATAACAAATTCTTCTTCCGCAACGATGGGGTCCTTCCCATTACCGGCACCACCTACATGGCGTCCGACGTACACCGGCAGTTTCTCTTCGAACCGAATCCGTTTGTTTGGGATCAGGACTTTCGCGCCATGAAGGCGGCCGGCGTCAACCTGGTGCGCACCGGAATCTGGACGGGTTGGAAACAGTTCATGCCCGAGCCGGGCAAGATGAATGAAGCCGCGCTGCGGGCCCTTGATGCTTTCCTGCTGACGGCGCATCAATACGACATCCCAATCATCTTTACCCTGTTTGCATTCCTGCCGGAGACCTGGGGCGGGAAGAATGCTTACCTGGATCCGCAGGCGGTACGCACGCAGCAACAATTTGTTTCGGCATTCGCACGACGTTATCGCGAAGTTGACGATTTGATTTGGGATTTAATCAATGAACCGTCGTTCTGTTCACCGAAACATCTTTGGAGTTGCCGGCCCAATTATGACGAGCATGAAAAGGCTGTGTGGAAGGAATGGTTGAACCAGCGATATCCATACCCGGATGACGAGGCGAGGACCGCCGCGCTCCAGCAGCTTTGGCGGACTACGGATGAATCGCCCTTCGACCTGCCGCGGCTCGAGGATTTTGAGAGTCCGAACATCCTCATCGACCGGCGGCCGCTGAAGACCCTCGATTACCGTTTATTTGCGCAGGACATGTTTGCGCTTTGGGTTCTGTTAATGAAGGTCGCGATCAGGCAGAACGGCAATAAGCAGCAACTGATTACCGTTGGTCAGGACGAAGGCGGTTTGGGCGACAGTCCGAACGCGCATTTCTTTGGCGCAACCGTCGACTTCACTTGCATGCATAACTGGTGGGCCAATGACGATCTGGTATGGGACAGCGTCATGGCCAAGACGCCGGGCAAGGCCAGCCTGATCGAAGAGACCGGCATCATGTTCTACGAAAAGATGGACGGCTCGGCCTGGCGCACTGAAGCGGAAGCGCGCAATCTGCTCGAACGAAAGTTGGCGATCAGTTTCGCTGCGCAAGGCGCCGGATTTGTTCAGTGGATTTGGAATTCGAATTGTTACATGAATTCAGATAACGAAGCCGCGATCGGATTTTATCGTGCCGACCAAACCGCCAAACCTGAATTGGATTCGTTTTTGAAAATTACCCGTTTCATTGCGAAACACCGCGCCGCCGTGCGCGCCCCGGATCCGCCACCGGTCGTGATGTTGATTCCTCATTCGTACATGTTTTCACCGCGCAACTTCGCCCAGGAAGCCACCCGCAAATGCGTGCGCGCGATGTTCTATCACTGCCGCGTGCCGCTATGGGCGATGAGTGAATCCCACTTCGGGAAAACCAATCCAGATTCGAAAATGATAATTGTTCCCGCGCCGCGCGTATTGACTAATGAGTCTTGGAAAGCGCTCGCCAATCATGCGTCTCGCGGGACTACGATAGTCATCTCAGGAGTGCTGGACGCTGATGAACATTGGATGCCGGTCACATCTCGGTATAGAGATATATTTGGGCTAAAGGCCGAGGCCGAACCGGTTTCCGAAAGTGAATCGATCTTAATAGGGAATCGAGAATACCTCGTCCGCTTTGAAGGCGAGAAGATTCAAAGAATTGATAAAGCATTGCTGAGAACAAACGGACCGGCGCGAGTCATAGTTCAGCGTCATGGCGCCGGACGTTTCGTCTGGAGCCCGGTCCCGATCGAAGCCGGCAACTCGATTGACGCGCTCGTCGCCTTCTATCGATTCGGGCTCGCCCACGCCCACGTCTCCCCGGCTTTTACCGTTTCGCCGGATACGCCATCAGTGCTGGTGCTTCCTGCGATGTTGGAAAACCATGTGCTGTACACGCTGGTGTCCGAAACGGATCGCGACGTCAGGTTGACGATTCTGCACCGGGCCACGAGAACGCGTCTGCCGGTGATTATTCCCGGCGGCAGAACCGCTTTCGTTTTGCTCGAGCGCTCGACCGGAAGGGTCATCGAATCGACCGCGCCATTGCGCAAAATGGGGCAATAAGAAAAGTTTAGGCTTACGCCGAAATCCTCAGATACATTTGATATCCCGACTAATGGCGCTTTCGGCAGCCCCCGCTTTCGTGAGCGCCTCGGCTACAGAAAACGTCGATTTGCTCGCGATTTTGGTCGGGCGGCGTCCGATCTTGTTCAGGGCTTTGCTGCAAAAGTCGATTTCTACGTCCGCGAAGCGGACTGAATGCCAATAGCCCAGCGCTTTAGCGCTGGGACAGGGGCAGGTGAATTCGCAGTCCGCTTCGCGGACGGCTGAAAACCATA
>JBIOZK010000238.1:0-24905 GCA_044870975.1 Pyrinomonadaceae bacterium
CCGTTGGCTGCACAATCAGCCTGGCACTGCCCCACCGACGCCCTCGGATAGTAAGTGATGCGCGAGCCGCCGCTGTAACTGGTATTGTTCAGCATTGAGAATGCCGGCTTTCTCGGTGGCGCGGTGGGTTCCTCCGTCGGCTTCGGCCGCTTCTCATCTTTGGCCGTTGGGCTGGCGATTGGAGTTGGCGTGGCCTTAGTCTCCGGCGTCCGGAAAGTATCTGGCGTACGCATCACCTCAACCGTCGGCATTGGCGATGGATAAGTTCGCGCGGTTTGTTCCGAGGATCCGCGCGTGACGATCCACGCGATCAAAACTCCCGAGATTCCCAGCACCGCTACAATTCCGAGAATCCACGGCAATGGATTACGGCGCGTCGGCTCTTCCGCATAATCTTGCGTCCCGGGCACTTGCGGCCGCAATGCCTGAAAATGTTCGGGCCGGGCGGTTATCGTCGCCGGCGGACCTGGAACCGTCGGCGTCACCGCTCGGCGAGTTTCCGCCGTAGGTTCTTGCGGCAGGTGCCAGGTCGCCTGCGGGTCAGCATCCGCCAACCGCGAGCCGTCTTCAAGACAAAACTTCAAGGTTTCGTCTTCGTACTTCCGGCTACACGTCGGACAGATTTTCATTCGCTGAGATTAGTTCAGTGCGAACCAAGCGCGTCCTTCATGGCCGCGCCGATGTCGGCCGGTGAGTTGACCACATGAATTCCGGCTGCGGACAACGCCTTCATCTTCTCGGCCGCAGTTCCCTTCCCCCCGGCGATGATGGCGCCGGCGTGGCCCATGCGGCGTCCCGGCGGCGCCGTCTGTCCAGCGATAAAGGCAACGATCGGTTTAGTGACATTCTCCCGGGCGAAGGCCGCAGCTTCTTCTTCGGCA
Organism: Pyrinomonadaceae bacterium; assembly: GCA_044870975.1. Lineage (GTDB taxonomy): Bacteria > Acidobacteriota > Blastocatellia > Pyrinomonadales > Pyrinomonadaceae > UBA11740. Next base: position 882 of record JBIOZK010000238.1, read on the forward strand.
GTGCCGCCGATTTCACCAATCATGACAATGCCGTCCGTCTCATCATCAGCTTGAAAGAGTCGCAACGCGTCTACGTGTGAAGTGCCGACGATTGGATCGCCACCGATGCCGATTGCCGATGACTGACCCAAACCCAGCGAAGTCAATTGGCCCACCGCTTCGTACGTCAACGTGCCTGAACGGGAAACCACTCCCACGCGACCTTCTTTGTGAATGTGTCCCGGCATAATTCCAATCTTGCATTTGCCGGGCGAAATGATTCCGGGACAGTTCGGACCAATCAGACGTGTAGGTTTATCGCTCAAGTATTCCTTGACCTTCACCATGTCGAGCGCCGGAATACCTTCAGTGATGCAGACGATGACGGGAATGCCGGCGTCGGCAGCTTCCATCACGGCGTCGGCTGCAAATGCCGGTGGCACGTAAATCACCGACGCATTTGCGCCCGCTTCTTTCACGGCGTCGGCGACAGTGTTGAAGACTGGTATGCCTTCATGCGTCGTGCCGCCTTTGCCCGGCGTCACGCCGCCCACTACGTTGGTCCCGTAGTCGACCATCTGCTTCGTATGAAACGTTCCTTCTTTTCCGGTGATGCCCTGAACGACGAGACGCGTAGATTTATCAACAAGTACACTCATTTAGTCGATCACAGTCCTGCTTTTTGAATGCTTGGATCGGATGAAAAGCGAGTGCGCAGTATATCAACCGAATGAAGGTCTGCAAAATGACCCAACTTCGTCGCCCGCTGAAACTTTTTGAGATCGAGCCGCACTAACTTCTCAGCAAGCATTGTAAAGATTTGTGAAGAACGAATGCGCATTTTCAAATTGCCGGAACCGGCCCACGATCAGCGCGTATTCTTCTTAGAGAGAAAAGCCCCGCTGCTATTGCAGTAGCAGCGAGGCGATTGACAACACAGGATTGGTCGCTTGGAAGCGCTCAATGATGCATCGTCGTCCGGCCCGCATCTTAGTCCAACAAGCAACCAATCTTCAATAGCAATCAGCGACGGCCCTCAGTGTACGGAGCGTGCAATCAGGCCGTTCTGCGCCCCAACGCGGACCGGTTTTCGAACGGAGGTTGCTTCGATGCGCAGATATCGCTTTGTTATGACGAGCAGCGTGCTCGTTCTGCTTTGCATTCAGGCGGCGGCGCAAACGCCCGACGCGGCCCGAAAGTTTTTCCAGAAAGCACAGGAGAAGTTCGCGCAGGGTGATTTTTCGTCGGCCTCGGAAGATTTCAGTCGGGCGATTGAACTCAGCTCTCGACTCGACTCGCCGAACAAGCGTGAGACGGAAGCGTCGCGACCGACTAATCGTTTCAATGCTGCTCCGGATCCCGCGGAAAACATCAGGGTCATCGATCCCTTCACTGCCAGGGCCTACGCCGGCCGCGGCGTCGTCAAATATCAACAACACTTTCTCGACGATGCCTTGGCTGATTTCAATGCGGCGTTGCGTATCGATCCACGACTAGCGGTGGCTTACGTCAACCGCGGCGTCATTTACCGCACCAAAGGAGATCTGGACGCGGCCGCCGCCGATTTCGATCGAGCAGTCTTAATCGACTCAAAGCTGCATCAGGCGTATTCCAACCGGGCTGACGTGCGACTTGAGAAAGGCGATGTGGAGGGAGCGCTGAAGGATATTGATCGCGCGCTCGCCCTCAAGCCCGCGTCGGCAGAGACGCATGCGCTGCTTGGATTTGCCCGCCTGGCGAAGAACGATTATGACGCGGCCTACGCCAGCTTCAATCGCGCACTTGAGATCAACCCAAAACTCGCTTCCGCTTATCACGGACGTGGCAACGCGTATTTCCGCAGCGGTCTTTTTGATAAAGCGATCGCTGACTTCACCCGGGCTCTCGAGCTGAATCCGGACATCGTCTATGCCCACATGAATCGTGGCTTGACTCTGCTAATGACGGGTGACGAGACCCGCGCACAGGCAGACTTCGAAAAATGTCTGGCGCTTAAACCGGAATTGAAAGCTGAATTGACGAGACGAATCGAACTGGCAAGAGAGCTGCGTAAACCTTAGGTGATGTTAACCAGTTCGTGCCGGACTTCGGCTTTGGCGGTCGGGCCTTCGGCGAGCAGCTTCTCGGTTTCTTTCACGAAAGCGTCGACTATGTCTTCGCCGGCAACTTTGCGCATGGGCACGCCGTCTTTGAAGATCATGCCGACGCCGCGGCCGAAGGTGATGCCCAGTTGGGAATCGTGGGCTTCTCCGGGACCATTTACTGCGCAACCCATAATTGAGAGATGCAGCGGTTCTTCGACGTGAGCGAGCCGCCTTTCGATCTCGGTGACGATCTCAACGAAATTATCTACATCCAGTCGACCGCAGGTGGGACAAGCGACAACCGTCACGCCACGCGTGCGCAAGCCGAGCGACTTCACTATCTCCCACGCGACGCGAACTTCTTCCTGAGGTTCAGCCGCCAGCGATACGCGTATCGTGTCGCCGATGCCTTCGTGCAAAAGAATCCCCAGTCCGATCGACGACTTAACCGTGCCGGTGAATGCGGTACCGGCTTCGGTTACGCCCAGGTGGAATGGGTAGTCAACCTTCTCGGCGAGCAGACGATAAGCCGCGACGGTTCGCTGTACGTCTGACGCCTTGAGCGAAATGATGATGTCGGTGAAATCGAGGTCTTCAAGGATTTGAATGTGACGCATTGCCGATTCGACCATCGCTTCGGGCGTCGCCGTCCCATACTTCTTCAGCAGGTCCTTTTCGAGTGAACCGCCATTTACGCCAATACGAATCGGCACCTTCTGAACCTGCGCGGCTCGCACCACTTCGACAATCCGTTCGTGCTTGCCGATGTTGCCGGGATTAAGACGCAGCTTGTCGATGCCTGCTTCGAGGGCCATCAGCGCGAGCTTGTAATGAAAGTGAATGTCGGCGACAAGCGGAACTTCGGGCACGCGCTTGCGGATCTCTTTGAGCGCCAGCGCCGCGTCATTGTCAGGCACAGCCAGCCTAACGATCTCACAACCGGCCGCGATCATCTCTTCGATCTGCTTGACCGTTTCATCGACATTGGCGGTGTCGGTCTTGGTCATTGATTGGATGGCCACCGGCGCACCACCGCCGATTTGCACATGCTTGACCTGAACTGGACGTGACTTACGCATCAATAAATCTTTCCCATGTTTAGCGGAGGGCCACCGCCCTCCGTGGCGGGCAGTAGCCCGCCTCTAAACGACCCGTTCATTTTTGCGGTGTCGACGGAGCCGGTGAGGCGGCGGGCGGACTACTCCCTGAGTCTCCGCGCGATATCGCCACTTGCTTGACGATGTCGTTCGTGATGACGAAGACCATCAGCAGAATCACGACCACGAACCCAACTTGCTGAATCCGTTCACGCACGCGCATCGAGATCGTCATGCCCACGAGCGCCAGGGCGCCTTCGATCAACAACAGAAAGATCGCGCCGCCATCGAGCACCGGAATCGGCAGCAGATTAAATACTCCAAGATTCAAACTCAGGAAGGCCAGCATCGTGAACATCCCGGCCCAACCTAGCTCCGAGACGACCCTTGAGGATTCGCGGGCGATGCCAATCGGCCCGGAAAGCGTGTTGCGCACCGACCGCTTACCCTGAAACACCTGACCTAAAGCTTTGGCCGTCAATCGTAGAATGCGAACGTTGGAATCGACCGCGTATTTCCCAGCCGCAATCGGACCGACCTTGACGAACGGCACTCGCTGGCCAATGTGCACGCCAATGATCGATTGGCCTGGCGGAATGCGCACCGTCAATTGCAGCGGCTGACCGTTACGCTCAACGTTCATCGCCAACGGCTCATCCTTGTGCGCGCGAATGTATTGAATTACCTGTTCCGAGCTTTTTGCCGGCTGCCCGCCAATCGCGGTGATGCGATCGCCGCCTTTCAAGCCCGCGGTGTCTGCCGGACTGCCCGGAGTGACATCCGCAATCATCACCAGGACTTGTCCGTAATCAGGAATGAACTCGAGGTCGCCCGCAGTTTCACCATCGACCGTCAGGGCCTTTGGCTTGATTGTCAGATTTTGTTGTTGACCACCTCGATCGACGACCAGCGGCAACGCTTCATTCGGCGAGAGCAGCGCATCGCCGCTGATCGTGTCCCAATCCGGATTTAGATTGCCGTTGAAGGAAACGATGCGATCGCCCGGTCGCAGACCTGCGACTTCTGCTGCCCCGCCCTGCGTAACCGAGCTGACCACCGGCGTCGGCGTCGAAGGAATGCCGTACATCAAGCCGGCCGCAAACGGAATCGCCAGCGCCGTCAGAATATTCATAATCGGCCCGGCCAAGGCAACTGAAATTCTTTGCCAGCGCGGCCTCAGATCGAATCGCTCTTCAGGCGGAATATTGGCTGTGTCCTCGCCTTCGCCTTCGATCGGCGCGTTCGATTCGTCGCCGCAGAGCTTCACATATCCGCCGAGCGGAATGGCCGACACGCGATAATCCGTCTGCCCGATTTTCTTGCCGAACAGCCGCGGACCGAAGCCTACGGAAAAGGTCTCGACGCGAATCTTGAACAGCTTGGCCACGATAAAATGGCCAAATTCGTGAAGAATCACGGCCGCGCCGAGCACGACGATAAAAGGCAATAACCAGGTCGTAATAAAATTAATCATCAATCCCTGTGCAAGGTCTATCTGTGCACCTGTTTGAGTTTACGTGTCGTGATCGGTGAGGTCAAACGCTGAGTACTGAAAGGTTGAGCCACGCTAAGCGGCGCTCACATGCGCGTCGATAACTACTCGTTCAATTGCTTCGCGGGCCAGCCGGCGCGCACCGGCGTCGGCCAGGAGAACGCTTTCGAGATCGGTCACCGGCGCGGTGGCGTGCCGATCCATCACCTCTCCGATAATCCGCGGAATGTCAGAAAAACCGATGCGCTCGTCGATGAAAGCATGTACCGCTTCTTCATTAGCAGCGTTCATCGCTGCGGGCAGCGTACCGCCGGTTCTGAGTGCGCGATAAGCGAGGCCGATGCACGGGAACCGTTCGAGATCCGGCGGCTCAAAATTCAGCGAGGCCAGCTTGGTCAAATCAAGCGGTGGCAACTCTGACGAACATCGCTCCGGATAGGTCAACGCGTATTGAATAGCATGCCGCATATCCGTCACACCCATCTGTGCAATGATTGATCCATCAACCATTTCGATCATCGAATGGACGACCGACTCCGGGTGCACGACAATGTTGATTTCGTCTGCGCTGAAACCAAAAAGCCAACGCGCCTCGATGACCTCTAATCCTTTATTCATGAGGGTGGCGGAATCGATCGTGATCTTCGCGCCCATGTTCCAGGTGGGATGCTGGAGAGCTTCCGCCACAGTCGCTTGGGACATCTTCTGCCGATCGCACGTTCGAAAGGGCCCACCCGACGCCGTGAGAGTTATGCGCCGCACCTCTGAGCGCTTCTCGCCACGCAGGCATTGATGCAAGGCGTTGTGTTCTGAATCGACCGGCAGCAGTTCCGCGCCGGACGCTGCGGCCGCGCGCGTCATCAGCTCGCCCGCCATCACCAGAGTCTCTTTGTTCGCCAGCGCGACGCGCTTGCCGGCTTCGAGCGCGCGCAGCGTTGGCACAAAGCCGACAGCGCCGACAGTCGCTGAAATCACGCAATCAGCCTGTTCATGTGTCGCCACTTCAACCAGGCCTGGCTCGCCCAGGACGAGTCGCGGCATCGACACCGCGCGCGCAGCTAATTCGGATTGCAATGCCGCGGCTGATTGTTCTGACTCAACCGAAACCAGCTCAGGTTTGAATTGTGCGATCTGATCGGCGAGCTTTTTAACGTTGCGCCCTGCCGCCAGCGCCACGACTTTGAATCGGTCCGGGCCGAGTGACTCGATCACACGAAGTGAATTGCAGCCAATCGAACCGGTCGAGCCGAGAATGGCAATACCACGAGCTGACATAAGCTAAGGCTACTATCCTACGGGGAATTAGAAGTTGGAGGACCGTAGGCGTCCATTAGATCGACAGTCCGGCCGTTTCGAGTATACGACGCGCCGGTCACTCGCCACGCGCGGCTGTTACGGTATTGCAGGTCAACGCGCGTCTCGGCGTCACCCTTTTCCCCTCTGGCGGTGAGGTAGAGCGTCGCCACCCCATCCCCGTTTGAAAAGTTGATGTTGCCGGTAACCAGCCAACCAAAATCTTTCACTTCTCCGATTTCCTGCTTCAGCTTCTCGTTGTTCCGCAGGTAAGCCCGCGCCGCATCGGCAGCTTCGCTGTTACCGATCGTGCGGAAGACAAAAAAAGTAATTCCGCCGACGACCAGCACCACCACCAACCCCAGCACGATGACGATGCCGCCGACGATGAGAAGTATTTTCTTCGTGCTCATCTATTGCTGAAGTAGAACCAGGCGAAATAGTAGATGACTGGCGCGTTGAACAGCAAGCTATCGATTCGGTCGAGAATGCCGCCATGGCCCGGCAACAGTTGCGCTGTGTCTTTTGCGCCGGCGCTGCGCTTTAGGGCGCTCTCCGTCAAATCGCCCAGCACCCCCAGCACATTCATGACGGCAGCCAGAGGCAAAGCGAACTTCAGCGGCAGGTCCAGGAAGAACCAATAGTGGGACGCCACGGCCAATAACAAACTCGCGAGCATGCCCGCAACGGCGCCCTCCCAGGTTTTGCCGGGGCTCACGTTCGGCGCCAGTTTATGCTTCCCAAACGCGCGCCCGCCGTAATAAGCCGCAGCATCCGATCCGAAGGTGACCAGAAAGAAGAACGACAGCAGATGACGCGACAATGCCGGCGCAAACCCTACGCGCACCGCGATCAGGTGACCGCCGAGCAAAGCGATATACATCACACTTAAGACGGTCACGGCAACGGAAAGAATCATTCGGTCGAACGGCGCGCCGCGGACCATTGCCGCCGTCAATGACCCCACAATCAAAAGCAACAAGACGAAGTGGATCATCAGGAGATCAGGAAGGCGATTAGGCGAAGTGAAGTAGAAGATGGTCAATAGCGCGAAGCCGCTCAATAATCCCGCGGTAGCATCCGCGCGCACCTGTTTCTTACGCGCCAGTAGCCAGAACTCGATTTCGCCTAACACTATCGCCGCAGCCGCCAGCACGCAGAACACGATGGCCATCTGATCGATCAGGATCGAGGCGATCAAGACCGGGAGTAGTATGACGGCAGTTAAAATTCGCGCGAGTGAAGGAGGCAGCTTACTGAGGAATGACTTGCCTTTCGTTTGTGGCTGGTTACTTTTCAAATGTTTGGATTAGGCGTCATCTGCCGGCGGCGGCGCGCGGGTTCGTTACCAGCTTCAAGCCGCCGAAGCGCCGGCTGCGTTGCTGATAATCAACAATGGCTTGCAGCAATTGCCCGCGGCGAAAATCAGGCCAGAGAGTGTCGGTAACGTATATCTCTGCGTAAGCGCTCTGCCACAGCAGAAAATTTGAAATGCGCAACTCGCCGCTGGTGCGCACGAGTAAATCGAGTTCCGGCAAGTTACGCGTGTAAAGCTCCTGCTCGATCGCCGCTTCATCCAGGTCGTTAACTGATTTGCCTTGACGCTCGAGTTTCGTGACGGCAGCCCGACAGGCATCCACGATTTCTGCGCGACCACCATAATTCAGGGCCACGCTGAGAACCATGCCGCTGTTGTTGGCTGTCTTCTCAGAAGCCCTGGCAATTTCGTCCTGAACCCGGGTGGCTAATGCTTCGGTTCGGCCGATCGTCTGAAAGCGGATGTTTTGTCGATGAATTTCGTCGAGTTCGATGCGCAGATACTTCCGCAGCATGCGCATAAGCGCCTCGACTTCGTAGCGCGGCCGCTTCCAATTCTCAGTCGAGAAGGCGTACAGCGTGAGCGCGCCGAGACCCAGCCGCGCGCCCGTATCAACTGAGGCACGCACCGCTTCGACGCCGGCGCGATGTCCGGCAATCCGCGGCTGACCCCGCTGCGCCGCCCAGCGACCATTGCCGTCCATAATGATGGCGACGTGCTTTGGCAGACGGATCCAATCGATCGCCGCGAGTAATTTCTGATCGGGCGAGCCGGCCTCAACCACCTCAGTGAAGTCTGAAAGCATCGGTCAGCGGCATCTTATCGGCGAGTACGACGGATCGCAAACATCGAGTTCCGCGCGCAATCAGTATTGCACGCTCATCAGCGTCAAACCGTGGGGCGGCGCCGTCGGGCCTACCAGTGAGCGGTCCCCTTCCGCTATTGCGTGCGCGACGGTTTGGTCGTCCATCTCATTTCTACCGACAGCCAACAACGTTCCCACAATCGAGCGCACCATGTATCGCAGAAAGCCATCGGCAGAAACCGTGAATTCAATCAGATCACGCTCCGTCGCGTGTCGAGCCACCCTTAATTCCGTCAATGTTCGCACGCGTGACTCCGAGTCGGATTGAGCGGATGAAAAAGCTGTCCAGTCGTGTTGGCCTACAAATAGTTCACCGCATCGAGACATGTGCTCGATATCCAGTTGCCGTGATTCGTGAATTGCAAATCGTCTCCAGCACGGCGGCATCACCGGTCCGTTGAAAACGCGATAGCGATAAGTCTTGCCGGTCGCCGAGTAGCGCGCATGAAAATCGTCAGGCACGGCCTCGACGAACAACACGCGCACATCGGCTTCCAGGTTTCCATTGATGGCGTTACGAAGTTTGTCTGGAGAGAAATCACGCTGAAGATTCACATTGGCGATCTGTCCTTCGGCATGAACGCCCGCGTCGGTGCGGCCTGAGCCGTGTACCGTTACGCCGCGACCGTCGAGCAGCGAAAGGGCGCGGGTGAGTTCGCCCTGAACCGTGCGGAGATTTGCTTGAATCTGCCAGCCATGGAAATCAGTGCCATCGTATTGGACTAGGAGTTTGTAGTTCACTGCTTACTGCTTGCGACTGCCGGGTTTTACGGCCGAGTCACCGCGCATACATGCTTCGCATTGTTCAGCCGCGACCGCGGCAACGTGGAGAGTCGCCAGCGAAACGCGCGGCACACCGACATCGGCAGCACCTCCTGAGCGATCGATGATTGAAGCCGCGGCAACTACATTTGCGCCGGCCGCTCGTAACGCATCAATCGTATCGCGCGTAGAACCCCCGGTGGTTATGACATCCTCGACAACCAGGATTCGCTCACCCGGTCGCACCGAAAACCCGCGACGTAAGGTCATCGCGCCACCGTCGCGCTCGGTCCAAAGAAAGCGAACCCCAAGCTGACTCGCCACTTCGTAACCAATTACGAGCCCGCCGATTGCGGGAGACGCCACGGTTTCAATTGATTCATTACGAAAATGTTCGGCTAGCGCTTTGCCAAAGGCGGCTGCATCGCGCGTCTCCCGCAACGCAATTGCGCACTGCAAATAGACGGCGCTATGCAATCCGCTGGAAAGTAAGAAGTGTCCTTCCAGCAACGCGCCAGTTTGCTTGAATCGATCAATCACTTCATCGCTGGTCATCGTTGTTAACTTCTGAAACTGTACTCAACCGTTTACAATCGCGGGCATGCAAAGGCCGCCCAATTTAATCTCCGATTCGCCGCTGGTGCAGGAAACCTTTGATTTCGTGATGGAAAGCGGTGGCCGCGCGGCTTTCTCGGAAATCACCGAGTCAATCTTTCACCTCTCGAATGCAACTCCCGAACTCGCGGCTTCACTGGTCGGCGACCTGGTGCAGAACGATCCGCGCTTCATTCCGACGGAACAGTATCTCACAGTTAAAGCCGACGGCCTCGAAACCCAATCGTTACGCGATATCGAATTTGTCGTCATCGACATTGAAGCGATTGCCGGCAAATCGCGACCAACCCGCATTATTGAGATTGGCGCGTGTCGCGTTTCACACGGCCAAATTGTTGATAAATTTGAGTCGCTGGTGAATCCAGAGCGCCCGGTGCCGCCATTCATTTCGACGCTGACCGGCATCACCGAAGAAATGTTGGCCTCGGCTCCGCCATTCGCAGACATCGTCAACCAATGGCTGACGTTCGCCGGTGACGCGGTGCTGGCGGCGCACAATTCAGACTTCGATGTAACGTTACTCAACCAGGAAATCGCGCGTGTGTTTCCCGGCTGCCGCATGCGCAATTCGGAAATTTGCACCGTGCAGCTGGCGCGACGCGTGTTGCCGAATCTTGAGAAGCATCATCTCGATGCGATGGCTGAGCATTTCGGATTTCATGTGACCGGGCGCCACCGGGCCTCCGGCGACGCGCGCGCTACCGCGCGGGTGCTGCTTAACCTGCTCGATGAGCTGGAGATTAATGGTGTCGGGACGTTGGGCGAAGCGCGGAAGTATCGCGCGCGATATGCTCGACGACAGGCGGAGCTGCAGTTAGCCTTCGACTCCTGAGACCGGCTCGGCTCTTCGGGCGCGGCGTATAAGAGCCCGGCCGATGAACACGATCACGATCAACCCGATCGCTCCCAGACTGATAGGTGTCGAATATTTCTGGATAATGTTTATCGCTTCGTCGCCAAACTTGACCGCCAGATAACCTTCGAGCAGGTAACGAACGGCGCGCCCCACCGCAATCGCGACCGTAAATCTCAACAAGCTCAGGCGAAAGACCCCGGCCGAAACGACGAACAGTTTGAACGGAAACGGCGGCGGCAACAGTGACGCTACCAGAACTGAAAGCACGTCATACTTGTCAATCAAGTCCATGACCCGCTTGCGCTTCTTCTCTGAAAATTTATTCAGAGCGCGATGACCAGCGCGGCGTGAGATCAAGTACAGCCCGACGCAACCCGCAGTTGATCCCAGAACGGCCATGGCTGCGTAGAGCAGCATCCAGGAGAACCGGCTCGTTTCATGCGAGACCGTGAGAATCAGCAGCGCGGCGTCAACCCCGGCGGGCATGGGAATGGCGAACGAATCAAGGAACGCGATGGCAAACAAACCGAACGGCCCCATCGCTATCAGATAAGTTTTCAGTTTAAATAAAAGACGGCCAATTTTCTTCACGAAGGTGGTGACTACTCCTCTTCTTTTTCTGGGGCCGCGCGCTCAGTTTCGCGACGCACGGCGGCCCGCCCCTGGTTCGATATCAGATAGATTACTAAAGCCAACAAACAAATTCCGCCGACGACCGTAACGATTATTAATCCGTTGTCTCGCAGAAATCGCAAGACGCGTTCGCCGTAAAAGACCGCCAGCACGCCTTCCGTGTAATACCGCACCGAGCGCGCGATCAGAATCGTCAGCAAAAACTTCCGGCGTGGAAACTGCAACGCTCCCGCAGTTGCTACAAATATCTTGAACGGCATCGGCGGCGGCAGCAGCGCCGGAATCGCCAGGGCAAAAATGCCGAACCTGGCGTACGCGCGTTCAACGCGCTGGATGTGCTCGAGCTTGAAGCGCCGGTGCAGAACTGCCAGGCCACCGCGCTGCAGGATCGTATAGAGCAAAAGACATCCGAGCACCGACCCCGTGGAAGCGAACAGCGGAAAGAAAAAGACTGCGCGCGGATGTGTGTAGCACCGGGCAACGACCAGATAATCGTTTATCTCAGGAAGCGACAGCAGGGACGAATCGAGCGCGCCGATCAAGATCATCGCCGGACCGGCGATATAAATCGGCACATGAACGATGAATCTCCCGAGTCGAAGCGTGAGAACGCGAAGCCAGTCAAACATTATGGTGATGGGTGATGGGTGACAGGTGATGGGACATAGTCGCGCGCACTCTTATCTCATCACCCATTACTTATCACCTATCACCGCTTTTTATTTTGCTGGCGTGAAGATTGAAGGAGTGTCGTAAGTAACGCCAACTGTTACACCTGAGCGCGGGCTGAATTTCGTCAAACCTGCGATGCCGGCAAAGTCGAAACGCAGACCACTCGCGCGGACCTGCATGCCCAAACGCGCTTCGCCCTGCGACTCAGTTCCCAGGGGACCGGTACCTGGTCGGGTGTTCTGGCGGCCGTTTACCTCGCCAACGACGCTGAAAGTTTTATCGATGCGAACAATTCCCGCGAGACCATAAGTAAACACATCGTTCTGGGAAAAAGTCTGCGTCGGCGCGTTGAGAATGCCGATCCCCAGATTGGCGAACGTGTTCACGCGCGCATTCTGGCCAAACTTCTTTCCAAAGATGATCTGACCATAAGCGTTAGTTTGATTAAGACCAATGCCGCTCCCCTGGCTGGAGTTTGGCAACTGCACGCCGAACCGAAATCCGACCGAAGGCCAGGGCCCGCTCTCGTTTCGCAGTTTAATCTTGGTCCACAGCGTAAAGTCCCCGGTGTCATGCGTCGAGTTAGCCGTCGGGGCGATGTCGAGCGGAATCGCACTGGCTGTGCGCGAATTAATCGAAAGAAAGTTCTGCGCGACGCCCTGGACTTCCACTTCCACGTTCGGCGCCAGCCCAAAAGTCACGCCGATTACGCCCGCGCGTGTTAAGTCACCTTCCAATCCTGAAACCGGATAACGCTGACGCTGCACGAAATCGACGCCCGCTGAAATCCGCATCGAACCCGGCGAAATGATGTCGACGTCTTCAGTTATCAGCGGCCGCTGTTGTGCCTGCGCGAGAGAAGCACAGCCGATCACCAGCGCACTAATGGTCAGTACTCTGGCAATCGATTTGAATTTAATCGCGATCGTCTTCATCGAACGAAGCCGAATTGTAATCGTCTGCTGCGCAGTGCGTCAATACGTTATGTCAGCTGAGCCCGTGATCCAGTTTGACTGCCTCTCGTTTTGGGAGGCAACTATGAAGTTGATTCACTGACGCCGAAGGCGTTCGCGAATCCCAGCCCAGGGCACCGCCCTGGGAATGGTCGAGGCTGCAATTTACCAGGTGATCCTATGTTACGATTCCGGCGTACCCGAGGAGAAATCATGCCTAAATTGTCCCGTTTGAGCTTGCTGCTGCTAATTGTCTCAGTCTGCCTGGTGGGCACAACGAAATCGCCCATCGCAACGGCGCAAAAGCCTGGTGAGATTAGCGTGCCCGGTCTCACCAAACCGGTCACGGTGCGCCGCGACGAACGGGGCATTGCTTACATTGAAGCAGCCAACGATGACGACCTCTACTTTGCTCAGGGCTACATAACAGCGACTGATCGTCTCTGGCAGATGGATTTACTGCGCCGAAATGTCCGCGGAGAAATGGCCGAAATATTCGGCGAGGCCGTGCTCGGCGAAGACAAACGACATCGCACGTTCGGCACCGGTCAGGTGGTGGAAGAGACGGCCAAACACCTGCCACCGAATTTAAGCAAAGCCCTGACCGCGTACGCCAATGGCGTCAACGCCTACATCGATTCGCTGACCGATCAAACCATGCCGGCCGAGTTTCGTCTCTTGCAATACAAGCCGAGACATTGGACACCGGCTGACTCTCTCTGTGTAGGAAAACTTCTGGCCGAATATTTGTCGAACAGTTGGCAACTCGACGTCATGCGCGGCGCAATGATCAGTCTGCCAAACGAGAAGCGCGCAGCTTTACTTCCGGAAACTTCGCCACTCGATGTTCTGGTTGTCGGTTCTGATCGTCCAAAGACTGCGAACACCAATCTCGATTCCCCGAAGGCGCTGAAGCCCGCGGCGAAAGAAATTCTGGCCGAACTTAGCGCCTCGCTGGAATCTCAACGTCGCACTTTCGAGCTCTTCGGGCTGACTCCGGCAAACCTCGAAACCTTTCAAGCCAGCAACAACTGGGTAGTCTCGGGAAGCCATACGGCGTCGGGCAAACCTCTGCTGGCGAACGATCCGCACATTCCGGCTTCGGCGCCGAACATCTGGTATCAAACCGATTTGACTGCGCCCGGCATGCATGTCGCAGGAGTCACCTTTCCCGGCGCGCCCGGCATCGTCATCGGCCACAATGATTTCATCGCCTGGGGCGCGACCAACCTCGGACCGGATGTCCAGGATGTCTACGTCGAGAAATTCGACAAGGACAACCCTAATCGTTACCTGACTCCGAGCGGTTGGCGCGAGGCGGAGATTCGCCACGAACAAATCAACGTCCGCAAGAACCCAATCGATCCGAAGAGCGTCCAGCCGCAGACCTTCGACGTGACCGTCACCCGTCACGGTCCAATCATGCTGGAGAAAAATGGTGTACGTTACGCGTTGCGCTGGCCTGCGCTCGATCCCGTGAACCTCGAAATCGCCGGCATCTTCGATGCGAACCGCGCCCGCAACTGGAAGGAATTCACGGAAGGGTTGAGCAAGTACAGCGGGCCAACGCAGAATTTCGTCTATGCCGACGTTGAGGGTCACATCGGTTATTACGGCGCCGGCAAGATTCCCATCCGCAAGAGTGGCGACGGCAGTCTCCCTTATGACGGCGCGACGGATGATGGCGACTGGACGTCGTATATCCCATTCGCCAGGTTGCCGCACAGTTTCGATCCGCCGTCAGGGATTATCGTCACCGCAAACCAGCGAGTCGTCGGCAAAGACTATCCCTTTTTCCTCAGTCACAACTGGGCGCCGCCGTATCGCGCGCGCCGGATATTTGATTTGCTGTCCGCGAAGCCCAAGCTTACGATCGACGACTTTCGCAGAATACAGGGCGATACCTATTCGATCGCGATGACGACGTTCGCGCGCGCCGCGGCGAAGTCTTTGCGAAGTCTAAAGATGCCGACCACGGCTGAGGGTGGATCTGACACAAGCGCCGAACAGTTAGCCAAGTTCATCGCTGAACTCGAATCGTGGGATGGACGGATGAGCCCCGACTCGCATACAGCCGCCATCGTAAGCCAGATGCGCGGCCTCTTTCGTACCCGCATCCTGACTTCGGCGATGAGTCCTGATTTGTACAGCACCTACACTTGGGCGCAGTCCGAGATCCTTATCGACCGTATCGCCAATGAGCAACCGGCCGAATGGCTGCCGAAGGATTTCCCGACGTACGCGATCTTGTTTCGCGCCTCGTACGAAGAAGCTCGAAAGAACCTGACGAGGTCAATTGGCCCGGATGAATCACAATGGGCCTGGGGAAAAATCGCGGTCGTTCGCTTTCAGCATCCGTTGGCATCAGTTCCCTTCATTGGCGCCCAGTTCGCCATTCCGTCGTTTCCGCAGAATGGCTCCGGCGGTTCCGTCAATGTGGGCTCATCTGTGTCCATGCGACTTATCGCCGACCTCAGCGATTGGGACAAGACGCAAAACGGAATCCCCCTCGGTGAATCGGGAATTGCGAACAGCCCGCACTGGAAGGATCAACTGGACGACTGGCGCAACGTGACTCCGCGCGCTTTCCCTTTCAGCAAAGCCGCGGTCGAAAGCGCCACCAAAGAAACCATCACGCTCACTCCGAAGTAGTGCCCGAGAGTTGCCGCACTTTTATCGCGATCGAACTTCCGCACGAGCTTCGCGGGCGCGTTGCGGCTCACATCGCTCAGCTTCGACAGGCTCTGCCCCACGTAGCTGCCAGTTGGAATCGCGAGGAGAACCTGCATCTCACGTTGAAGTTCCTGGGTGATGTGCCGTTTGAAAAGATTGAAGAGTTGTCGAATGCAGTTGCCGTAGCCGCTTCGCAGATTAAGACATTCCAGCTTACGGTCGCCGGCGGCGGCACATTTCCGCCCCGCGGCAAACCGAATGTTCTTTGGATAGGAATCGAAGATGCAAGTGGATCTCTCGCGCAGTTACAGCGCAATCTCGATGATAACTGCGCCAGGATAGGATTCGCGCGCGAGTCGCGAACTTTTCATCCGCACCTGACGATTGCCCGCTTGCGCAAGCCAACCGGCGCGCGCGATCTTGGCGATGCTCACCGCATCACGGAATTTCCCGGATCATCGTTCACGGTTTTGGAAGTCGTGGGTCTCAAAAGCGAACTTCTCAAGACCGGCGCTGAGCACACGCCGCTTTTCCGTCACCATCTGGCCGCGCTTCCCAGGGACTAATTCACGCCAGCTTTTCCAAACGTTCCTGAAAGTAACTGCGCCAACTCACCGGCAAAGCCTCAGTCGCAATAGCGCGCTTAAGCAAATCGATGTTCTGCTTGTCGCTGCTATATAGTCGCGTCGCCTCGACGACCGTCACACCCGTCGGGTTCTTCTCGATTAGCTCAATCTCATCGCCAACGCCGACTTCGCCTTCTTTCAAAACCGACAGATAGAATCCCGTCCGTTCGCTGGCCAGGAACCTCCTGATAATGTCGGTGCGGCCAAAGCGAAGTCCCAGTTTGTAACAAGGCATTCGCGGTTGCGTCACCATTAGTTCCGCCGAGCCCACCCGAAATTTGTCGCCAATGTTGGCTTCGCTTTCCTGCAGGCCGACGCTGGTAAAGTTCTCACCGAACATTCCGTATGGCAGATTCATATCCGGCAATTCCGACTTCCAGAATGCGTAGTGTTCTGACGGATAAAGATAGACCGCCTTGTACGGCCCACCGTGAACCGCCAGGTCGGCCTGCCGATCACCCTCGAGATTCAAAGTTCGCAAGCTCACGCGGCCGGCGACCGGCTCCTTAAAGATCCCAGTCGAAACCGGCTCTTCACCACGCAATATCAAACGCGGTAAACCAACATTGAGCGAGATAATCTTCATTCTCATCAAGGAACTTCCAGGTTCATCACTGTCGACGATCATGCTTGATTCCTTTGAAGCTCCCGTGAATCCGCATCGGGCTCGCGGGCCACTGCGCGGTCTTACCAGAGACAGCATTAATGCACCTTGTCACCTCAAGCGCGAAGTTACCGTCAAGCTCGGTTGAGCCCGGGGCGTTGGTAATTGCCAAATAGCCGTTCGGTGGATCAGCGGGCCGGCAAATGAATCGCAACGGTCTTCCGCCGAGTTCGATCGGAAAGGCGACGTGCGTGGCGGAGGTCAAATGCCCTTGACTATCGGTTTCAATCGCAAGATCCCAACCGCCCTCGGCGCTGAGTTCGAGACGATTTGAATCGACATTCCCAATCCTGGCGCCCAGACTGCTCTGATCAAACCGCGGGCCAGGCTCGCGGGATCCAAACAGAATGCCAGGTATCTGCCACGGCGGCCGATCCCGAGTGCCCTGGTCGACCAGCACTTCAAACGAAACAGCTGAAGGATTTTGCGAAGCGATGGGCGCGGCTGGTTCGCGTCGTCGCCGTCGCAGCAAGAATAGAGACGCGAGCAGCACAACAAGGACGACGATCACTATCAGAATCTTCTTACCCATACGCCAAATCGAGGTGGTGAGTTAGGCGGCGGCGAGAGCGGCCGCAAGGTCGTTGCTGGCGACGCTGGCGCAGCAAAGACCGCTCGCAATTTCAGAGCGGAACCGCCTTTTGCTTATCCTGGTATTCCAAAATATCGCCGGGCTGACATTCCAACGCTCTACAGATCGCCTCCAATGTTGATAGCCGAATTGCTTTCACTTTGCCATTTTTCAACACAGAGATATTCGCCATGGTAATGCCAACTTTATCGGCCAGCTCGGTGACGCTCATCTTTCTTTTCGCCAACATGACGTCGATGTTAATGATGATTGCCATGTTCGTTTAGACGGTCAGGTCGTTCTCAGATTTTATCTCCACGGCCTTTTGTAGGATCCGCTCAAACACGGCGGCGGTTGTGGCAATGATGGCAGAGACGAAAATAATAAAGGCCCCCATCATAACTCCGCCGGCCACATCGTCCCTGCCGCGTACAAATACGAAAATGTAGGCTTCCGCTCCGACGATAAAAAGCGCCGTGGTCATGGCGCAGTACTTGATGATCCGCAAAGCTCTCACAGAATGCTGAGAAAAGATTTCGTTTCGCCGGGCATAACCTAACAGCTTGAATGCCTGGTAAAGTGCGACAAAAAATGGGATGAAGGCCAGATAGATATAAGCCAGGAATGGATCCTTGAAGTAGATCTGAAATTGCGTGGCGTGCACGTTCCGGCCCTCGAGCTGGGGCTCCCAAAGCAGCAAGGCCAGAACGCCTGCGCCGAGAAGTGCAATTACTGCCTGAAGAAATATCGTCGAACCTCGTTTCATAGTTGATCCCTTAATGGCTGATTTATACGACGACTTTAGTTCACGGATTTATCGTGTGTCAATAAATCTTTATCGTTACGTCGAGGATTACCACCGGCTTTGTTGCAAAAGTCGGCAAAGCCGACGAATGAGAGTAGCCCAGCGCTTTAGCGCTGGGAACCAAGGTAGTGATGGAACCGAGTCCGCGCAGCGGACGACTGCAGGAAGGTCTTTATGCCTTATGGTTTTCAGCCGTCCGCGAAGCGGACTGCGAATTCACCTGCCCCTGTCCCAGCGCTAAAGCGCTGGGCTATTGGCATTCAGTCCGCTTCGCGGACGTAGCAAATCGCCTTTCGCAGCAAAGCCATTACCACCAGAGAATCATCTTCATGATTGGTAGGTCCACCACTCCTTGGCGCGGTTAACGAAGAGCGTCCGGCTTCGCTCGCGACTTCTCCAAAAGCATCTCACGTATGAGTCTCATACATGCTTGCTCTGAAGGACGTTCAAATGGTGATGCACTCTCACCAGAAACCAACAGATTGTTGAGCGCGTGACAATGGCCTTCGAGTTGCTTCGGTCTTCACCAGATATCTCATCACAAACTCGTTTAATTGGGAGCGATATGAAAAAGAAATTATTTCTGTTGAGTACGGTAGGAGCGGCCGCGGCCGGCCTGGTTTATGCGCTGGAGACTAATCGGCGCAAACAGGCTGCCAGCAAAAACGAATCAACGCCCGAAGACGGCAACGCTGCGGCGACGAACGGACGATCTGCAGCGTCGCAGACGACTCCTGATAAATCGAACGGCCACGGCGCCGCCTCGATGGCCAAAATCGACAACGGAAATCCGAATGCATCTGAAGCCGCAGGCCAGCATCAACTCGACGATCACGGCACGAACCAGGCGGAAGCGACCCGCATCCTGCGAGAAATTCGCGATAAGGCTTTTGAGGCAAGCGACGAAAAGATTGCGCTGGCGCTCGGACGACCGACCGAGGAGATTCAGGAATGGATCAGCGGCGTCGGCTCGATCGATGGCGACGTCGTGATGAAAGCCCGGGCGCTGGCC
The DNA here is from genome assembly GCA_044870975.1 of Pyrinomonadaceae bacterium. Classification (GTDB taxonomy): domain Bacteria; phylum Acidobacteriota; class Blastocatellia; order Pyrinomonadales; family Pyrinomonadaceae; genus UBA11740. The sequence continues at coordinate 19,852 of JBIOZK010000238.1, forward strand.
ATGCAGCGTGGCGTCGGGGTTGAGTAGCTCTTCAGGGCGATGCATCTGATTCAGTTACTCATCCCACTGCACGATAATCATAGTCACCCTCTCCCCCTTCCGATTTCGATGAGGTGCGTGAAGAGTTGACCGACCGTTTTGGCGGGATAACGGCCTTCGTACGTTCACCCGCGCTCGGGCTCTGGAAAGAATCCGCAGAAAAGAATCCAGCAAAGTGCCAGGTAAGAAAATGACAGATAACATGAGACGAATCGCGCTTATTCTTTTAGCTCTTCCTTGGTCCTCGGGCTGTGTGGTGGCGGGCGGCTACAGCAGCGGCGGCGGATGGTTTTTGTGGCCGGGATCGATTGTGACCCTGCTGATCGTGATTGGACTGTTTCTGCTTCTCCGTCGACGGAGGTGATCCCGCAACCTCACTCATTTAGAGACGGCCGGAGCTGATGGCAGGAGCGGGGCGAACTTTATCGGCGGTCCGGCGATGCGGGTCGTTGAGACTGGCTGGTCGCGCAGGAAGTTCAACATCTCCTCCTTAGTTCTTGGCGAGGACAAAAACAACGGATCGCTGTGTACGGCATTTTCTATGACCAGATGAGTGCTGTTGGGAAACCCGGCCCGATATTCCTCGGCGTTACTAATGGGTGTCCTGGCGTCGAGCGTCCCACTGATGAATAGAACCTTGACGTCGGAACGAACCATTGACCGAAAATCGTCGCCCAGATCGGGCGCCTTCCATTCTTCACAGATATCCGGAAAGAGATGATCTGAAAGGGTTCCGAGCAGCGTACCTTTTTCCTCTTGCAGGATTCGTGCGCGCCGGGCGGCGGTTTGGCCGGACGCACAATCCATCATGAAGGTCATTGCCGGACCGATTCCGTCGCGCGAATAGTTAAGCCAAACGAAAGCCGGATTCGTAAAGTCTCCTTTTGCCGCGCGATAAAAGAGTGCCGGGAATTTGTTCGTGTCCTCAGTGCCGATGTAATCGGCAACGATGTATTGCATGACAAACTTATTGACGATCACGCTGACCTTGCGGCGAGTCCGCGGGTCCGTTATCTCAACGACCGCCGGCTCCGCATCGAGCCGATCGAATACTTGCTTCATCAGTCCGAGAAAATCCGGCACGTCTTTGCCGATGACCGGATCGGCTTTTATGACTGCCGAAAGATCCTCGAGATGTTTTTGAATATTGGACGGCAGCTTATAAGTGTGGTCCGGGCCTTCGATGCCCGCGAGTATTGCGTGACTGATGCTGTGCGGGTGTCGCCGGATCGTGGTCAAGGCGAGGTGAGTACCGTAACTGATCGCCCAGAGGCTGATCTGTTTATAACCCAGGGCCTTTCGCAGATCTTCGAGATCGTCGGCGCTCTCGTTGGTGTTGTAGCCGGCGAGGTCGACGCGTTGCTTATCTCTCCAATAGTTCGCGCAGCCCCGCGCAGCTTCGCGCAACGAGCGCAACATTAATTCACGTGAAGGCGGAGCATCGAGCGGAATGACATTCCTCTCTGAGCACAAAAGATTGGGCTTCGACGCGCCGATCCCGCGCTGATCGATTGCAATTACGTCACCGATCTCGCGCATGGCCATGAACAGCGGGAAGCGCGTGCCGCGGGCCGCATCTATACCGGAGCCACCGGGGCCGCCCGCCAGATACACAATTGGTGTCCCCGGATTCTTCGACGTGCTCTTGAAACGGACGAAAGCTAACTCGATGAGATTGCTTTGTGGATCTCCGCGTTTCTCCGGGACGAGCAGCGTGCCGAATTCCGCGTCGGTTTTTAGGTTGCCGGAACTCTCGAACGAGTATGGCTTAAGTTTCAACCCGGTCTTCTGAGCTAGAACTGCCGTTCCGGCGAACAAAATCGCACCCAAAACCAATGCGAATCTAACGACTATCATCGGGTTTGACCTCCCACGCCTGCGCACTTACTCTGTGACGCGGCGGCTGGATATTCTGTTAACCTGGGGCGCGGCTTTCACAGCGAAAGGTGTCATGCCAAGGCTTTCTTGATCGCTGTCCGACGGGTCTTATCCGCAAATGAGAATCACAGGCAACTTAACCGTGAATCAACGCACTAAAAGGTCATTGTCTTAGTTAATTCGCCTTCCCCGGGCTTTGCCGTAAAAGTCGGCGAAGCCGACGAATGCGAGTAGCCCAGCGCTTTAGCGCTGGGAACCAAGGTAGTGATGAACCGAGTCCGCGCGGCGGACGGCTGAAGGAAGGTCTTCATAAGCTTTGTCTCAAAAGTCCTTCGATGGGTTTTTTGAAAGATGTGAACTGAGTCATCGCCGCAGAGCGGTGAGATGTTTATAGTTCGGCGATTGTCTATTAGTATCTCCGCCAAAAGCGAAATGCTAGGGCATTTCGCTCTTGGCGGAAGAGTGAGAAAGACCATGCGCATTCTAGGAAGATTACGTGCCTACGGCACGTTTCTGTCCCGACTCGCTCGAGCGGATTACTTTTGAGGCAAAGCCGTCTTCATGCCTATGGTTTTCAGACGTCCGCGAAGCGGACTGCGAATTGACCTGCCCTGCCCCAGCGCTAAAGCGCTGGGCTATTGGCATTCAGTCCGCTTCGCGGACGTAGCAAATTGACTTTTGCAGCAAAGCCCCCATCCCCGTGACCAGGTCTTACGCATGAGAGATTCTGTGATCTTGATCAAACTAACGCGAGCTGTCTTGGGTATTTCTCTGTTCCTCGTGCCGGTCAGCGGTGCGTTTGCCCAGTCCAAATCCGCGCCCGTCCCGCCCCAGGCGGAAGACGTCCTGCGCGTTAACACGGAACTGGTCCAGACCGACGTCATGGTATTCGACAAGCGCGGCCAGTTCGTCGACGGAATGAAACCGGAACAGTTCGTCCTTACCTTAAATGGCGAGACTAAACGCATTTCGATATTTGAACGCGTCGTGTCCGGCAGTCGTTCCGAAGTGGCCCAGGTTAACTTGAATCGCATGGCCGGCGCTTCGTCCCGGCCTGAACCGGATACGATTCGCCATCCGGGACGATTGATATTCTTCTTTGTCGATGATCTACATCTGAGCGCCGAGTCGCTGGCGCGCACCCGCAAAGCGCTGCTTCATTTTGTCGAGAACCAACTGAACACGGACGACCGGGTGGCAATCGTCTCTTCCAGCGGACAAATCGGTTTTCTCCAACAGCTGACCGACAACCACGCGGTGATGCACGAAGCCATCGCGCGTCTGAATTACAAACAGAATTCCGAGACGTACGCCGGCAGCACGCGCATCAGTGAATATGCCGCCAGCCAAATCGCAGACTCGGGAAACCGGCAGTTGTTTGCTTACCTGATGGAATCGGTCAAGCTTGAATACGGGATGGGTCTCGGTGCACTGCGCGGGGATCACGGCAACGACAGCGCGGGACAGGCGCGCCGGTTACTCAAGAACCGCATCAGCCAAGTCAATTCGCAAAGCAAAACGGCCACCACCAACACGCTCGCAGTTTTGCAAAGTCTGATGGACTCGTCGGCCGGGATGCCGGGCCGCAAACTTGTCTATTTCTTTTCGGACGGGTTCATCGTCGATCCGCGCGGCTCGAATGCTCTCAGCGTATTGCATCAGGCGACGCGCATTGCGGCCCGCACCGGCGCGGTTATTTACTCGGTAGACATGCGCGGCACATTCCTCGACTCGACGGTGGATGCCAGCAATAACGACTATGTCGATATGACCAGCCGTCACGGTGGAGTGGCAATGGGTGAATTGACCGAACCACGCCAACCCTTAAACGTACTCGCCGAAGAAACCGGCGGCCGGCTAATTGTGAACTCAACCGATCTCAATAACGACCTGGGCCAGGCGCTCGGCGAATCATCTGATTACTATCTACTGGCGTGGCGACCCGATTCCGAGGTCGAACGATCCGGCAAGGCGCGGCTGGCAGTCAGTATCGCCGGGCGGCCCGATTTAAAGGTGCGTCTGCGGCGCGCCTATTTCGTCAATGAAGCGCCGGCCCGTCAGCCTGCGCCCGCGAGTGCGAAACCCGATCCGGAGGCAGAATTGTTGGCGACCCTCGGTTCGTCACAACCAATGCGCACCCTGCCGGTTTCAATTTCGGTCGGTTACCTGCGCAACTCGGAGACAGACTTCACGCTGCAGGCGTCGATGCAGATGCCGCGAGAGGCATTTGCGCGGGCAGGTGGCAGCGCGGAGAAAAGTGAGGTCGATGTTATCGGCGCCGCGATCGACGATCGCGGGCTGATCTACAGTTTCAAGCAACTGCTGACGATTACTCCCCGGCCCGCTGATCAAGAGTCCGTGCCGGTAATCTGGAACCAGCATTTGAATGTGCGGCCCGGTTTGTACCAGCTGCGAGTGGCCGTGCGCGAACGCACCACCGGCCGGACGGGCAGCACCATGGAATGGATCGAGATTCCCAAAGTTCCGGCGCCGCGGCTGGCGATGAGCAGTCTCTTTGTAGGAGAGCGTCGTCTGAACTCCGGCGAAAAGCCGGCGGCCGAAATACAACCGGTTCCTGTCGAAGTCGATCGACGTTTCGCTCGTAGTTCGGTGTTGCGCTTTCAGGCTTACGTCTACAACTCTGTTCGTGCGACAGACGGACCGGATGTCTGGATTGACGCGCGCGTCTTACGGAACGGCCGTCCTGTCGTGGTCATACCCGCGAATAAAGTTCCGCCCGACATTTCGAAAGAGACGTGGCGCCTACCCTACTGGTCTGAGATTTCCCTCGCACAACTAACGCCGGGCTCGTACATTCTGCAGGTTTCCGCAACTGATCGAATCGGCGGTGCGAGCACCTCACAAACCATGAAGTTCTCAATTGAATAAGCGAATAGGGCTACGGCGAGATCAGACGGTGAAGTCTGTGCCGACAGCGAGCCTGCCCTTCGACCCAAACCCCGGCAACAATATACTTCCCGCATCACCCTGTTTTCAGTCCGCGGAGCGGACGTCAGCATAAAGCCTTCTATGAAGCCGGGTCGTGTCAAGAGATGAGTTCGGGTTGATTGGTTCACCCTTCTATTCGAGTTTCCACGGACTGCTTGCGCTAGTCTTTAGTCGTGGTCTCATTCAAC
>JBIOZK010000239.1:0-5305 GCA_044870975.1 Pyrinomonadaceae bacterium
ATCGGTAAGATCTACGTAAAGTCGAAAACGACCGGCTCCATGATTCCCCTTTCGACTTTGGTTACCGTCGTTGACACTCCGGGAACAGAGATTACGACTCGCTTCAACCTGCTGCGTTCTGTGGAGATCACCGGAATACCGGGCAGTGGTTATACCTCCGGGCAGGCGATGAAGACGCTCGAGGAAGTCTTCGCCCAGTCGATGCCAAAGGAGATGAGCTTTGCGTACACCCAACTTTCATATCAGGAGAAAATCGCGCCGCCGTCTGCGCCGACTCTGATTCTCGCCATCGTAGCGGTCTTCTTACTGCTCGCGGCACTGTATGAAAGTTGGAAGTTGCCATGGGCGGTTCTTTTGGGCTCGCCTCTGGTCGCGCTGGGCGCTTTCTTTGGGGTCTGGATCATGGGCTTCGACAACAACGTCTACGTCCAGGTCGGACTTATCATGCTGATCGGTCTGGCGGCCAAGAACGCAATTCTGATCGTGGAATTTGCCAAGGCCAAACAGGACGAGGGGATGACGATTCAGGCGGCGGCGTTGGAATCTGCGCGCCTTCGCTTCCGGCCGATCTTGATGACCGCGTTTGCCTTCATTCTGGGTGTGGTGCCGTTGATGCTTTCGAGCGGCGCCGGCTCAGGCGCGCAGAACGTTATGGGCACTGCGGTGTTCTGGGGGATGCTGGTGGCAACCTTCCTCGGGGTGTTCATCATTCCCGGTAATTTCACCTTCATGCAAAGCCTCAGACTTAAGTTTTGGAAAAAGCCAATCGCTCCAGTGCTTCCCGAACCTCTGCCGGCCGAAGAAGGAGGTGGGCATTAATGAGACGAAGACTCTTGGTTTCAGTAATCATCATGGCTCTCTCCGGAAATTTTGCGTTGGCCCAAAAGAAGGGTTATCAGCCACCGCCGGTGCAGACGCCACCTGTCTATCGCGCCGAAGACGCCACCTCTCAGTCAGCCACCCAATCGTTTGGCGATCTTAAGTGGTTTGAAGTTTTTAAGGATGATCAGTTGCAGGTCTTGATTCGCACCGCCGTCGCGCAGAATTATGATGTCCGTCAGACAATGGCGAGGATCAATGCGGCGCGCGCCCAGCTTGGTTTAGCCCGGGCAGATCAGTTTCCAAATTTTGCGGCTTCAGGAAACGTGACTACCACGCGTCTGCCTCAGGATGGCTCGTTAGGCCGAGACCTGGGCGAACGATCTCAGCGCAATTTCAGTTTCGGACAGGTGCTGCTCAACCTGCTCAGTTTTGAGGTGGACATCTGGGGCCGCGTCAAGAAGATAAAAAATGCTCGAGCCGCCGAACTCAGAGCTGCCGAAGAAGACCGGAACACAGTTCTCAGCACCGTGGTGAGCACGGTCGCGGCCGCCTACCTTCAATTGCGCGAGCTGGATCTGGAGTTAGAGATCTCGCAACGAACGCTGGTCACCCGCGAGGAGTCTCTGCGGATTATCAGGGCGCGTGCAGACCAGGGAGTGGCGACGGCTTTGGACGTCCGCCAGGCTGAACAGTTGGTTTACTCGGCGCGCGCCGCCATTCCCGATCTGCAACGAGCGATCGAACAGGAAGAGAACCTGATTAATTTGTTGCTCGGGCAGAATCCGGCCCCGATTCCGCGCGGCCGGGAACTGGTGGCGCAGGAACTGGCGCCCACGGTACCGGCGGGCCTGCCTTCGGTTCTGCTGGAACGTCGTCCCGATATCCGCTCCGCCGAACAGACTCTGGTGGCGGCTAACTTCAGTGTGGAAGCGGCCCGGGCAGCCTACTTTCCGCGCATCTCGCTCAGTGGTTTTCTGGGCGGCGATAGCACCGCGCTCTCCAGTCTGTTTACCGGCGCCGGCAGCGTCTGGGGATTTGGGGCCCAGGTGACGCAGCCAATCTTTACCGCCGGCCGGCTGAAGTCAAACGTCAAATTGAATAAGGCGCAGCAGGAATCTGCAATTGTCGGCTATCAAAGCACGGTACAGGGCGCGTTTCGCGAAGTTTCGGATGCGCTCATTGCCTATCGCAAAAACCGGGAAGTGCGGGCCCAGCAAGAGTTGCTGGTCGACACACTTAAAGAGCGCTCGCGTCTCGCCTATTTGAGATATGAAGGCGGGGTTGACAGCCTGCTCAACGCGCTCGATGCTGACCGCGACTACTTCAATGCCCAGATTGAGCTCGCTCAGATCAAGCTCAACGAACTCACGGCCGTGGTCCAACTATACCGGGCTCTGGGCGGCGGTTGGCAATCGTAGGGGCGGCATGAAAACCAAAGAAATATTGAAGAGGGTGAAACCTCTTACGGAACCCTTTCGCGTTGAAGATGGGAAGAAGTTTCGGCTCAAAGACGTCAACCCCGGCGACACACTTGATTTCAAATCTGAAGACAAGCCCGCGGTCGTAGAGGCGCTCGCTAACGGGATCGGGGTGCTGCGCGAGTTGCAGGACAAACTATATGCGCAGGATCAATGGGCCGTCTTGCTGATCTTCCAGGCGCTCGACGCGGCGGGCAAAGATGGTGCGATCAAGCATGTGATGTCCGGGATCAACCCGCAGGGTTGTCAGGTCTTTTCATTCAAAGGACCATCTCCGGAAGAGTTGGATCATGACTACCTCTGGCGTTGCATGAAGTGCCTGCCCGAACGAGGGCGCATCGGCATCTTCAATCGCAGTTACTATGAAGAGACGACCGCGGTGCGGGTGCATCCCGAATTTCTGCGGGGACAAAAGCTGCCGAAGCAACTTGTCACCGACAAGATCTGGGACCAACGCTTCAAGGACATCAGCAACTTTGAGCGTTACCTGACGCGCAACGGTGTCATCGTCCGGAAATTCTTTCTGCACTTGTCAAAAGGTGAGCAGAAGAAGCGCTTTCTCGCTCGTCTGGATCGGCCTGACAAGAACTGGAAATTTTCCGTCAACGATGCGAAGGAGCGCGGTTATTGGAAAGACTACATGAACGCGTACGAAGATACGATTCGCAACACCGCGACCGATTTCGCTCCCTGGTACGTTGTGCCCGCCGACAACAAATGGTTCACCCGCCTTGTAGTGGCTGCGGCGGTTATCGAAACGCTGGCTTCGCTCGATCTTGCATATCCGGAAGTGGGGAAAGAGAAGCTCAAAGAACTGGACGTTGCGCGCCAGGCGTTGATGGTTGAGAAATAAAGGAGACCGAGATGAGAAGGATGACCCGGTATTTCACAATGATGTTGACGGTCATGGCGATCGTCATTTGCTGCAATTTGAACCTGCAAGCGCAGAAGGCTGCCGAGTTGAATAAGAAAGTCGATGAAGCTTTGGCGAAGCTCCTGGCTCAGTCGGAGGCGGCGAAGAACTTGTCCAAAGTGGCCAAAGGAATTCTCGTCTTTCCCACGGTAAAAAAAGCCGGGTTCATGGTAGGCGGCCAGCGCGGCGAAGGCGCACTGCGGGTGGGCGGCAAGTCGACGGGTTACTACAAGACAACTGCCGCTTCGTTCGGACTGCAGGCGGGTGGGCAGAAGTTCAGCTACGCGATGTTCTTCATGACCGAGGGCGCGCTGGAGTACTTGAAAAAAAGTGATGGCTGGGAAGTGGGCGTGGGACCCAGCATCGTGGTGGTTGACGAGGGCGCGGCGCGTGCACTGACTACTTCCACCGCAAAAGAGAGTATCTACGTCTTCTTCTTTGGCCAAAAAGGTTTGATGGCCGGTCTCGGAATTCAGGGCTCGAAGATTAGCGAATTCAAGCCCAAGTAAAGGTTAGATGATCTTCTCCGGCGGAGCCGCCCTCGACATCAGTCCCGGCACGAGAAGAAGAGTGATGGAAAGAATCGGTGTGAACATTAATACTGCTTCTTGATGCGCCAGGTTTCGACTTCAGGTTATCGAACTCCGGAGACAGATTTGTTTCTGGCAGCCAACCTCAGCACAAAATATCCCGTCAGGCCCGAAATCAACGAGCCTATCAAAATGCCCAAGCGTTCTGCTCCGTGATAGTTAGCGCCTGCTTCGGCAAACGCGAGCGCGGCGATGAAGAGACTCATCGTGAACCCTATGCCGCAAATGATCGCCACGCCGTAAACTTGAAGCCAGGTGGCGCCTTCGGGACGTGCGGCCAGGCGGAGTTTCACAGATAGCCAGCAGGCCACGAAGATCCCAATCTGCTTTCCGGCAAACAAGCCGATCATTATTCCCAAAGGAACTGTGCGCACGACATCGACTGGGGTGAGCCCGGCCAGCGTCACTCCCGCGTTGGCGAAAGCGAAGATCGGCAGCACGCCAAAAGCGACCCAGGGGTGCAGTGAATGTTCGAGTTGTCTCGCGGGCGATTCGGCGCCCGACGTGCGCAGCGGAATGAACATCGCGACGATCACTCCGGACAGGGTCACATGCACACCTGATTTCAAAATTGCGAACCACAGAAAGAATGCAACAATGAAATAAATCGCCGGTCTAATTACCTTCAAACGATTGAGCGCGAACAGCACCACAATCAGGACACCGGCGATGATCAGAGGCAGCAGCAGTAACTGCTTCGTGTAAAAGAGCGCGATCACCACGATGGCGCCCAGATCGTCGAAGATAGCAATGCTGAGCAGGAAGGCCTTGAGTACGGGTGGTACCCGTTTGCCCAGCAGGGACAACACTCCGAGCGCAAACGCTATATCGGTCGCCGTCGGAATTGCCCAACCGTGCATGGCGACCGGGTCGTGTCGATTGAAAACGAAATAGATTATGGCCGGCCCCAGCATGCCGCCCGCCGCGGCAAAGGCCGGCAAACTGGCGCGGCGCAGACTCGCGAGGTGACCTTCGAGCAGTTCACGCTTTAGTTCGAGCCCGATGACAAAAAAGAAAAGCACCATCAGTCCATCATCGATCCAATGGACGCTGGTCTTATTAATTGCAAATGTACCAATGCCAATTCTGAGCGGAAACTCGAGCAGCGCGTGGTACCTGGAAGCGAGCGGGCTGTTGGCGACGATCATCGCTGACACGGTGGCGGCGATGAGGACATAGCCGGCCGAAGTTTCCAGGCGCAGAAACTCCTGCAACGGTTTGAGCAGCCGGCCAACTCTTACTCGTGTCGAACGTTTCATGCCCGCCGTACTTAGATAGAATTTAAGACGTCAGGCGAGAGTATATTACGCGGTGTTCGCTTGCGCCTTCCCGGTCCAACGCGCGTGATGTTCGCGTATGAGCGTAATCGCTTCGTCTCCGGTGGCGACGCATTGAGGAATATTGAAATCTTCGGCGCTGGCGAGCGGAGTCTCAAAATCAAGCATCGAAGTGCGCGCCCATTCGACAAAGCCGGGCCACATCTTGCCGACCAGAATCAGCGG
>JBIOZK010000240.1:0-12164 GCA_044870975.1 Pyrinomonadaceae bacterium
GTTAGGGATTTCAAAATGATTTCGCAGTGCGTGGGCCACCGCGTACACGAGCGAGCCTTGCAAGTAGCAATGAAGCCACTCGTGAAAGATGTTGCACTGTTTTCCCAGGTCTTGCAGATGAATGTGAGCGGGCAGAGCATCAAGGTTTTTATTGGCGAGGCGACGCAGTTGGTTATCCGCCCTGAATCCTCCCAGGTCGCGGTGCCAGAACCGCTTTGTAGGAATTCCGTTTCGCAATTCGATCAAGATATTCTGCTCGTGCATTTCACCGACCATGCCTTCTGTCAGTCCGAGGAAGTAGGCCTGGTAAATGAGCGGCGAAAGAATGAACCTGTCGACCCAAGCCGTGGGTCCGAGTCCGCTCGACTCGACCAACTCGACGATGCGAGGGCGTCCAGCATGGCCGGAAGCACACAGGCTGAATACCGGTACGATTTCCTCTCGTGGGCCAAGTTTCCGGGGCGTGTCTCGCGCCAAAAGCCCGGCATTGGTTTGCTTATGTAAGAGCCCTTTCGAGTCATCAAGCAAAAGAATTCCCTGTCGTTCGAAATCCGATCTCGGAGTTACGGCTAATAGCGTGGAGATACCTACGCTTCGCTTTATTTCGTCAAGCCTGACGTTTCGGTTACCCCCGCCGACCCAAATGTTGAGAGAGGTTTTCACCGCGAACGGCGGTGTCTTCGAAGACCGCGAATTCCAAACCAGCAGAGTGCGGTGCGAAGCCATCGGCGTTGCCAGAAATCTCGGCTGTCTCCACCTGGCGCCCTTCAAGTCGCGACTGAGGAAATAAGGCACGCTCAATGGATGAACAAGATGGGAGTAGCACCCTGAGCTGGCCCCCGCAAGATACCAGGGTAGAGGCTGCGTCGGATTTTGAAACAAGCGGAACTGGTCCCGCGGAGCTTCGAATTCCGGTAGCCAAAAAACCGGTTGTTGTTCCGGCCAGAACTTGGGCGGGACTGAAGTGGGTTTGATCGAGTAATCGCCTTCGGCGGTCGTGCGATCGTTTAGCGTTTGTTCCTGGTGAATCCATCTTACCGGATCCGGGTAAGTCAAACTGAGTTTCCGGAGCGCCGCTCTTCCGGCCGCGCGCGGCCGCAAATAATGTTGGGGATCTGGATTCGGTTTTGCCCACATCCTCTGGGAGTCTCGCGGTCAGTGTGCCGTGTCGGCTGCATATGACCGGACCAGTTTCATCTGTTCCGCGAAGCCTTTAAGGTTTTGAAAATTATTCAGGGTCGCTAATTCCAGCAACCGCGTTCTGCGCTCAACATCGAGCGCTCGCAGCACTTGCTCGAGTTCCGCGCTGCTTAAGTTCATCACCCTGGTCATACATTTGCCAGTGAATTGAATCTCTTCGCGAGACAGCATTCGTAACAGGTCCTCGAACGGCGCGAAATTGATCTGCCATTCTATTTTCGGATTCGCCCGGCCGATTTCCGGGTCGATGACGATTAGATACAGCCACCTCACACAGGCTGCTCCGTCACGCTCAAAGTACTCTTGCATTGCGTTCTGTTGTGCGCCGGTGACGCAGACGTCATTGACGAAGAGAATCGGGCGTCCGTGAAAATCAGCGTTAGGAACCAGCTTCTGGCTTAAGTGTTCACGTAATTTCAGTCGGTCGGCGAGGTCCATTTTTGCATAGTCTATTGACGCGGTTCCCACGTTATCGTAATGGATATCGATCAGGGAAAGCTCTTTGTAATTGAGTGCATCTCGTTCTCGCAGGTACAAATCAGACAACTCGCGGCACAACAAGTTGGCAGCCGCCATTGTCTGGGCGGCGATCGCCGGTCCCGTCAGAATCCAGCCCGTATATTCCGATTCGTTTTCGATCAATTCCCTGACCAGCGGCAGCAGCAACCGAGCGAAATAGCGCACGCTTTCGACTACCCCGAGCTTGAAGCCGGGATAGTGCCGAAAGATTTCTGCCTGCGAGTCAAACGGCAGTTCGCTGATGCGGTGCAGGCAGGTGGTTTCAGAGTTACGCGACATGTGGGCCAGTTTTCGTCGGGGAGATGCTCAACAGCTCAGCCATGTGTCAGAAGCCCGACCGTTAGGGAGGGCACCTCTTGCAAGGTCTCTCCCTCACGGTATTAACTATATAGTTGACTCCCCTACGCCGAAGGCGCTCGTAAATTCCCGCCCGGGGCAGCGCCCCGGGTAAAGGGTCTGTTAAATCATCCGAACGATTGCCTGACAACTGCTAACCCAGGGCGTTGCCCTGGGCTGCAATTTAATCACGCCTTCGGCGTTGGTGACTGAGCTATATAGTTACCCTCACGGTCGGGCTTCTGACTCCGCAAGCGCAATGTAACCATACCAGGCAGCCTCTGGTGGGTTCGGCAAGAGCGCGCGGCTGGCTCTCACGAAGGGCTGATTGCCCCAGTCATAATGCCAGAAGACTCTTGCCGTTTCATTTAGGAAGCCTTCCTGGGACATGGCCCAATGCAACAGTCTTCGGTTCTGCAACCTGACATCATCTTCGTCAATCCGTCCGGCTGCCAGCTCTCGTTCAAAGAAGTCGCCGGCGCTCTCAGCTGCATCGGCGTCGACTTCAATGGTTGCGCCCATCTCAAGCAGCTCGCCGGTGACAGTGTCTCGCAGGGTCAAGTCAACTGCCGCTCCGTTGGTATGAGCCAGCCAGGTCCGCGGATTACTCTCGTCGAAAAGGGCTGGATCTACGACAAACTGTCGTGCACGCGCGCGGTGTTCCTGGTCGCTGCCGCCTGGGTTGTCCTGTTTCGCTTTTGCGTAGTAGAAGTTCCACAACCCTTGTTGGCAGGCGACCGTACGATGACCGTCGAAGACGAACAGCTCGGCCTCGTATGGCCCAAGCACCTCGTTGACGCGGCCCAGCTTTTCGGCCACCGATTTTCGCAACCAGATATCTCGGCGGCTACCTTCGATCGCGCAGCAAAACGGCGGGTTCGCGCCGTCCGTCTTTGCGTAGTAGCTCTCGTAAGCGACGCCCACGGATTCTAGCTGGACCAGCGGCTCGCGACCGCGGGGATCGCTTCGATCAACCGGAATATCCGCGTACGGGGCGGCAAACATTTCGGGCGAAGTAATCGGGACTTGATGATCGACGCGCGGTCTGCTGCGTGTCATGGAGCCTCCTCACATGCTATGGCTTGGCATATTCTAAGCCACAGATGAGCAGAGACAAATACTGATCTTGTCTGTAGAGTGATTTCTGGCTAAAAAAGATGGGCATGACCAGTGACTCTCAACGTTGGCTGGAAGAGGACACGCCGGCCTTGCGTGCCTGGGTGCGGGAGCAGCACGAACGCACCATGGCGCGACTCTCGGCGCTGCCGGCCCGTGCAGACATTCATCGACGTTTGTCGGAGTTGCTGCGCACGCCCGCTTCGGGAAACATCGTCAAGGCTGGAAAAAAATACTTCTTTCGGCAGCGTGAAAAGGGCGAGGAACTCCCATCGCTTTATTGTCGTGACACGCTGCACCGCGCTCCGCGCCGGCTGGTTGATCCGAATGAACTCGATCCCAAAGGGACGATTACGCTTGCGGACACGCACCCATCTGGCGACGGTTCGTTGCTCGCCTACCGTCTGTCGATGTCGGGAAGCTCCTGCATGTCGCTTTACGTGATGGCCGTCGAGAGCAGGGAAGTGCTGGATGTTATTCCCGGCGAGGTGAATCCCGTCGCACACACCTGGCACACCAGAAATCGAGTCGCCTGGCTACCAGATAACAGCGGCTTCTTCTATACGCGCTGCCCAGACGGGACGCCCGCCGGAGAGACGCGATTTCATCATAAACTCTACTTTCATCGTCTCGGTGATGACTGGCGCGAAGACGCGCTGATATTCGGCGACGCGCTCAAGCGAGAACAGACACCATACCCCGTGGTTTCATCCGATGGCCGGTATCTCGCTGTCGTGGTGCAGGACGTGTCGGGCGCGGCGCCGCGCTCGGAGGTCTACCTTCTGGATCGCGAGGCTGAGCCGGGCGGCTTTGTGGCGATGGTTCATGACACCCAGGAATTCGTTCACGCTGCAATTCACCGCGACAGACTTTACGTACGGACTGACCGCGACGCGCCATTGGGCAAGCTCATCAGCGTCCCGCTGGGTACGCATGGCTCCGGCGTGTTGACTTCGTCCGGCAGGGAAGCGAGCAAGACGCGTGCGTACCCGGATTTCGCCACTGTAATTCCGGAAGGACCACATCCTCTCGGGGCCTGGACCTTGGTCGCGAACTATCTATTCGTCGAGACGATCGAGGACGTCTCGTCACGGCTGCGCGTGTATGACCTGAACGGAAAATTCATCAAGCAATTAGAACTTTCCGGAATCGGCAGCCTCGATGCTCTCAGCGCCGAGCCGGACTCCGACGAATTGCTGTTTGCATTCTCATCGTTCCTGACGCCGCGGGCCGTGTGCCGTGTCGATTTACAAACCCTGACGTATGAACTCCATTACCAGGACGAAGTGAGATTTGATCCGGAAGATTTTGCGGTCGAACAGGTCTGGTTTGCATCGCGTGACCAGACGCGAATACCGATGTTCCTGGTTCATCAGAAGGGCATCGAGCGCGACGGCGACAATCCTACGGTGATTCATGGATATGGCGGCTTTGGCGTCAGCCTGTTGCCGAAGTTTGCGGCGCATGTCATCCCGTTCCTCGAGCGCGGAGGAATTTACGCAATCGTCAACGCAAGAGGGGGAGGAGAATTCGGCGAACAATGGCATCGTGCCGGCATGCGCGAAAATAAACAGAACGTCTTTGATGATTTCATCGCCGCGGGCGAGTGGCTGATAGATCAAGGCTACACGCAAGGCGCGAAGCTCGGTTGCTTTGGTTGGAGTAACGGCGGTCTGTCTGTTAACGCCGTGGCGGTGCAGCGTCCCGATTTATGGCAGGCGGTGGTCGCTGGCGCGCCCGTCACCGACATGGCCCGCTTTCATTTGGCGCATGGAGCGAGAAACTGGATTGCGGATTATGGTTCACCCGAAGACTCGAATGATCTCAAGTTCCTGATGCAGTACAGCCCTTATCACACGCTGCCGGAACACATCGAAGCTCCGGCGATCCTCACCATCGCTCCCGGCAATGATGACCGCGTTGCTCCGTGGCACAGCTACAAGATGCACGCCGCTTGGCTGGCCGCCAACATTTCGAACAACCCGATCCTTTTGCGTGGCGAAGACCAGGCCGGACATCACGGCAATCGCGATGTGAGTAGAACCATCGACCGTTACGCTGATATCTGGGCTTTCTTTTTCTGGCAGCTCGGCATCGACTAAAGTAAGCTCCGGTTCCGGGTCGTGGTCGCAAAAAGGAACGTACCGCGGCGGCGATTGCGCAACGGTACGTCCTGTGAATTGGTGTGCTGCCCTATTGGGCGTTGCTGGGAATAGCCCACGAGAAATCAGTGCGCGTGAACCCGTTGAACCTGGGATCAATCGGGATCGATCCTTCACCAAACGATATCGGTTTTTTATAGTCGGGAGGGTATGGCAGGAAGGTGAGCGGGGGACCGTTGCCTGGGCTAGTGCCCGCCGCCGTAGCGACGCCATGGCAGCTCACGCAGTTGCTCTGTAATCCGTCAGGGATACTAGTGGGGGAAACCGCCGTTTCCAGGAATGGATTAAAACAGACAACCATCTCAGTCGAGTTGTTGCCCTTCGTCTGGTTATAGGCCGAGCACGACGCATAGTTGCGCCAGGGCCCTTTGACGTTTGCGGTCATTCCGGCCTTGCTGCCGGGGAAACCGTTCGGAGTGTCTGGCCCGGGTTGCCAGTAGAAGGTCTGCCAGGTCCAGTTGACGATCTCTTTGCTGTTCACGTGCATGCCGCCGAGCACGCCGTAGTCGCCCGCGGCTGCGGTGCCGCCACTGCCGCCCACACCTTGTTGCACGGTGTTCCAGGAGGCGGCTTCGGCAGCGTTCATTTTAAAACTGTAAATGGTCGCCAGCGGCGCGTAGAGGTATTTCGTTTTGTCGCAAGCGTACGGCATCGTGACCGCCTGTGCGATCTGCTGCGGCGTAGCAGGTATCGGAGCGACATCAGGTCCTCCGGTCGAAGCCGGATCCAACAGTACGCACGTAGTCCAGGTGCTAGGTATCGGAGCGGTAGGATTGGTACTGCCTGATGGACCTTGCCAGAGCGGCATGGGCGTAAGTCCATTTGCTTTCACCAGGAATATCACGGGTTTGGTTTCGATGCCGGCAAAGCCGGGTGCGCTGGGCGTCGTCGGCCGGTAGGGGGCTTCTTCGACCTTACGCGCAACCGTCGGGGTGGCGGAGGGCCAGGCATTATTCAAGGCAATCAAACTCGAACTCGAGGTGTAGTTGTAAGGACCGGCGGTGCCCGGGCCAGCATGTTGAGCATTAAGATACTGCGCCATTGACGGATTGAACTTGTTGAAGGATACGACTTGTGTGTCGGGCGGAGGGCTCGACAGCAACCCCTTCTGGCGCGCGGTATGGGTTAACTGCGACGGCACTCTAAACGGGCGGCCGGGCCGCGCGAGTGTTTTGCCTGGGCCGCAGTTGCCCCCGAAGACGTCCGTGGTGCCGCACCATGTCTCCCAGTACGGCAGTTTCGAACCGTCGGGATCAGTCTGGCCCGAGTCGGCCGTCATCCCCGCCCACATGTCCCACGTGTGTTGAGTGATATTGGCTATCGCCCACTGGTCGGCCCACGCCTGAATCTGGGCCCGGTCACCGGGGTAACCATAGCCCGGCGGAATGTCGGTAGGCGTGATGACGCCGGTCGTGGCGGTGGGGACTGCTTTCGGTGTTTCGACGGTTGATTGTTTTTGGCACGCAGCGAACAAGGTCAGTGCAAGAGCCAACGCAAATGCGAACGAAGATTGTTTCATAAACTCTCCTTAGGTCAGGTTAGAGAAAAAGAACTCCCTCACAAAATCGGACATCAAAAATTCAGCTTGACCGCGAATTGAATCAAGCGCGGATTGTTACTGGTCGAAACTATACGACCGAAGTCGCCCGGGCCGCCGGTAATCCGGCCGGTATTGACATCTATTGAAGTAGTCGGAACCGCGCTCAGATTGCTGACCGGATTAGCAAAATTTGGGTGATTGAAAAGGTTGAAGAACTCCGCGCGCAGCTCAATGTTTCTTGATTCAGCAAACGGAAAACGTTTGATGACGGAAAAATCTACGTT
Organism: Pyrinomonadaceae bacterium; assembly: GCA_044870975.1. Lineage (GTDB taxonomy): Bacteria > Acidobacteriota > Blastocatellia > Pyrinomonadales > Pyrinomonadaceae > UBA11740. Next base: position 7,158 of record JBIOZK010000240.1, read on the forward strand.
CATCTGGCCTGGGCCGCGCAGCACATTGCGACCGACGTTGCCGAAATCCGTTCCCGCAGCGTTCGCGATCGCCGCTCCGTTTGAGCTGGGAATTATCTGGCCCGCCAGAACGACCGGCCGCACGAAAGCAGGCGGATTAAAAAAGTATCCGGCCGGGACGTTGCTGTTGGCCACGTTCCCATTCGCTCCGGGCGCCCAGCTCGGGCGAACGAAAGCATTGTTTCCGCCGTTCAATCCGTACAAAGAACCCGAGCCGCCGTCGATTATGTCAATCGGCAGACCGGACATCGCCGTGATGACGCCCGCGATTTGCCAGTTGGCAAAGAAGAATTGCTCCAGCTTCGCCTCATCTCTGAAGACCGGGCGCGGCAGGTTCCAAACATAACTCAGGACAAAACGATGCGTGCGATCAAAGTCAGATAAACCGCGATTGGCGCGATTATCCAGTTGGTTGCCGGCAATATTGATCGTGTCTCTGGCTTCGCCCGTGCTGTCGCTGCCACCCGAAGCGTTATCGAGGGACCGTCCGTAAGTATATGAAGCAAGGAATTGAACACCGTGAGAGAGACGCTTCGTCAAACTCATCTGCAGAGAATTGAAAGTCGATTGCGCGGTGGACTGAATCTGTAGAAAGCTACCTACTTCGACGCCCTGAAAGGGAGCACGGAGCGCCGCGTTGGCGGGTGTGTTTGTCGTGATGGACTGGCCGGTGACGGCGTTGACGATCGGACGTTGCGGGCTGGCCAGTTGCGCCTGGTTAATCCCGATGTCGCGGATCAAATTAAGGCCACGGGTGCCTACATAGCTGACCTCGACCAATAGATCTCTGCGCAGCAAATATTGAACACCGGCATTGTATTGATGGAAATAAGCCGTGCGCAGACCGCGGTCGAATATCTGTCCCGCCAGGGCCACGCCGCTAACCAGCGCGGGAAACTGATCCTGAGCCGGTAAAGGAAAGAACGGATCAGCAAATGGCACGGTGCCGCCGGCCGGACTACGGCGAATGGTGTAAAGCGGCGGCGCGTTGATCGCAGTGCCGATGTAAGCCGTTGAGGGTCGCGAATAGTAGATGCCGTAACCACCACGCACTACCAATGAATCTCCCGGCGAATAGGCAAACCCCACCCGCGGCGCGAGGTTGTTTGGGTCGACGCTGTTAACAATACGCTTGCTGACGTTTGGTACAGTCGCCAGGTCGAATTGCGAAATCACATTTCCCGCCTGCACAAATCCGCCGATCGGTGGGCCGATGGGATTGCCGCTGCTATCGACCTGCATCCTGGGCTGGTAAAGAGCCGGATCGAAAGTCGAGAGCGCCCCGCGAGTCTCATAAGGTGGAAGGTCCAACTCATAACGGAACCCCAGGTTCAAGGTGAGCCGCCGCGAAACCTTCCAATCATCCTGAAAGAAAAAGCTGTAATCCGCGGCTCGCAGGAATCGTTCAGTTATCCCGTCGCCGTAGACTGAATTATTAGCCAGGCCGAGCAGGAAGTTGTTAAAGCTCTGGAAAGCAATCGTGCCGCGGCGATTATTATTCGCGGCTAGTCTATTCCGGTAAAAGATAAGCTGGGCGCCGGTGCGAATGCTGTGTGGTCCATGAGTGATCGAAACAATGTCAGCCAGAGTGGTGGACGCCGCGATATTTTCTGTGTCTATGTTGGCGCCGGAATTTCCGAAGGCGATCGCGTTGGTGCCGGTGGGCCCGATGCGAATCGCGCCCAGCCCTGGATACGTGCTGGCGTTTGCCCGCCGAATGCCAAAGTCAGAGTCCCTGAAAGGGTTCTGCCCCGACATGTTCGCGCGAATAAAACTGTAACCGGCCCTGGCCTCATTCAGGATTCGCGGGCTGAAGCTGTGAATGTTCTGAACCGAAAACAGCCGGTTGTCCTGTTCCAGATCCGCGCCAAACCCGGGAACATTCGCGCCGCTGTTGGGAAGCGCGAAGAACTGCGGCGCGTTCGAGAAAAAGAATCTAACCGCTACTGAGCTCCGTTCGTTAATGCGGTAATCAACGTTCGTGTTGAATTGATCCTCGCGGTAGGAAGAGATGGCTGAGCCCGAATAATGGCCGTCGGCTAGTGGCGTCGGAATCAGAAACTGACCGTTCGGAAGTTTTGCGTTTAGCAGCGCGAGTGCGACCGGATTGATTGACGTCGCCGGCGGCGCCGTCGGTGATGACCTCGGCCGAAACGTTGTGAGCAAAGTCTGTTGTGAACGATCATCCGTGAGACCGGCCGCGATCAGAACGTTCGAGGTGAGGCTGTTGGCAGATGCTCCGTTACGCTCACGAGTACCCTGATACGAGCCAAAGAAAAACAAACGGTCAAGCTTGATTGGTCCGCCGATCACCCCGCCAAAAATGTTGCGCTGTAAGGTTGGCCGGCCGACACCCGCCGCCTTCAAAAACGGATTGTTCGCATTCAGCGCATCGTTCTGGAAATATTCGTAGGCTGCGCCATGGAAATCGTTGCTGCCGCTTTTCGTGATGGCTTGAATGCTGCCGCCCGCGCCACGTCCAAACATTGCCGGATACAGAGACGTCTGAACTTTGAATTCGAGAATGCTCTCCGGCGCCGGTACCGCCACCGACGCTGCGGCATTCGTCGCCAGATTGTTCGCATCAATTCCATTAAGCTCATAGTCGTTCTGAGTCACACGCGCGCCGTTGACTGAAACGTTTTGCGAGTTGCGTCCCAGCGCCGAGTTGTCAGGAAGTGACACCGAAGTGCCGGGCGAGAGCGCCATGATTTGCGTGAAGTTGCGAGTTGCCAGCGGCAGCTCTGCCACTGCGGGCGAGTTGACCGCGCGACCGAGCTGCGGTCCATCCTTTTGAATCAACTGCGCGATGTCGACGGTAATTGGAGCGACACCACGAATTGTTAGCTGGGCGTTGACTGTCGTGGTTTCAGTAATGCCCACCTGAACTGAGTTAAAATCAAGCGCTTTGAATCCGCCGGCAGCGAAAGTCAACTGATACTCATCCGGGGGGAGCAAAGAGACGGAGTAATTGCCTCGCTCGTCCGTCGACGCAATGCGTTCGGCAGCGGTGGTTTTGCTCTTGACGGTTACCTGAGCGCCCGCTATCAGAGCACCGTTCGGGTCTGTCACAGTCCCGGCAATCCGGCCAGTAGTCTGGTTTTGTCCAAACGCCGCCGAAGCGCACAACACCACCATCAAGCCAATCCACATAACGCGCGTGGAGTTTTCGCAAATCATCGGCAAACCGCTCGCAAAAAGTTTGGAGCGCATTCTAACATGCTCAGAGTCAGAAAGATCGTATCATTTGAAACTTTCTAAGCTTGGCGAATATGCGTAGCTGCAAGAGCAAGGCAAACCTCACGTACGTAGAGATTTTAGCAACCGTCTTACTGTCCCAACGTGAACGGAGCTCCGGAATTGTGGGCTCTTGTAGAGACATTGTGTTGACATCTATGGTGACCTGAATCGCGGACCATAAAGGTCTTATCAAGTCGATTACTGATAGACTTCCTGAGACAAGGAAGCATCTTGAACAAAGAGACGTTGTCAATGTTGGACTTACAAAACACGAGGGCGTACTCAATGGTGGAGTGTCAGCTTCCCAAGCTGACTTGGCCCACCTCTAGTATCAGCACTTAGAAAATTTCTCAGTAAAAACTTCAGGGCATCGCAAGTATCATCCCGCTGATCTTAGGCTATAATATAGAACGTAGCTATTGAATAGCCAGCGATAAGGTGATATAGCAATGCCTCACTCGCTCACCCCTTTTGAAAGTTCTTGGCCTTGTATGGTTTCGCCGAACGACGTTTTGGCGTGAAGATTCGGCTTGATTACTAAGGAGGATTATTTATGCCAGAAACCTCAGTCGAAGGCACTGTAGCAATGTATGTCGCTGAGAAGGCGGGCGGCTCGGTTACCGGTCAGCTTGCAACTACCTTTATTGCCAGCCCGCTGCTCGATGTACTCGGTCTTGGCGATTCGTCGGCGGCAAGATACCACGCGGAGGTCATGGAGAAACTGAGGATGATCGGCGACTCTTTGGGCGACATGGCTAAGGACTTGCGGGCGTCGCTTGATGGGATCAAAGGTATCACATCTGAGATTAAGAACCTTATTACTAGTGACGCGCTCGCCGACCATTTAGACAAACAGGACGAACAAGCGCAGCGTATCAAAAAACGCTTTGACACCTTCGCCAACGCCGTCCGTTACATAGCTACTCACCATGACGACCAGGGTGAAATTAGCAAAGCCGTCAACGACGTGGGCCGTGTGCTGAATGAGGCTGAGGCGATATCGGAAGCCATGGATAATCTGTATAACCAGATTGTGCCCGCGACATCGGCGCATAAAAGTTTGCTCGATTACTTCCTTGAGGCCGTTCGTCAAATGATTTTTAGTTATGCCGAGCATGGCGAGAACTACCAGTTTGAAATGCCTGAGGATTTTCGGTTTCCGACAGACATAGAGTACTACGAATGCGAGCGCGTCGTTATGCGTGGGCATCAGATCGCGCTCGAGCAGGCGAAAGTTATAGTTCCTATTTTCAAGCGCATCATCGGGACGCAGACCAAGGGGTTGATGTTACTTTCGTTGGCTTGGGAGAAAGGACCTCAGACCCCTCAACTTGTGAGCCACACAAATAACGTGTTGGAACTTTTCACTTACCTGAAATCCTTTTACACCAACTATGTCAACGCAATTAACCAGGCTGTCCGGGACGCTTTGAAAAACAACAAAAAGGGCGTGAGCGGCAATTTGTCGCGAGAGAAGAAGCGAATACAGAATTATGGATTTACTCCGCGCGACAGCGACACGCTACAATCCAGCTTGGTTTCCGAGCTTGGCTCTCAAGGCTTCGATCATATTTGGACGCCTTCGGCTAAAGAGCTGGAGGATTGGATATTTTGGAAGAAACTCTGGAGTTTTTCCGATCCGCGGGATTTTTCGCACTTTTCTCACTATCAGATGCTTGTTTATCAGCCGTGGAAGAAGCGGTCCGAATTCAAAGATCCCAAAACGCC
>JBIOZK010000241.1:0-6413 GCA_044870975.1 Pyrinomonadaceae bacterium
CGCTTAGAGCGGTGGTGGTGCTGTCAACTGCCACTTTGCCGGCCGTGGCATTGAGATCGATATTGCCAGAAGCGTCCGGTGAAGGTAGATCCGTAGTGCCACCTGACCCTGTGGCTTCTTTCACCAAGTAATAATGGCCCGCGGCTAGCGAACCGGACAGAGCTGTCACGCTCCATGTCGATCCAGTCGCAGCGGCATATTGAACTGACCAACCAGTTAAATCAACGCTGGCGTCGCCTCGATTGAATAGCTCGATGAAATCACTCTTATAGGTAGCGCCACTATTTCCACCGCCACCATACACCTGCCGAATCACCACGGAAGAAGAAGGTGAAGGTGCCAATGCGGGATCGAGCATGGCGCCGACATCGTTTGTAGAGTTTTTCGCGGTGCCTTTCGTTTCGTTCCAGAAGGAATCGATATACGGATAGAGTGGATTTACGCCAAACGCAGAATGGAAAGCGAAGCTCAATGATTCGTATTTCACAAGCTGAAACAAATCGCGTGCGATAGTGGTCGTATTTGTTGGTTCATTGGTCGAGGCCAACAAACTCCACTGCGTCATTGGTAACGTTTGATTCGCGTTCGGATTTTGATAATGCGTTATACCTGAAGACATCTTCTTCCGTGGCAGCGGATCGCCTACTTTGAGCCCTCGTCGCGGTTGCAGCGGTTTACGTCGCGAACGCATGGTTGATTCAACCGGTGCCGCAATTTTCGGTTTGTCTTCCCGTCGATTTTTTAGCTCTTGCAAATTGGGTAAGACCACGTGTGAACGCCCGGGTTTGTTTGGGGGCGGCCCCTTGCGCTGGACTCTGCCGTGCTGAGGTTCAATCTTCGCATTCGCTTGGCGGCTAGAGCCGATCAGACCAATAGCGATAAGAGCGGCACAAACGTATAGACTGATTCCGCGAATTAACCATCGCGGGAAACGGCGGATGGACTCCATAGGGGGCTCCTTGTTAAAGCGATCAGAGACGTCGACAACAAGTGGCCGGAACAGAAAGGATTGCGAGGCTCGCGCAGGCTCTTTGGACCAGCCAGCTATCTGTTACGGCGCAAGACAATATGCGCGATAGCCAATATTGTCAGCACCTTCATGAAGGTCTTTTACCAGTCTAAGAGCTTCTCCGCGACGGTCAACGCCTTTCGTCGTTAAGGCAGGAAGAAATTCACACGCGGGTTTCTGTGAGTTCCGCCGGGGCTGACATCATGGATCGGCTCCGCGTGTTGCAACCAAGCGATCCAGACAACTGCTACGAAGGCGTCGAGCTTGTTCTCAGTTACACGCTCGAGACCTAAACGGGCCAAGATAGTTATTACCAGTAACATGCCTTCACACTCCGTGAGCGCTGTTGAATTAACAAGGGCCGGGTCGCTCGCTTCTGCGCCGAGAAAAGCGGCTCCATTCAGTTCGTCACTCCGAAGAAAAATTAATTCTAGCGGGCCTTGATTTGATGGGAGACTGCTTGCAGTCGCGCGCTGGCGATTTGCCCAATGAATACGACGAAAACCCAGCCGCAACGGACCTAAACTCCGTAGCGAAATTCATCGACGGCGCGACACTGTCTCTAAACTATTGATGCTATTGGTGCCGAGGGTGGGAGTCGAACCCACACGACCTTACGGTCAACGGATTTTAAGTCCGTAGCGTCTGCCATTCCGCCACCCCGGCATTTTGTCAGAAGATAACACACGCGACATATCTGTCAGAACCTTGAACGCGAGCATCCTGTCTACTTAAAACTGCCTCGCAAAGGACCTCCGCGTCTTGCGAAAATTCCGCGGTTGGACGCTGGGCTTCGGACACTTCAACGCAAGTGTTAGAATTGCGGCGGCTTATTGGCCTGGACTAAAACGGAATGACCGAAGAGCAGGAAGTATTTCTCAAGCACATTCAGAAGCAGGGGCTTAAGCGCACGGCCCAGCGCGACCTGATTCTCGATGTGTTCCTGAACAACGAAGGTCACGTGTCCGGTGAAGATCTCTACCAGCTTGTCCGCGAAAAAGATCCGACGGTCGGCCAGACAACGGTTTACCGCACGCTGCGACTTTTAACCGAGGCCGGGCTGGCTCGCGAGGTCCGCTTTGGTGACGGGCGCGCGCATTACGAACACAATTACAAACATCAGCATCATGACCACATGATTTGCTCTGAGTGCGGTAAGATTATTGAATTCTATTCGCCCGAACTCGAAGCAATACAGGACGCCATGGCCGCGAAATATAAGTTCAGGCTGACTGAACACCTGCTGCGCATGATTGGCGTCTGTGCTGATTGTCAGCGGGCCGATAGGGATTCCGGTAAACAACTATCTGCGCACGCGGCCAGAAGCGCGCGGCGCTAATTCTGCCAACATCGACGACTGCACCTTCATGACTTTGAGGAGAGTATTGAAACCCGTCTCACACTCGATTGCGTTTGCTTCTCTCGCATTCCTCCTGGCCTGTCCCGGCGGATCAAACAAACCTGCCGAGGTCAATTCATCGACGCCGGTCGCCACGGTGCCGGCAAAAAGTGACTTCGACGCCGATCGCGCTTTCGATTACGTAAAAAAGCAAGTTGAGTTTGGGCCCAGACCTGCGGGCTCGGCGGAGCTTGAAAAGACCCGGGCCTGGATTGTCAACGAACTGCGGTCCTTCGGCCTGAATGTGACGACCGAAGAGTTTCAGGCGACGACGCCGGTTGGCCCAAGGAAAATGGCGAACATCGTCGCCGAATTGCCGGGCCCGTCATCGGACATCATCATTATTGGCAGTCATTACGACACCAAGCTTTTCAAGGAATTCAAATTTGTCGGCGCCAACGACGCGGGTTCCTCAACCGGCGCGTTGATGGAGATCGCGCGGGTGCTGGGGGCGAAGAAGCCCAACAAGCTGACTTATCGTTTTGTTTTCTTTGACGGCGAAGAAGCGTTCTGTAAAGAGTGGGACGACTGTCACAATCCAAATCCGGCGGATCCCAATGAGAAACTTCCAGACAACACCTACGGCAGCCGTCATTATGTGTCGCAGTTGATTGCCAGGAACGAAATCGGCCGCGTAAAGGCGATGATTCTGATGGACATGATGGGATATAAGAATCTGAAACTTGGCCGCGCTGATTTGGGAACTAAGTGGTTACAGGACATTGTCTGGCAGACCGGAAAGCAACTGGGCTACAAGGAATTTAATGATTCGATAGAAGGCGTCGGGGACGACGATCACAGCCCGTTCCTCAAGGCGGGCATCGATGCCCTCGACATCATCCAGCTGACTACCTATTACGAGTGGCACACTAAGGACGATACGTTGGATAAAGTTTCCGGCAAGAGTCTGAAGATTGTCGGCGATACGATTATCGCAAGTCTGCCAAAGATCGAAGAGCACGTTACCTCACGGCGATAGACCTAACTCCGAACCAATCTATTGAAGGTCCGGATGAACTACTTATTCGTAATCGAGTGAAACTTAAACTCGACCGATTTGGTGCCTTCGCCGGCGTCAATTAAGGCGCTCATCTCGGTCGCAGATTTCTTCCGATAGATAATTCGTTTGGGGAAGTCATGTGCGGGATTTTCGAATACCGCTTCCTGCCCGTTGGCGCGTGTTAGTTTGAAGGGAGTCGCCGGACAGCCGCCGTTTACCATCGCCACATAGAAAATCGCATCTCCGCGTTGTTCGATTCTCAGCGACTCAAACGAAATAAGTTTATCTCCGGCAACGGTGCGGCTCATGCCAATCATGACTCCGCCGGCTGGTCGCGCCCAATGTTCGTCTGAGGTCATGCGGCCACCAGAATCAGTTTGCCAGTCTCCCACCATCCACGAGAGATCAGAGACTCCGGGATTGTCTGGAAGGCGACTCCGGGTGAATGAGGTCGAATAACAAAAAAGCAGAAGCATCGCAGACAGGGCGATGGAGACAGTGCAGGTTGATCGGTTACTCATCGTGATCCTCGAGCGCGTGAAAGCTAATAGAACGTAAGCTGCCTGACAGCTTAGACAATTCGACTGCAGTACGTATTGGAAAAAACGGACGGGCGGTTCTTGCGCAGGAACGCTTCAGTGAGCTCACTCGATTTCTCCAGCAATGAGGCAGGCGTTTCGTTCGCGAATTGACGGAAATCCCTGATTAGATGCGCCTGATCGTAGTAACCACACGCAACCGCCACCGACGCCCATTCCTGGTCGTCCCGGTCGAACGCAGCGAACACTTGTTGAAAGCGGAGCAGGCGGCAGAGGAGTTTTGGGCCGATTCCGATTTCCTGCAGGAAGGCGCGGCGCAATTGACGCGAACTCATCGCCGCTTGCTCGGCCAAATCATCAATAGAGATCTGACCAGCCGCGTTCACCACGGTGGCGGCTAATTGGAGCAGCCGCGACTTGTTTTTGCTTTGACCCAGTCGGTTGGTTAGCACTGTTTCCAATGAGCTGATCGCCTCGACTATTTCCCCACTAGAATCAATGGCGTTGAGCAACTCATTTTCGAATGTTCCGGAGATTGCCCCCAGTTCAATGACGCGATTGATGGTCTCGTGCATCGGCAAGTCTATGAAGGGCACCGTTCCGCCAGGATGAAAGCGAATGCCGATTAGATGGACCGCGCCGGTGGGAGCTATGAAAATAGGCTGCGTCATCTGACCGACTAAAAAGTGTTGCGGCTGAATGGTGCGTTGACCAGCTTGGTCGATGGCTGAAAAGGGCGCGGCGAAATTAAGAATGATTTCAACGCAACCGTCAGGCAGAATCCTTTCCGGTTGAGAATTGCTGGCCGGCGCGTCGCCTTCGAGAAACCAAAAGCATTCAATGAAGCGCGCCAGATGACGGTTGGGTTGAACTTCCCGGTAGCGCATTTACAATCACCATCAAGAAACGTCAGGTCGCATTCGGACAATCGTGGCTCCCAAACCGCCGGCGTCTGGCGGAGCATCCGTCCAGTCGTAGACGAACGGCGTGCGCTCCAGAATCGCGTGCACCATTGCGCGTTGGACGCCGATGCCTTTGCCGTGAATTATGCGAACCACCGGAAGTTTTCGTTCGTGCGCTTGAAACAAATATTCTGCAACGACCGCTTTGACATCGCGTGGTGGAATCGTGTGCAGATCGAAAACGTCCGTGATCTCAATCGTAATTGGGTCATCGAGATCAAACGGATCTTCTTGCGCCATAGTAGATCTGCCTTGGAGATGCGAGGCTCAAGCACCCTCCCTAACGGTCGGGTTTCTGCAGCTTTGCTGCTACGGCCGCGCCGACTTCACTACAGCGTGACGCCTTTTCTTCGCCAATCAAATCGTAAGTCAGCGTCTGGCCTTCGCTAAGAAGTTCCGCGACTGCATCTTCGATTTTCGCAGCCGCGCGCGCCAAACTATCATCTTCGTGGCGTGTCCCCAGCCAGTCCAGCATCATCTGCACCGAAAGGATTGCCGCCAGCGGGTTCGCTTTGTCTTTGCCGGCGTGCTTCGGCGCGCTGCCGTGAATCGGCTCGAACATCGCGTGCTTGTCGCCGATGTTGCCGCCGACGGCCAAGCCCAAACCGCCCGCGGTCGTCGCGCCGTTGTCGCTGACGATGTCGCCGGGAAGATTGGGAGCAACAACCACGTCATACCATTCGGGATTACGAATTTGCCATTGGCAGAACGCGTCGACGTAGGCGTAATCGAGTTTCAGATCGGGAAATTCGTTTTGCCCGACCTCGCGAAAGACTTCGCGAAAGAAGCGATGCGCGCCGATGATGTTTGATTTGTCGACGCAGGTGACTTTCAATTGTTTGTTTCGCTTGCGCGCGAGATTGAAAGCGAATCGCACTACGCGTTCAGTCGCAGCCCGCGTGATCCGAATCGGCGTGACCTTGCCGCCTTCGATCTCTTTAGTCTCGCCGGTGTAGGCGTCTTCTGTATTCTCGCGAATGACCACGTAGTCGACCTTGCCAGGCTCCCAGACCTGTTTCAACTCGCCGTGAATCTTGTGCTTCACGCCCGGATATAACTTCACCGGCCGGACATTGGCGTATAGATCAAGCTTCTGCCGGTTCGCGATTACCTGGGCAAAACCAGCGAGTTGCGGCTCGGGATAAGGCTTACCGGGTTTCGTGAAGACTGTTTTCCCGTCGACTTCATGACCGACGGCGCCGAGGACGATCGCGTCCGCCGCCTGGCATTTTTCAAACGAACCCTCAGGCCATTCAGTCTCGTGCTCGGCATAGTAATGACCGCCGCATTCGATCTCTTCTATCCGAAAATCGATTTGAAAAAGTTCACCGGCGGCGCGCAGCACCCGCAGCCCTTCATGCAAAACCTCTGGCCCGATACCGTCCCCGGGCAGGGCAACTATGTAATAGGATTGTTTAGGCATAGATAAGAAAGAGATTGAATATAAGGGACGCCGCGAAGAATCGACAAACGGCGTGGCACAGACTTTAGTCTGTGTATAATG
>JBIOZK010000242.1:0-113521 GCA_044870975.1 Pyrinomonadaceae bacterium
CCGCCGACGGCGGCTCGGTCATCTTTCGCTCCAGCAATCCGACGAGCCTCTGTCGGGTCAGTATCGATGGTGGCGAACCGGTCCGTTTGACCCAGACCGGCAGCTTCGATCCAAACGTTTCGCCGGACGGTAAGATGATTGTCTGTGGTTATCGGCCGTCGCCGGCCGCTAAAAATCAGATCTCGATACTCAGCATCGAAGGTGGCGAACCGAAAATGATTTGCGACTGGCCGGCACAATTCGGCCGCATCCGCTGGATGCCGGACGGCAACGCCATCGCCTATTCACCGCGGCAAGCCGGCGTGGGAAATATCTGGATGCAACCGATATCTGGCGGGGCCCCCACCCAATTAACGCATTGGAACGCCAACCCGATCTTCTCGTTTGACTGGTCGCGCGACGGGAAATGGTTGGCTTACGCGAGTGGTAGCCTGACCAGCGATGTCATACTAATTAGAGATGCCGGCAACTAAGAGGTATGAACACACGCGCGCATTCCATCATTGCGACTCTGTTTGCTGCCGTGCTGGGGTTTTCGCAGACCAGTGAAAAAGATAATCGCGTCGAGATTTCAGTTCGCAACGACTATCGCTACATCGCCGCGAACGGAATCCCGAACCATCATCACGGTGATTTTCCGAATCGCGGCAACCCGAATACTATTCGGCCGCAGGCGTACACGTTCCGCATGACGACCAATCCGCAGGTGGCGAACAAGATAACGCCGCTGGGGATGAACCCTTTCGGCGTCGCCATCAACGGAGTCCCGTTCGATCCGGGCGCCGCGGAATGGTGGAATAACGATCCGTCTTCAGGCTGGCAGTATGAAGCGCTCTCGGGGAAGATCAATCTCGGCATGGATCAGAATCACGCCCACGTGCAGCCGAATGGCGCTTATCATTACCATGGGTTGCCGACGGGACTGATCAATCAGTTAGGCGAAGGAAAAAGAATGATCTTGATCGGTTACGCAGCCGACGGCTTTCCGATTTACGAGCAGTATGGATATACCCAGGCCGATATCCGCAGCGATATCAAGAAGCTTGGGTCCAGTTATCGTTTGAAAGAAGGCAAGCGGCCAGATGGCCCGGGCGGAAAATACGACGGCACCTTCGTGCAGGATTATGAGTACGTCTCCGGGGCGGGCGATTTGGACCAGTGCAACGGCCGCAACGGAGTCACGCCGGAATTTCTGAGCGGCACCTACTATTATGTAGTGACGTCAGAGTTTCCCTTCATCCCGCGTTGTTACAGCGGGACGCCGGACGACAGCTTCAGACGTCGCCCATTGCCAGGAGGCCCGCGTGGACGACCGCCCTTTCCGCGGCCACCTGCTCAGTAGATTAGACGCTTTGGAGGACGAACCGAGTGACCCGACTGGTATCGACCCTGGCCCTGTTGATAATGCTTGCTGTTTCTTTGGTCGCGAACCAGGGAATGCCGCGCGACGCCCACAGTTTGACGGTTGCGGCCCAATCGCCGGCCGCCCTTCAGCCTAATTCACTCTGCTCCAGGAACGAGCGCGTCATCTTCAGTTGTCCCATCAAACGGCCGGCTAAAATCGTGTCCGTTTGTGCATCGAAAGATCTCACCAGCGAGCGTGGCTACATTCAGTATCGGTTCGGCCTGCCCGCCAGGGTCGAACTTGAATTTCCAAAAGAGCGCACGGGCAGCCAGCAAAAATTTCAATACAGCCATTACTTCCGCGCCAGGGTTGACCTGACGGAAATCAGCTTCACCATCAATGGCTACGAGTATCAGGTGACTGACGACTACAACGGCGAAGAGAAACCTGCGCAGAGCATTCAAGGTGTAATGGTGACGGCGCCCGGCAAGCCAAAAGAAGTAAGCCTGGCCTGTCGCATCCAGCCCAAGGCTGACTACACCGACTTACAAGCCGTGCTGCCGAACTCGCGATAACTTCGCGAGCATCACTATTTACGATTTCGATTTTTCGGATTACTATCGTCGCCATTCAACAGGCTGGTCCCCGAGCCTGCGCACGCCGCCTTACTCCTGACCAGCCGGGACAAGTGTTTCAACTTACCGATTGAATCTAGCCCGCGGAGAATGTGGCGATGAAAAAAGAATTGGAAAACCCCAATCCCGATGAAACCTGTTTTGTGATCTCGCCTATCGGCGAACCCGAGTCAGAGACCCGCAAGCGGTCCGACAATGTTTTCCGCAACATCATCAGTCCGGCGGCAGAAGAAAATGGCCTCGCCGCGATTCGAGCTGACCAGATTTCCGAGCCTGGCTACGTCACGACTCAGGTGATTCAGCACATCTTGCAGGACAAGCTGGTAGTTGCGGACTTGACTGACCGGAACGCCAACGTCTTTTACGAATACGCGTTGCGCCACGCGTTTCAAAAACCGGTCGTCCAGCTTTTACAAGCAGGTCAGGAACCACCTTTCAACCTGCTGGGCATCCGCACGATCAGTTACACGTTGGATTTGGAGGGCGGGACGAAAGCCAGAGAAGAGGTCTCGAAACAAATTCGCACCGTTCTGACCCGGGGATTCAGAGTCAACTCGCCGGTGACGACGGCCATCACTATTGGCGAGAGCGCGCCGCAGGATATCAATCGCCTGATTCTCAGTACCATTCAGGAACAGTTTGAGATGCTCAACAAGAAAGTCGCGGAGATTCCTAATCTCAAGGACGTGATTCCGCCCGCGGTCAAAGATCGAACTGAGCAAATCCTCGGGCGCTATGCGAGTGAAATCGACCTGCTCCAGGCGGTTCGATACGCCGGCGTGATCGGCATTTATAAGCGACGCGAAGCCGCTCTCAAATCGTTCTCGCGCTCCATCGATGAGGAATCGAGAGAGATCATGGTAGTTGGATCTTCGCTCAAGGGCTTGCTGCAAAAAGAGGAATATCGAGATATTGCTGAGAAGCTCCGGTTCAAAGCCGATCGCGGACTGGTTCATGTCAAGTTTCTCTTGACGCACCCGATCGTTGCCGACTTTCGTGCGGGCCAGGAGAATCGGCGTCCGACCGAGATCGGCCTGGAAATCATTAATACATTAAAGACTTTGAAAGAGTGGAACGGAAAGTTTTGTCACGTGCGTCTTTATCTGGGAACGCCGACCTGTTTTGCGATTAAGACGAGCAACAAGATGCTGATAAATCCCTATCCCTACGTGGCGGTTTCCTACGACTCGCCGTGCCTGCTGCTGGAGTACTCGCCGGAGGGCGGCACCGAGCGCCCCAGTTATTTTTTCGACGAATTCAATCGTGGACACTTTGAGGCCTGGGATTCAAACTTGTCGGTTCACGTGAAGGATTATGATGCCGCTATCGCGCATTTTGAAAAGCAGTTAAGTGATTACGCCACCGGCGTGGAGTCAATTCTCGATCGAGGGAAGTCGTTTTAGGATCCGGGCGAAACCGCGGGATCGTCGGTCCCAAACTGGCGTTCCCCGGCATTTTTGATAAGTGAACGGGCGTTTCGCTGCAAGCCGTTAAGCTTCGCCCGCTTCATAGCACTCCCGCGAAAGCGCCGGGCGTATGTTTCCGGCGTGAGGGCGAAAATATCAGACACAGAAGGGTTGATATTGCCATCGCGCGGTTCGAAGCGGGGTTCGCTTGTCGCAGGTGTTATCTGGTTCCAGGGACATACGTCCTGACAAATGTCGCAACCGTAAAGCCAGCCTTCCATACGCTCGGCCACGTCCGCGCGAATCTCAGGCGCCCGTGATTCAATCGTCGCGTGAGAGATGCAAAGGTTAGCATCGAGCACGTACGGATCAGTGAGAGCATTAGTCGGACACGCCTCCAGACACAACGTGCAGCTTCCACATTGATCCGCGATTTGGATTTCATCGGGTTCCAGATCCAAATTGAGAAGCAACTCTCCGATGAATACCCATGAGCCGAATTCGTTGGTGATCAGATTCGTGTGCTTGCCGATCCAGCCCAGGCCGGCGCGGGCGGCCCACGCTTTGTCCATTACCGGTTGGATATCGACGCAGATCTTGCCCTCGGCTTCCGGCCATTCCGTTTTGATCCACGATAGGAGCGCGCGGAGTTTGTCGCCGATAACGTCATGATAGTCGTCGCCCCACGCGTAGCGTGAGACTTTGCCGGTAGTCTCCCTGGCGTTCTTGATCCGGTCGCCACCGCTCCCGGGCCCGACACTCATATGTTCGTGAGGCGTGTAGTAGTTGAGCGCCACGACCACGATTGCGCGTGCTGGCTGCCAGAAGCGCCGCGGATCGGAGCGCTGGGCCGGGTCGCGCTCCATCCATTTCATCTCGCCGTGATAGCCGCGCGCCAACCATTCCTGTAAGTGGTCTTGTTCAGCCGCGAGGTCTTCGGCACGGGCAATTCCTACTTTCGAAAATCCCAACTGCAGCGCCTGCGCCTTTATCTGCGCGGCGACGGACGATTCGGACGGTGGCAGTGTTTGGCGAATCACGGGATGAAGGATAAAGGAAGATCGGGGGCAACAAAAAAGGCGCGCCTCGCTTGAGACGCGCCTTTCCGTTGGTTAAGGAGTTCTGTTTAGAACTCGAAGCGCACGGCCAACTGCACCTGGCGCTCGCGGAACAGTGTGCTGTCAGCACCCGTTATTGTTTGGAACGGAGTGTTGAAAGTCAGGCACTGCAGGCTTCCGCCGGCCGGGCAACCACTCGTCGTGAACGAGTAGATGGTTGTGTTGATGCCGGTGACCTGGGTCCGATTGAAGAAGTTAAAGGCCTCGCCGAGAACTTCGAGCCTGGCTTTCTCGCCGATCGGGAATCGCTTGGAAACCCGCAGATCCAGATACTGGATCGACGGCTGATGAGCGAAGTTACGCGGCAACAATGCAAAGCGCAACGATCCGCCGGAACCGTTAACGCCGCCGCCCGGAGTCGTGGTCCCCGTCGGGAACCCGAAGCGGGTGGGATCAATTGAGCCAGAAAGGTTGCTGGTATAACGCGCTCCCGAGAACCAGTTGAAGATTGGAGCAATCGTCCAGCCATCCAGGAAGACGCGGCCGAGTTGATTGTCCTTGTTCTTGTAGCTGCTGGTCCAAACCATGCTGTACACGAATTTGTGACGACGGTCGAACGTAGACAGCGCCCATTCACCCTGCTGATCGAAGGAATTGAAAGGCACTGAAAACGTCGGCGTAAACGTCTGCGACGTCTGGCCATTGTCAGACGCGCGTGACAGCGTATAGCTGCTCTGGATTTGCAGGTTATGCGTCATACGACGATTGAACTGAAGCACCAGACCATGGTACTTCGAAGTAATGTCACTGCGGGCTTCCTGAACTTGGCCAAAGGCCGCGTTCGGGCGAGCACCGGTAAAGAGGGGCGTGCGATAAATCACCCCGTCAACCGGTCCGCCGACTACGTTGACGTTGACATAGGTCGTGGGGCCAGTCAGGTTCACGTCCACGAAGTTCGGCAGGTACTGGCCTAAGCTTCCGAGGTACGACGCCGACACCACGGTGTTGTGCGCGATTTCGCGTTCGAAGATCGCGTCCCACTGATGAACTCGCGGCAACTGGAAGTTGGTCGCGAAATAATTCACCGCCGGAGTCGTCAGGGCGCCGGTGGTAACCAGGTTCGGATACGCCGGAGCGAGTGCGTTGGTCGGAGAGATGCTTGTCTGCCGCTGCGACACGTCAATGCCCGTGCCGGTATTGATGAGCGCCTGGTAGACGGTCGAGTTGATGACGCGGCCATAATAGATGCCATAGCCGCCGCGGATCGACATCTTGCCGTCGCCCTTGACGTCGTAAGCAAAACCAATACGCGGTCCGTGGTTGTTCTTGTCACTGACGCGGTTAGCCGTTTGCGGCAGCGCCGGATTGACGCGCAGCGGATCCTGGTGCGGATTCATTTGATATTCGTAGCGATAACCGAGGTTCAGGGTCAGACGCGGAGAAATGCGCCAGTCGTCCTGCACGAAGAAGTTAAGATCTGTCGTGTTCATGGTCAGACCGAGCACGCCGAATCCCTGGTTAAAGTTACCCGCATAGCAACGTCCAACGAACCGGGTGGCGTTGTTGTAGCAGGTAGTGGTTCCCGGCAGAGCTGCGCGGAAGTTTGTGTAATCAATGATGAAGTCGTTCAAGCCGGCGTTAAAGCCATTGAGAGCGGCGATGGTTCCGCCCGTGTAGTTGAACTCGCCACCACTGAACCGCAGGTTGTTCAGAATGTCCCTGACCCTGTTAATGTCAGCGCCCACCTTCACGGTATGCGTGCCCTTGGTATAGGTCAGCGTGTCGGCAAACTGGAGGCGTCTTTCATCAGGGAATGACACGCGCTCAAGGAACTCAGGAATGCCGAAGGTGAAACCGTTGGTGATGAAAGTCTGCGGTGAGCGGCCCCCCACCGAGGTGGTTGGTTCACCCGGGATTGGTGGCTGACTGAATTCGTATTCAAAGTCGCGCCCCCACTGAAAGCGGAACTCATTCAGCAATCGGTTATTCACGGTTGAGGACAAGCGGAGATTGACAAAGTCGCTGTCCACAAAGTCATCGCCAAAGTTGTCGCGCGCGCGCGTGTTCGTCGCCTGGGTTTGGATGCCCGCGGGCGAATCCCATCGCAGACGATTGTAAGTCGCGGTGAAGTGATTGTTGCTGGTGATGTTCCAGTCAATCTTTGGAAGCAGAATCAGATTATCACCACGTCGCGGCAGCGGACCGGAAAGGCTGTTCAGGAAGTTCAAAGCCGTGTCGACCTGAGCATTCGTCAAACCTTTTCCCACTGCGTTGCCGCCAGTTCGTAGGTTAGCTCCTGCCACTGCAGCGGTTCCGCCGAGGCCCGGACAAAGCACTTGACCCGCGCCAGGCGTAGCGGTAGTGACTACTGCACCGGCGCCAGCGGTCAATAGGCAGCGGTCAGCAGTGTTCAAAAAATTACTCTGGACAAATCGTGATAGCCCAGGGAAGTTACGACGCTGCTGGTCGTAGCTGAAGAAGAAGAACGCTTTATCCTTGGCAATTGGGCCACCGATGGTGCCGCCAAACTGATAGCGCTTATCTTCCGGCTTGATACCCACGGTGTCGAACACTCCGGGGGAGACCAGGACCGAGTTAAAAGCCAGTGGATTGCGCGCGCCCCATGAGTTGTTGCGATCGTAGAAGAACGCCGAACCATGGAACTCGTTGGTGCCGCTCTTGGTGACGGCGTTGGTGACGCCGCCGGCGGAACGACCATACTCAGCCGAATAGCTGGACGTGTTCACCTGAAACTCGCGAATCGACGCCTGGCTGACCACGTACGGGATACGGGTGCGGCCGCGCTCTTCGGCAAAGAACGCCTGATTGTTATCGCCGCCGTCCACCGTGTTGTTGTTCAGCAGTCCGGAGATTCCGCGGAAGCTGATCAGACCGAAAGTACCATCAGGGGTGGCGCCGGGAGTCAGAATTGCAAAGTTCGACCAGCGCCGACCATTGATTGGGGATTCATTAATTGTCGTCTGGTTAATGTTGCTCGAAAAGTCTTGCTGAGTGGTGTTGATGACCGGCGCTTCGGCGGTAACCTGAACGGTGCTGGTCGAGCCTTGCACGCCGAGCGGAACATCGAGTGAAGTTTCGCGTCCGACTTCGACCACGACGCTTTCAGCTTTGAATTCAGCAAAGCCGCCGCCGTTCACCGTAACCGTGTAAGTGCCGGGCTCGAGGTTGGTAACTCTGAACCGGCCTTCGCCATCGCTGGTCGCGGTCGTTACTTTTCCCGTTCCGTTGTTTGTGACGGTGACCGTGGCTCCGGGAATTACTGCGCCTTTCGGGTCTGTGACTGAGCCACCGACGCCGCCCGACACTGTTCCCTGCGCCCAAGCCACCGCGCAAAACGCGAAGATGAGCACAGAGATAAAACTAAATCTGAGAAATTTACTCATAACAGGAGAACTCCTTAAAGGAAATCAATATCGTTGAGACCTTGCGGCGCACGACCAATAGCGCGCCGATTGTTGTGAAAATACCGAAAGCTTTTTGGACTGCTTCTTTCGAAGGATTGACTGCGAAAAAGTGCAGAACGCGGTTTCTATCATGATGGGCGTTAACTGCGCAAGCATAAATCAGGTGTAACTGGTTATTCCTTCTGAAGCTTACGTCAGTCGCATCTTTTGTAAATGCGTCCGTTCCGAGGCTGAACAAGCGCCGTTTTTCGCAAGAATTGTGCCTCAAACGGCGCGTCCACAGCGGCGCCTGAACGCACAGCGTTTGTGCCCTTTTAAGACTTGCGTAACTCGCGACTGTTTCGTCGCGGACGAGAATTTGGATATTCTATGAAAATCGCAATCAGACTGGGAAAAGTTATGATCTGATCTTATGACTTGTGATTCCAATGCTTCGGTTGTTCGGTCAGAATTCTGAACGAACTTAGACGCGTTCGCAGATCATCGCAATCCCCTGACCTCCGCCGATGCACGCAGTCGCCAGACCATAACGACCGTTACGTCGTCGTAGTTCCAGCAGCATCGTCAAAACCAAACGCGTCCCGGTGGCCGCCAGTGGATGGCCGAGTGCAATGGCGCCGCCATTCACATTCGTTTTTTCTCGATCCAATCCCAGCTCTTGCTCTACTGCGAGGTACTGCGCGGCGAAAGCTTCGTTCACTTCTATGAGATCCATGTCTGACAGTTTCAGACCGGCCTTCTCAAGCGCTTGCAGTGAAGCGGGTACCGGCCCAATTCCCATAAGCTCAGGTTCGACACCTGCATAGGCCCAACTAACAATCCGCCCGAGCGGTTTCAGGTCCTTTGATTTCACAAATTTTTCATCAGCGATCACCAGCGCCGCTGCGCCATCGACGATTCCCGACGCATTGCCGGCCGTGACGAACCCATCTTTACTGAATGCCGGTTTGAGTTTCGCAAGTACATCCATCGTCGTCTCAGGCCGCATATGATCGTCGCGATCGAACATCGTACTTCCTTTGCGACTTTTTATTTCGACCGGCGTAATCTCTTCGGCGAAAGCGCCGGCATCGAGCGCCCGCTTAGCGGCTTGTTGCGAACGCAAAGCGTATTCATCCTGCACGTCGCGGCCGATCTCGAACTTGCGCGCCAGGTTCTCTGCCGTGCCGGCCATCGGCGTGTTGCAGTGAGTGTCCAGCAGCGCCACCATCAAGCTGTCTTCAAGTTTTCCCTGGCCCAAACCGAAACCCGATCGCGCGCCGCGAATGACGTGCGGCGCCTGCGACATTGATTCCATGCCGCCGACCAGACACGTGCGCGCTTCGTCCAGTTGGATCAACTGCGCGCCCGACACGATTGATTGAATGCCGCTGCCGCACAGGCGATTAACCGTCAACGCTGGCCGATCAAAGGGAACACCGGCTTTCAATGCGACATGGCGCGCGCCATAAATCGCATCGCCGGAGGTCTGCAAGGCATTACCCATAACAGTATGGTCGATCTCCTCGGGCGCGACCCCGGTGGTTTCCAGCGCCGCGCGTGACGCCGTGGCGCCGAGATCAATTGCGGAAATATCTTTCAACGCGCCGACGTATTCGCCCATCGGCGTGCGCTTACCACCCAAAATGAAAACATCGCGAGACATGAATTAAGAGGACCTCTCTATAGATAAGAATTTGCGGTTTACCCGAAACGAAGAATGCTAACAAGGCCCGCGGGCGCGGTCAATTCAATCGATGAAGCGGTGCTTCTCGCGATAACGATGCAGCAATTCTTCGAGGAACCCTTCATAGGTGAAGGTGGCGAGATCGTATTGCGGACGGAGCTTGAAGAGGATGGGCATCGAAACCCGCCAGGCCATCCATTGCCGCGGGTAATCTTTCAAGTCCCAGCGGCGGCGCAGGAAACTTTCCACCACCGTAATTTCCTGTTCGGTGAGCTTGTCGATATCGGCGGTAAAGGCGACCGGATCGGCTGAACGTCTGAGCGCGGCGTCAGAAACGGGTGAAGCGAATACTTCCGCAAACGCCGGCGCCTCAGCTTCGCGCTCGCGCACTACCACGGTGCCGGCGACCAGGTCTCCTACTCGCTGATCTCGCTCAGTAGCAAAAACTGAAATCAGGCCGATTGAATAAAACGGGGGGATGAGAAAATCGATGACGCGCAAAAGGTTACGAACCATCGCTTCAAAAAATGAAATGGGCCGGCCATCCTCGCGAATCACGCGCAGCTTCAGCCAGCGCTTGCCCGGGGTTTGTCCGCGCCACACCCATTCAAAAACCGCAAAGTAGCCATCGAGGATTATCGCCTGGATGATCACCAGCAGCGCAATCACCCATTTCGGCGCGTTCATCAGTCGTTCACCCAGATCCGACGCATCAGAAATAATCGCGAAGAAGATTCCGACAATAATCAGAATCACGATTTGAATCGTGTGATCGATGGCGCAGGCGATGAAGCGATTGCCAATTGAGGCCAGCGCGAAGTGCAACGGCACGCGTTCAGGTGTTTCGATGACCAGGATATCGTCGGATGAAATGACTGCCGCCATGCTTAATTCGCGTTTAGCTTGCCGAGCGCAATATTAACAGCTTCCGGATAGAGCTTGTGTTCTTCGATCAAGATCCGCGCCGAGAGACTTTCGGCCGTATCGTTTTCGCCGACCGTGACCTCGCGCTGAGCGATCACCGGACCGCCATCGAGGGTCTCATCAACATAATGCACGGTGCAGCCGCTCACTTTGACGCCATGTGTTAAGGCCTGCTGTTGCGGTTCGAGGCCGGGAAACAAAGGCAACAAGCTGGGATGAATATTTAGAATCCGTCCCCGATACGCGTTGATGAATTCTGACGACAGTATCCGCATGTAGCCCGCCAGACATACCAGATCGATCTGGCGCTCATTCAGTGCAGCGATGACTTCGCGATCATGTTCTTCCCGGGTGCGGTCACGACGTTCAATCACGACCGTTTCTATTTGTCGTTCGCGGGCTTTTTCCAGACCAGCCGCTCCAGGTTTGTCGCTGACTACGAGCGCAATCTCGGCGTTCCGAATTTGCCCTGCGCTGACGGCGTCGGCCAGCGCCACCATATTCGAACCTCGGCCCGAAATCAGAACCGCGATGCGTTTGGGCGACGGTCCGGACATTAATTTTCGGCAGCCGGAAAGATTTGTGCCAGATGATGATTCAAGTGTTCCACGTAATCCTTCATGAGGTATTCAAGCGTCACCGGTTCAGCTTGCGGCACAGTCTTGAACGCGATCTCCTGTAAGGTGTGGAGCGTGCAGGGCGTTTTCAGCTTCTCATGATCGGCATGCGCCATGAGGTGATGCAGATGCCGGTTGTAAGCCGCCCACAACTCAATCAAATCATGCCAGTTGCGCTGCTGATAATGGTTCGTGCGCACCCATCCGTCCTGATCGTAACCGGCGAAAAGCAGATCGTCTTTCAATTGGCCCAGCACGAAACGCGCGTGATTGTTGGTGGCTGAATCGATCAAATGACCGATGATCTGTTTCGCTGACCAATGATCCTCGGCGCGCGGAACGCCGCTTTCCGATTCGCTTATCCCTTGAAGACGCGGCACTGTCGCATCGATCGTTTGCTTGAAATCATCCAGCCATTTCATGACCAATCCCTTTCTCAGACCAACGTCACGGTGCGCGCGCCGGAAGTGACGCGGCCAATCTCAAAACAGGATGTCAGCGTCTGCTTGAGCGCCGGCGCATCGGCGCTCGCGCAAACTGCGACCATACCTATTCCCATATTGAACGTGCGAAACATCTCCGCCTCTTCAACGTTACCCAGCCGCTGCATCAGCTTGAAGATGGGGAGCACGGGCCATGACCCGCGCTTGATTTCGACCGCCGTTCCTTCCGGCAGAATTCGCGGAATGTTCTCGAGCAAGCCGCCGCCGGTAATGTGCGCCAGTCCTTTGATGCGCCCCGAATCAAGCACCCCGTCCAGGATACCGAGGTAACTAAGGTGTGATTTCAAAAGCGCCTCGCCGATTGTTTCGCCCAGCTCATCTTCGAAGGTGTTCGGTGAAGAACCGCCGTCGTCGAAGAAAAGTTTACGCGCGAGCGAGTAGCCATTTGTGTGCAAGCCAATCGAAGGTAATCCCAACACCACGTCGCCTGGCGCGATCGTTTTTCCATCGATTATCTTTTCGCGATCGACAACGCCGACGATGAATCCCGCCACATCATATTCGCCATCTGCATAGAAGCCAGGCATCTCGGCGGTCTCGCCGCCAAGCAAGACACAACCGTTCTCGCGGCAGCCGTTCGTGATTCCCTCCACGATGCCGGTAATGGTTTCAGGCGCGAGTTTTCCAGTCGCGATGTAGTCGAGGAAGAACAGCGGCCGCGCGCCCTGGACGAGAATGTCGTTGACGCAGTGGTTGACGAGATCGCGACCGACTGTATTGTGAATGCCGGTGGCAAACGCAATTTTGAGTTTGGTGCCGACGCCGTCAGCAGACGCGACCAACACCGGTTGCCGCATGTTTGGAAACGCGCCGTTGAACATGCCGCCGAAGCTGCCAATCTCGGACAGCGTGCGCGCGTTGAAAGTCGTGCGCGCAAGTTCCTTGATCCGTTCAGTCGCGCGATTCGCCGCGTCGATGTCAACGCCGGCATCCGCGTATGTTGCAGGTTTAGTCATATTGGAGCGCAGGCATCCCTGCCCGCATGAGCGCGTAAGCGCGAACTTTATCTCGCTATGAGTGAGCGTGCTGCGCACGGTTTGCGGGCACGGATGCCCGTGCTCCATTAACGCGCTTCATTTCTTCTTCTTCTCAGTCTTCGGTTTCGGCGGCGGACCGAAATCACCGTAGGCGATGAACCCTGACCGTGACGCATCATCCTTAAATCCTTCGCGTCCGGTTCCAAGATCTCCCTTCGCCTCTTTCGCCGTCGTTATCTCGTAGAACTTTGCTGAGTCAGCTTTGCCGTGGGTCGTTAAGCTGACCTCGCCCTGCAAATCTGTCCGATAGATCCTGGCATTACTCGCCTTCAACCGATCAAGCACCGATTGCGCCGGATGGCCATAACGGTTCCATTCGCCGTCTGAAATGATCGCGGCGCCGGGTTGGACACGCTGCAGAAATTTTTCCGTGGTCGCATACTTCGAACCGTGATGAGCAATCTTAATCACGTTCGCTTTCAAGTTGAGGTCTTTTCCCAGGAGTCGCGCTTCGGTTTGCTCTTCAGCGTCGCCCATGAACAGCATCGAAAAGTCACCATAATCGAGCCGCAGCACAATTGAATTCGCATTCGTTTCGTTGCCGCCTGCTTTCATGTGGTCTTTTGTGAAGAACGGTTCCGTCGGCGCCAGGACCGTGACGATCGCGCCGCCGCCAAGATCATACTTCTTGCCCGCTTCGGCTTTTTCGTGTTGAGCACCCGATTTCTCAACGGCTTCTTTGTATTCATCAAAGAAAGCGTTGATTGATTGCACTCTGCTCTTTCTGGTTGGCGCTGGAGTCGGCGCCGGCTTCGCGCCTTTCTTGGGCGGCGTCGGCGATGGTTTGGGCGTCGAGAGATCTACACCATTATCGATCACAGTTCCGACTTTGATTTGATTGATGACTTCGTCGGCCCCGCCGATATGATCCGGATGCGGATGCGAAGCGATGAAATAATCGAGCTTCTCAACCTTATATTGCTTCAACGCCGCAAGGACCGCTTTGCCTTTGCCGGCATCGCCTGCATCGATCAGGACGGAAGTTCCGGTGGGCGCAACGATCAGAATTGAATCGCCTTCACCTGGCCCAACGTCGAGCACGTGCACCTGCAATTCGCCGGTCGGTTTTGGCGGGCGCGCTTTCAACCAGGGACGGCCCCACTTCCAAAACGCGCCGGCCGCCCCACCCAGCAGGACCACCAGCACCGCTATTGCGCAACCGCATCCTCGCGTCGATCTCTTCATGGCTTCTTCAGAAGTCGGGCCGGGATGACGGGCACGGGAGTAAGGTCGTACTTGTTCTGAAGCTTTTGTACTTTCGGATTTAGACTATGCTGCCCGCGCGCGTACGCTAACAGCATCTTGTCGACATCGAGAGTCCGCCAAACTGAATCGCGGCCAATCACTTCTTCGATGGCGAGGAACAAGCGCGTATCTTTGGGAACCTCTTTTATCGGCGGATGAAATTCGAAGCTATTGATGGAGTATGCCGGGGCTTCAATCGCTTCGTTCCAGGTTAGACGAGACGCACGAACGTTCGCCGAATTCACCAAAACCACCGCGAGTCGCAGTCCGACTAATTGTTCATTAGATCGATTTGCGAGTGCGCATCTCAGAATGTATTTGCCATCCGCTTTCCGCAGCTTTGGTTCATCAAGACGCGCAGGTAAATCCAGGACGTCAAAAAAAGTGACGTCCTGCGCTTTCGTTTGAGTGGAATCCTGGCGAGCGGATGCCACACACGCGGCCAGCATCATCAGCGCGATGACGAGCGTTTTCATGGCAGTTGAGTATGCGACGGCATGATTAATGAGCGCAACTTTATCCGAACTTTACGCGCTCCAGCACCAGCAACCCGATCGAGACGAGCGCGAGGATGTACATCACCGGATGAATGTCACGGCGGCGACCGACCAACAGATAGAGGCCGACGTGTGAGATGAATCCCCAAAGTATTCCCTGCGTGATCGAAAAAGTCAGCGGGATCAAAATCAAAGTCAGAAACGCGGGAATGCCTTCTTCAATCTTCGAAAAATTGATTTGCGCGACGCTGCGAAACATGGCCGCGCCGACGAGAATCAAAACGGCCGCCGTCGCATATGGCGGCACCATGCCCGCGAGCGGCGCGATGAACAGGCACGGCAGAAAACAGAGCGCGGTGAACACCGAAGTCAAACCCGTGCGCCCGCCCATCTCGATGCCCGCGATGCTTTCGATGTAAGCCGTCCCTGACGAGGTGCCGGCGAGCCCTGCGCCCATCGTCGCCAGCGAATCGACGATCAGTCCTTCGCGGAGATTGCGCGGATGACCTTCTTTGTCGAGCAGGTCGCCAGCGTGCGCGACGCCGAGGAACGTCGAAATCGAATCGAACAAATCGGTGAACAGGATGGCTACGATCGAAGGAACCAGGCTGAGTTTGAGCGCCCCAAAGATATCGAGCTTGAGAAAGACGCTCTTGAAATCCGGTAGGCTCAATTTCTGCGCGGGCGCCGTAACCAGGCCGAGCGCCCACGCAACCAGCGTGATGGTGATAATCGTAGCGAGAAAAGCCAGCGGACTTCTGCGAATCATTAGGAATGTCGCAATCGCGACTCCCAAAATCGTCAGCAGCGCGGGCTTTCCGAGTGAGCCTATCCTCACGAACGTAACCGGATCGGACACGATAAAGCCTGCGCCCTTCAGACCAATGAACGTCAGAAAGATCCCGATACCGGCAGCGGCGGCGATTCGGATTTCACGCGGAATCGCTTTCGCAATCGATTCGCGAATCGGCGTCACCGATATCAACAGAAAGAAAACGCCGGCCCAAAAAATTATTCCCAGCGCCGTCGGCCAGGGCACGCCTTTGCCGAGGACAATTGTGTAGGTGAAGAAGGCGTTGATGCCCATGCCGGGCGCCACGGCAAACGGCAGTTTCGCGTAAAGCCCCATCAGCAGGGTCATCGTCAAGCAGATGATGACGGTCGCCGTAAGCACGCCGCTGAAAGCCATGCCGGTTTTTCCGTCGGCAGAAATAATTTGCGGATTGACGACCAGGATGTAAGCCATCGTGAAGAAGGTCGTGATGCCGGCGACGGCTTCCGTCTTGAGGTCGTGAGTAAGCGTTGACTTGGCGGTCATCACTTTTGACGGTCTTACTCGCTGGGGCACGGCCGGGTTAACGGGGCCCTGGTCGGTTTGCCGTTATCGTCGTAGTACGCGCGACTCTCGCATCGCGCCAACTGATACTGTTTGCCGTCAAAACGATAAGTTCTGACGATGTTCTCAATCGCCGACGCGTGACTCTGGCTGACGATATCTCGATAACCCCAACCAACATGATCTGCCACGGCGCGAACTTTCGTCGCGCCGGCGCCCGCCAGGAGTAACTCATAGTTTCGCTTCTTTTTACGATAGATCCAGAACGGACAGTTCTGCGCCCCGCAAAGACAAGAACCGGATCCTCTTATCAGTAGTTGGTTCGTTCCATCAACTGCGAGACGAATCGATTGCACGCTGACTGACTTGTTCAAGCCGCCGTTCGTCAAAACGCATTGACGATCGTCCTTATCAATTATTTCCAGAAGCGATTTTGGTGGTGGCACATGCGAGCGGCGCTGGGCCGTGGCGCGGGACGCCGCGGCAATCGTGAGAAGACTGCAAACGATGATGATGCTGACGCGGGAAACTTGGATCTGGCAGAGCATGCGATCGCCGCGATTCACCGAAAAGTTTACGCTGAAAGACGCGCAACTCTAACACAGGTTGCCAAGACCTTAAGAGGGAGTCACCGAGTTCTTAAATGATGTCTAAAGTTCGCTTTCATGGTCTCTCAGCATGCGACAATCGCCCTGAAAGACTGCGCCTGGCTTAATCGAGAGAGAACGCGTGGCGATGTTCCCTTTGACGATGGCTCCGGGCGTTACTTCGACACGCTCGTGACCGATGATGTCGCCGACGACCGTTCCGCTAACGACACAAACACCGACGTTGATGTCCGCTTCGACCCTGGCCGACGCATCGACGATCAAGGTGCCTTTGTACGAAAAGACTCTTCCCGCGACGTGTCCGTTGATGCGCAGCAAGTCCTTGAAGCTCAACTCGCCGCGCAGTTCAGGTTCGGCGCCGCCATTGCCGGGACGTTGCTTGATCGTCACCGCGCTGGCGGCGGCCCCCAGCTGCCCGCAAATTGTCCCATCCATCGCGAGGGTTCCGCGGTAAGTGGCTTCACCGGTAATAACGGGAACGCGGGGCTGAAAAGCGGCTGCTTTCCGCGGCTGCACGGGCGGCGAAACTGAATGAAGTTCCGGCCGCGCGGCAACCGGTTGCGTCAGAACGTTTGGCCCAATTACATTGGGCGCACTTATATTGGAATGTGCCGCAACCAGGTCAGGCGCGCACATCTCCGCTTGCAGAACGGGCTTGGCAGCGGGCATCGAGTCTTCTCCTCGGAAGCCGTCGGGGGCTTTCCTTGCCGATTCAAATTTTCCTTGTGGGACGAGCCCGCTAAGTCGTTCGCCGAGCGAGCCTAAAAGAATACCAGCACGAAGTAGGCGCACCTTACCACAGCCTCGCGAAGCGATTCAAGACAAAACCTCAACAGTTTCGTGAAATTGTGCCCATCATCGTCCCCGTGGGTTCTTGTCAGCGCTTGGTTCGCATGGCATTCTGATACGCAATGTTCACCGGAAGCAAAACCAAGACACGGCTGCTGCGCCGGATGGGTGAAGCCATCGAGCGTTTTCGGATGATTGAAGACGGCGACCGTGTGATGGTGTGTTTGTCCGGCGGCAAGGACAGTCATGCGCTGTTGGATTTGCTCCTGGATGTGCAAAAGCGCGCGCCGGTGCGGTTCGATTTGCTCGCGGTGAATCTTGATCAAAAACAACCGGGATTTCCGGCGGAAGTGTTGCCGAAGTATTTGACCGAACGTGATGTGCCGTTTCGGATTGTCGAACGAGACACCTACGCGGTGGTCAAGCGCCTGGTCCCTGAGGGAAAGACCTATTGCGCGGTCTGTTCCCGCTTGCGGCGCGGCATTCTCTACAACATCGCAGTCGAAGAAGGCTGTACCAAGATCGCGCTTGGTCATCATGCGGATGACATCATCGCGACGTTCCTCCTGAATCTGTTTTATGTCGGCACCTTGAAAACGATGCCGCCGGTGCTGCGCTCGGACGATGGCCGCAACACCATCATCCGGCCTCTGTCACTTTGCCGTGAAAGCGATCTTGCTGAATTTGCGCGCGAGGCACAATTCCCGATAATTCCCTGCGACCTTTGCGGCTCTCAGCCGAACCTGAAACGCGCTCGCGTGAAGAGATTGATCGAGGATCTCGAAAAAGAGATTCCGCACATTCGAGCTTCGATGTTGACGGCGCTCGGCAATGCTGTGCCTTCCCATTTGCTGGATCCGAACCTGTTCGACTTCACCAGGCTCTCTTCGGCTACCGGCGACGTCGAAGCTGAACTTGATATCGCCATCGGCCATACGGATCCGGTTTTGGTGACTAATCTCGTGGCTCTCGTGTAACAGAAACCCGACCGTAAGGGAGGGTGCCACACTTGAGCTAGAGTTTTATTGCACCCTCCCTTACGGTCGGGTTTCCGGAAACTGCTGACTCGGCCGACGCCATGTGATTTAATCTCACCGGAATGGCGACGACTCAAAAGCGGGAAATCGATCTAACGGGATTCCCGAGCGGCACCGTCACGGAATATACGACGCTGGTTTGTCTGGCCTGCATCTTCGACATCTTCACCAAGCAACTCGGACTGGCGCCGCGCACCGCCTTTTCTGAAATCAAACGACACACGCCGACAATCGAAGAGTTGACCAGCCGCGAGGCGGTGCGGCCGTACTTCGACAGCGCAGAGAAGCATCCGCATTGTCCTTACTGCGGATCGAGCAAGCGTTGGCACGCTCGTTTTGACACCTACTGCATCGAGGGCCGCAAAACGACCGATGCGCCGCGGCGCGCGCTTATCAAGAAGCTGCCGCACGCCGGGGACCAGTTTCTGTTTGTGGATAAGAAGTCCGACTCGCGCGCGGTGTTCTTCGAATGGCTCGACACTTTGCGTTTGAATTTGGATTTGAATGACGACACCTGGTTGCTGGAGGCGACGCGCAACTATCTTGAGCGTCGCGATCCCAAAAGTCATTGGGAGGAAGTTTTCGCGAAACTGAATGTGGTACGTCGTTCGAGTCGCCTCAAGGACGGCTGGGAGCTTGAGGGTACGCGTCTGTTTCTGCCGCCGGCGCTGTACGGCGAAGCTCTGCTGATTCAGTATCTCGTCAGCCGTTCGCACGCTCATGGCGGGTTGACCCTCGAGGGACGTCTGACGTTGATGGATTTAATCCGGCGTCTGCGATATTTCGGATATCTCGATCAGATCGGGATTGCAGAACGTGAGCCGGGCGAGGTGTTTGAGAAAATCATCGAACATCTGGCGGCGACTCAGGATTGGACGGCAAAGAGCGTCAGTGTCCCGACGAATCGGGAGAGCGGCCGGAAGGGCGTCGGTAAGACAACGAAGAAAGCTGCTAAAAAGTCCCCGGCACGCAAATCAAAAACGACTTCGCCCAAGCCCGACGAGATCATCACTGAACCCGTCAAACTCTACTTCGTGATTGACCGCCGAGATTTTTTGGAGAAGGTGAAGAGTGTTTACGCTAGCTACTCGTCATAGCGTAACCGGTAAAGAGCGGATCCCGCACGCCAGCGTTCGTGTCCGGACCGTCCGCAGCCATCAACCGGTTGCAGCTAAACCAGAGGTGAGATGATGCGTTTTGAAAAAGACCTCTTCATCAGCTACGCCCACATCGATAACGAACCCCTGACCCAGGAACAACAGGGATGGATCACGCGGTTTCATGCGTCGCTCGAGGCGCTCCTGAGCATGCGCATGGGAGGCAAGGCAAGGATTTGGCGCGATAATAAACTGCAAGGCAACGATGTTTTCAGCGATGAGATTGTCGATCAATTTTCGCAGACCGCGGTACTCGTTTCCGTGCTGACCCCTCGCTATCTCAATTCGGAGTGGTGCAGCAGGGAAGTCGCTGAATTCTGCAAGCGCGCGGAAGAAAACGGCGGGATGGTGGTCGCGAACAAAGCCAGGATTTTCAAGGTGCTGAAGACGCCTGTGGACACGCAGGAGTCTTTGCCCAAACTGGTGCAAGACGTGCTCGGATATGAATTTTTCACGATTGAAGACGGCACGCCGCTGGAACTGGATTCGGCATATGGAGAGAAGTTCGCACAGGACTATAACCGAAAGGTCGGGAAACTGGCCTGGGATGTCTCGCAACTCTTAAAACAAATGGAGACCGGCGCCGGCGACAACGGTCATGGCGAACAAGGTCCAGCCAAACCGACTGTCTATCTGGCTGAATGCAGTTATGACCGGAAGCAGGTCAGGGAAATTCTGGAAGTTGAATTAAGACGCCACGGCCATACCGTCTTGCCGGACCAAGAGTTGCCGCGCGAGGAGGCTGAGTACGTGGCGGCAGTCGAGGGCTTGTTGAAACGCTGCCAGCTTTCGGTCCATCTCGTCGGTGAGACCTATGGCGGCGTGCCTGATGGACCGAGTGACAAATCTGTGGTGGTGTTGCAAAACGAGCTGGCGGCGAAGCGAAGCAAGAGCGACGGGTTGAAGCGGGTGATCTGGGTGCCGGAAGGAACGCACTCAAGGCAAGCACAACAACAGTCGTTTATCGAAGCGCTGCACCGGGATGCCGGGGCCCAAATCGGCGCCGACCTAATCACCGCGGACCTTGAGGCGTTGAAGACTTCGATCCACGCCATCTTAACGAAGTTGGAAAGGCCCGAACCTCAATTGCCCGCGGTCCAGGCAGCGGCTGCCGGCCACGCCAAGCTGATCTACTTGATCTGCAATGAGAAGGATCGCAAAGCGACGGTTCCGGTCCGCAAGTTTTGCCGGAGCCTGGGCTTCGAAGTCGCCCTCCCGGCCTTTGAAGGTGATGCCGCCGCCGTGCGCGAGGCCCACGAACAGTTGCTCACCAACTGTGACGCTATCATCCTTTTTTACGGCTGCGGCAACGAGGCTTGGAAGCGGACTATCACCAATGATCTGAAAAAGATGCCGGGCTATCGCAGTGGGAAACCTTTGTTGGCTTCCTATACCTACCTTGCCGATCCGAGAACGAGTGACAAAGAAGATCTGATCGACATGGAAGAACCGAATTTGATTAATGGCTTCGGAGAATTCTCGGAAGCTGCTATGTCCGCATTTGTAAAAGCCCTTGACCCGAATCCAGCGACAAAATGAGCTCATCAACCGCCAACGTTCACAGGAATCCTTTTCCGGGGTTGAGGCCGTTCCGGGAAGATGAGGAATACTTATTCTTTGGCCGGGAAAGTCAGGTCGACGCCATGGTCGATAAGCTGGCGGCCACTCGCTTTCTGGCAGTGGTTGGCACCTCGGGCAGCGGCAAATCTTCTCTGGTCAATAGCGGGTTGCGTCCGGCCTTGCACGGCGGATTAATGGCCCGCGCCGGCACGTCCTGGCGGATGGCCCAGTTTCGGCCTGGCAACAATCCGCTTCGGTCGATGGCGCGGGCGCTGGCCGAAGATGGGGTCCTGTTCCGCGATTATCAGGCTGCGGGTTTGACGCTGACCGAGATCGTCGACACGACCCTGCGGATGAGCAAGCTCGGGCTAATCGACATCTACGAACAAGCTCACCTGGCCGAGGATGTGAATCTGCTGATAGTGGTTGACCAGTTCGAAGAACTTTTTCGTTACCGGCAAGCAGCGCCCGGTCAACAACAGACCGTCATGGGAACTGGTGAAGACGCCATCGCTTTTGTGAATTTGTTGCTGGAGGTAAAGCAGCAGACGAGATATCCGATCTACATCGTCCTGACCATGCGTTCAGACTTTCTCGGTGACTGTTCGCAATTTACCGGCCTGGCCGAGGCGATCAACGCCGGACAGTATCTGGTTCCGCGCATGACTCGCGATGAACGCCGCGCGGCGATCAGTGGTCCTGTCGGAGTGGGCGGGGCTGAGATCTCTCCGGTGTTGCTTACGCGCCTGGTGAACGACGTGGGTGACAATCCGGACCAACTCTCAATCCTGCAACACGCCTTAAACCGTACCTGGAATCAGTGGGAACGTTCAGCGAATAACGGGCTGTTGGATCTGCCACATTATCAGGCAATCGGCACGATGGCCCACGCGCTGGATCAGCATGCGGAGAAGGCTTATGGCGAACTGGCGACTGAGCGACAGCGACAGATCTGCGAGAAGTTGTTTAAGGCTCTGACCGACAAGGCGACGGATCCGCGCGGCGTCCGACGCCCGACCAAACTGGAGACATTGTGCGCCCTGGCAGAGGCGACTCCGGCCGAAGTCACGCAAGTGATCGATGTGTTTCGCAAGCCGAGCCGCTCGTTTCTCATGCCGCCGGCTGACGAGACGCTGGAGGCGGAGACGGTGATCGACATCTCGCACGAAAGCCTAATGCGCGTCTGGGAGCGTTTGAAGATCTGGGCTGACGAGGAAGCCCAGTCAGCACAGATTTACAGCCGCCTCGCTGAGACCGCGGTGCTGCATGGAGCCGGTCAGGCAGGCCTCTGGCAAGACCCGGACTTGCAAGTGGCGTTGAAGTGGCAGGAGCAAAGTCAGCCGAACGAAGTTTGGGCTCGCCGCTATCACCCCGAGTTCGCCGACGCCATGCGTTTCTTGAAAGCGAGCAACACCGCGCGAGGCCGCCGGCGCTGGATTCTGGCAAGCACAACGTTCGTCGTCTTCGCGGCTTTAGCAGGACTTCTCGTATGGGCGTTGCTGGCCAGGAACGATGCCAAGAAAAAAACGATCATCGCCGAGGCCGTCGGAGCCAAGGATCTACTTGATACGAAGCCGACTGACGGTCTGATTGCGGCCGTGGTAAGCGCCGCTGATGCCCAACAGGCTTTCTCTTCAGGCGAGGTCCCTTTGGAGATTCGATCCAGTCTGATTGAAGCATTTCAGCTCTTACGGGCGGGCGGTGTACCACGCAACACCTGGGTTGCGCATAACGGAGAGATCGTCACCTCCGTCGCGATGAGCAGTGATGGCCAGACGATTGTTACCGGCGGCTGGGACAAGAAGGTCCGGCTGTGGGATAGGGAAGGTAAACCCTTAGGGGAACCTCTCACAGGTCACACGCGGGACGTCAAATCCGTCGCGATTAGCTCCGATGGACAGACTATTGCCAGCGCGGGCCTTGATGGGATCATGGTCTGGAACCGGCAGGGCGGCGAACCGCAGCGTTTGCCCGCACAGGGCACTTTCTCGTCAGTAGACATGACCTCCGACGGCCAGACCTTCGCGGTGGCGGGAGGAGTCAATGGGTTTCTCATGAAGCGGGACGGGACGCCCCTTAACCACAAACCGTTTGACGCAATCCCCGGAGCTATGCCCACGATTTCTATTAGCGGCGATGGTCAGACCGTTCTCCGCTTCGAACTCGGCATAGTGCGACTAGGTGATAGCAAGGGCGAAGACCTCTGGAAAACCGGGACTGAGGCTGAGAAGGACGACGATAAGGAGCGGAGCACAGGAGCCAGCGCCGCCGCCATCAGCCGCGACGGCCAAATGATCGCCATCGGGTATCAGAACGGATACGTCCGACTGTGGAACCGGCAGGGTAAAACAATAGAGCAAGTCCCGGAAGAAGGGGATGCTCACGAGGGCAGAGTAACCTGCGTCGCCGTCAGCGCAGATGGGCAAACGATTGTCAGCGGCGGCGAGGAAGGCACAGTGCGCGTTTGGGATCGGGAGGCCAAGTCCGTTGGGCCCGCCCTGACCGGGCATGATGGCAGCATCAATGCTGTGGCAGTCAGTGTCGACGGAAACTTAATCGTCAGCGCCGGTAACGACGGGATGGTGCGGCTCTGGGAGCGGCGCAGCCAAAAGGCTCCGGTCAAAGCTTATGAAGGGAAGATCGATTCCATCGCGTTTAGTGGTGATGGCCATACGATTCGGACTGCGGGCCCAGAGGCGCGAATACTGCAGTGGGATCGGAATCGAGATCCGCAGCCGGACACAGCAAACCCCCAGTCTGATAACCAGACCCCGGGTGCGGCGACCGTCACCGCGACCGCCTGGAGCGCCGATGGTGAATTTCTGATAATCGGACGCTCTGATGGCAAGCTGCTCCGGCGAAACCAGCTGGACCCGACCAGGGACAAGCCCTTCGGTGAAAGTCATTCGGCCCCAGTCACCGCAATCGCCGTCAGCCGCGACGGAAAGACGATCGTCAGCGGTGATGGAAACGGGACCGTGCGGCTTTGGGATCGGAATGGTTGGCCTATCGGACAACCGTCCCAAGGTCACGATGGCCGCGTCGCCTCCGTCGCCATTAGTGCCAACGGCGGTATGATCGTCAGTGGCGGCTCTGATGGAAAGGTCCTGCGGTGGAGTCGGCAGGGTTCGGTGGTTACGCCGCCGCTCGGCGCCTCGTACTCGACTGGAACCGGCGAGTCGGTGGCCGTGAGCCCCGACGGCCAAATCATTGTCAGTGGCAGCGAGCGCGGGATGATGAGGTTATGGGACGGGTATGGCAATCCCATTCGCGTATTCAAGGCGCATGATACAAACATAAGCTGTCTGGCTTTTACTTTTGATGGTGAGATGATCGTTAGCGGCGCCAGCGATGGCACGGCGCGGCTTTGGGACGCGCACGGTAGACCCATCGGGCGACCCACCGCCGGCCCCGACCCGATCACCTCTGTCGCCATCAGCCCCGATGGAACTACGCTGGTCATCGGCGACCGCGCGGGAAACGTCAAGGTGCGTCAATTCAGTATCGATATCTTTCTGCGCGAAGCGTGTGATTGGATGCGCTACCACCGCGCTTTGACGTTGCCGGAAACTGTGAAGGAGAAGCGGGCGGCCCAAATCGCCCTGTCGCTCGGTAAGAGCTAGGTCACGTTGGAGGAATAACATGCCCGAACCAACCGCTAAGAAAAAATGTTTTGTCGTGATGGGTTTCGGAACCAAGACCGACTTTCAGCAACAGAAAACATACGATCTCGATAAGACGTACCGGATCATCATCAAGAAGGCGGTTGAAGAAGCCGGACTTGAGTGCATTCGCGCTGACGACATCATTCACGCCGGCATTATCGACAAACCCATGTACGAACTGCTGCTGGGCGCTGACGTAGTGGTTGCCGATCTGTCCACCTCGAATGCGAATGCGATCTATGAACTAGGCGTGCGTCATGCCCTGCGTCCCCACACCACCATCGTTATCGCGGAAAAGAATTTCAAATTTCCCTTCGACATCGGTCATTTGTTGATCCGCCCGTACACCCATCTCGGCGAAGGGATTGATGCCGAGGACGCCGAAGCCGCACGCGCGGAGCTAAAGAAAGCGATCGCGGAACTGGTCGGGGCGAGCCAGCCTGACAGTCCGGTCTATACATTTCTGCCGACACTTTGCGAACCGACTTTGAAGGAAGCGGCCAGGGCAATGGCGGCCGCGGCCGAGGTGGCGCCGCCGACGGACGATCAGACGGTGAGTCTGCTGATGAAAATGTTTCGCGACGCCCGCAAAAAGTCAGAGTGGGGAGAAGCGAAAATGGCCCTGGAGCTGCTGAAGACCAAGATGCCCGGCGATCCCTTTGTGCTGCAACAACTCGCGCTGGCTACTTACAAAGGCAAGCAGCCCGACGCCAGAACTGCGCTGGCTGACGCTCTCAAGATTTTGTCTGAATTAAGTCCCGAGACCACTAACGATCCGGAAACGCTGGGCATCTGCGGTGCGATTCACAAACGGATGTGGGAACTTGATAGCAAGCCGGAAGATTTGGACGAAGCCATTCGCGCGTATGGAAAAGGTTTCAATCTTAAGGACGATTACTACAACGGCATCAACTACGCTTTCATGCTCAACGTGCGCGCCGGTGCCTCGAAAGAGAAAGCTGAAGCCATCGCCGACTTTGTCTGGGCCCGGCGAGTACGCCAACGCGTGATTCAGCTCGTCGAACAAAAGCTCGCCGCTCCGGTAAAAGACGATCACGGCAACGACGATCCCGAACAACTCTTCTGGCTGCGGGCCACCTTAGTAGAGGCTTTGGTCGGCAACCTCGAACCGGCCCGGGCTAACGCCGAAAAGATGAAAGCCATTGCGGACGCTCCCGAAAGCTGGATGGCCGGATCGCTTGAAGAGCAGCTGGTCAAGCTGGAAGCTCTGCTAGCGAATGCGCCGGTCTGATGAATCGCAGATCACGCCTGGCGCTGCAAAATGAAGTTAGCAATGGAGCCCGGGAGTTCAGTAGGCCGCTCGATGCGTTCCAGTGAGGCGCAGGCGGCGCGATACACAACCTCAAGCTGCGCCCGGGTCGCTTCAATTCCATAGAGTGCCGGAAAAGTTGCTTTCCGCGAACGTGCGTCCTTGCCCGGCGTTTTGCCTAAATCTTCCGCCGTCGCGGTGACGTCCAGGAGATCGTCCGTCATCTGAAATAGCAGACCGAGATCCGTCGCATATTCGGTGATGGCGGCCAGCTCAGCTTCATTCACGTTCGCGATCATTGCCCCACAGCGAGCCGCGGCGCGAATCAGCGCGCCGGTTTTGAGCGCGTGAATCTTTTCCAGTTCGACGCCCGTCACCTCGCGCGATTCGGCTTCGAGATCGAGGGCCTGACCGGCGACCATTCCCGCGGGCGTGCCCGCCGCGCGCGCGATCTCGGCGATTAACTGAACGCGAAGTTCGACTGAAAGTCCTTCATCTGCGGCGATGGTTTGAAATGCCAGCGCCTGCAGCGCGTCGCCGGCGAGGATTGCCGTGGCTTCGTCGAATCTTATGTGGCAGGTCGCCCGGCCGCGCCGCAAGTCGTCATCATCCATCGACGGCAGATCGTCGTGAATCAGCGAGTAGGTGTGAATCATCTCGAAGGCACAGGCGGTTCGCAGCAGGTGATCTACGGAAGCGCCGAAGGTTTGGCCAACGGCGATCAGCAGAGCGGGCCGAAAACGTTTGCCGCCCGCGAATACGCTCCAGCGAATCGCGGCGTGAATGCGTTGCGGAGATGCAGACTCCTGCGGAATGAGCCGATCAAGTTCCGTATCGATCAGCGTGCGGCATGACGCAAAAAACTCACGGGCGTCAGCTTGGGATTGTTTCACAGAGGACACGGAGGAATTATCAGACGTTATCGCCCGGGGCTTCGTCCGGCTCGAACGGACGTGCAGTAGGCTGACCCTTGTTATCGCGCAGCAGGATTTCAATTCGGCGTTCAGCCTGGTTCAGACGCTCCTGACATTCGCGCGAGAGCCCCACCCCCTGCTCGAACAATTCGAGACTGCGCTCGAGCGGCAGTTCGCCCTGCTCCAACTCGCGCACGATGCGCTCAAGTTCTTCGAGAGACGATTCGAACGATTTTGGTTTCGCGGTGCTCATTGGTACGCACGCCTCCGGCGTGTTTCCAGTTAGCTGCACGCCAGCGGCGGCGTACGGTCACCTTCCCAGGGTCGGAAGGTTATTCAACTGGCGCTGCAATTCGTCCTGAATGCGGCCGCCATTGGACGGAAAGTTTGAAATCATCGCTTGCGCAATCATCCCGGCGAGTTTGTCATCCTTTACTGCTATGACTCGCCAACGATCGCCATCCTTGACCATTGTAAGCTGAATCTGTTCATCACGTAGAGTTACGTCAACGTGCGCGGTGTTGCCCTCTTGTTTGATGTCCGCGAATCGGGGCACGGCCAACGCGATCACGAACAATGGTTTGTCCCTGGCGACTTCAGTCAGTCGCGCCAGTTCCTGCACCAGCTGGTCATGTAACGTTTCTTTGACTTTTGCCGACGAAGACATCTTGGTTAGATCGACCTGCGAAGCCCAGACGGCTGCTGCCGGTACGCGCGCGCGAATCTGCGAAACAAAATCAGTGGCGATCTTGTCGGTATCGAGGACGCTGTCTATCGCTTGCTTGTCATTGCGTTGCGTCCCGTCCACCAACACGGCCAAAGCGTAAGCCGGACCGCTCTGATAATTTCGCCACCAGAAATAACCGCCTGCCGCCAGCCCGCCAATGACAAGCACCAGCAGAATCCCAATCACTCCCAGCACCCGTCCGACGCCGCGACGTGATGATCTTCGGCGTGGCGCACCACTGCTGCCTGAAGCAACTGCCGGATCGTCGAAATTGATAACGATGCGATTAGGTTTCATGTTACTCGTTCCTGGTGCGCTCAACGCGGCAATCCAATTCGCCCTTCCAGAGCCTTAACCTGAGTTCATCACCAATCGACACGCCCTCCGCGTCTCGCACCACGTGACCGTCTGCATCATGCGCGATTGCGTAGCCGCGTTCCAGAACCCGCAGAGGGGACATCGCGTCCAGCGCCGCCGCCGCCAAGCCAAGTTTTCGCTGCGCCGCTTCCATTCTGGCGGTCATCGCGCTGTCGCGCGCTGAATTCAACGAGATGAATCGCGCCCGCGAAGCGGCCAGCGTGGAGCGAAGTTGCGGCAGCGAAACATTGCGTGAAGCGTCATGCAGCCGACGCTGAGCCGTCTCGACGATGGCCCGCATGCTCGCATGCAGACGATATTCGCCCCTACTAGTCGCCGTCAATGCTTTACGCACGCGCGCCGCCACCGCATCAAACGCGCCAGACAGCGCGAGTTCCTGTACCTGGTTGCGCGCGCCCGAGATTCGGTACTGCATAGAACGCGTCAAAGTCCCACTTAAGGCGGCGAGGCGCGCACACAATTCAGCTTCATGTGCGGCCACCACTTCCGCCGCCGCCGAGGGAGTCGGCGCGCGTAGGTCTGCGACGAAATCGGCAATCGTAAAATCAGTTTCATGTCCCACGGCGGAGATGACAGGAATAGCCGACGCGCGTATGGCGCGGGCTACGACTTCTTCGTTAAAGGCCCAAAGGTCTTCAATCGAGCCGCCGCCGCGGCCGACGATCATGACGTCAATCCCGTTTTCCGAGCTGCCCTCGCGCAAGGCGCGTTGATGATGCTCGTTAAGCAAGCGAATTGCGCGAACAATTTCTTGCGCGGCGCCTTCACCCTGTACGCGGGCTGCAGCAATCAGGACATGAACCGAATTTGTCCTCCGGGAAATGACCTGCGTGATATCGCGAATCGCCGCCCCGCTCGCTGAGGTGACAATACCGACGCGCCTGGGAAACATGGGGATAGCGCGCTTCAACTCCCTGGCAAACAAACCCTCGGCCTCAAGCCGCGTCTTCGTTTGTTCAAAGGCAAGCTGCAAAGCGCCCGCGCCGACCGGTTCGAGTGAATCGGCAATCAGTTGGTAGTCGCCTTTTGTTTCGTATACGGTCAGCCGGCCGCGCGCCCGCACCAGCATCCCATCTTCGAGCCGAAACCGAACCCGCTGATTGCTGCTGCGATAGCAAGCGGCGCGCAGTTGGGCGAATTCATCTTTCAAGGTGAAATACCAGTGACCAGAGCTGTGGGCGCGGAAATTTGAGACCTCGCCCTCTACCCAAATAGACGCGAAACGCTTTTCCAACGCATCACGAATTTGCTGCGTCAATTCAGACACGCTAACCGGGACGCGCTCAGATGAATCGAATAGCGATGCGAGTAAGGGTTGAGACATCCTGATTCAAAATCCCGGGGCCAGCAGGTTAGTCATTCTTGCCGGATTCTTAATCTGTTGTTTGGTCATCCATTCTTCAGTTTGCGCCACCATTTGCCGGCCGCGCTCAGCCCCGACCATTTCGCCTAAACGTCTGCGCGAAACGGTGGCGTACAGTCGCATGTGGACCGCGTCAAAATCTTTGGCCGCCGTCTCCAGCAAACTGACCGCGCGTTCATCATCGCCGCGGCGTCTGGCAATGCCGGCACGTATCAAGGTGGCGAAAGGATTTGCGTAGGCCATCTCCTCGTGTTCGATCTTTGCCGCCAGCTTTTCTGCCAACCGGAGATGCCGCTCGCGCTCATCTCCCTCCGCGCTGGCGACGGCTAAACGCGCTCGCACGTGCAGAGAATCGATGCGCAAACCCTGAATGCGTAAGAGCATTGATTTCTCCAGCGCTTTGATTTGCCCTTCGATATGTTTCCACGCGACCTCGTAATCGCCGGTGTACATTTCAATCTGGGCCAACGCGACCAGCGAACTGTAATGCTGTAAATGAAATCCTTTCCGCGGCCAGGTGATCATAGCTGAGATTACTTCATCCCGGGCACGTACCGGATCATCGGCCGCGAGCCAAATCACATTCAAGCGCGTGCGCAGGTCGGTGGCCGCAAATTGATTTCCCTGTTCCAGGGCGGCCGAGAGCAATTGCGGCACGCGTCGTGAAACTTCAACCATCTCGCCCATAAACAGCAGCGACGAAAGCATGAAGCGGTTGGCAATCGTCAACTCCCACGTGGCGCCGGTGCACTGGTCACGGAGAATTTCGGCCGCGCGCTCACAGTAATCCGCGGCCTCTCGCCATTGTCCCATCAGATAGGAACTGAGGCCGCGCGCCCAGATAGCGAGCCCCTTTGCCTGCGGATTACCCGCGCGCGCGGCCAGCGCTTCAGTCTTTTCAATCAACTCCCGCACCCGCTCGCTGGCGGCTCCCCCACCACGCGCCGCGACCTGGCTGACTTCAAATGCCATCGCGCGCGCGACGCGTGAAATTTCGCCGGCGCGCAAGGCTAAAAGCAAATGCAGACTCTGGAAGTCAGCGCCGCGAATCAAATCAACCACTCCTAAGCCCGCCGCCACGGCCCAGCAAATATCGATGCGCAGCAGATCGGCTTCCGGAATTTGGTCGATCGTCCGCTCGTGAAAACTTAGACCCCGCAGTTGAATCACCAATCTCCGCAGCAGCAGCGAAAGCAACGCGCGTTTTGGACCTTTCGCCAGTCGGAAGCCGACACTTTCGAGCACCACGCGAAAGACCTCGAGACCTTCGTCCATGTGACCGCCCGTCAATAACTGAGCGCCGGCGCGCTGGCGCAGCTCGAGCGCGCGCCGCGCCGAGGCCATGTCGGCCGCCGCCAGAAATTCGTGAGCAGCTTCCGCGGGCCGGCCTGCATTGGCGAGTGCGTCACCCAATCCAATTTTTAGATCCAGCAGGTTCGGCGCATTTGGTTTAAGTTCCATCGCCCGGCGGAAGTAAATCGCGGCCCGATCGAAAGCCAGCGCGGCGGCAGCTTTACGGGCCGCGGACTCAGCGTGCACAGCGGCGCGATCACTTTCGCCCGCGCCGAGATAGTCTTCATACAAACTTTCCGGATCGTCGAGCCCGCGAGCTTCGATTGCCTGCGCCAATCTTCGATGAAGGTGTTTTCGTTCTCCTTCGGAGAGCAGCGATCCAATCGCTTCACCGATTCGATCGTGATACATCTCAATCCCGTACTGCGATCCGCCGCTGCGAACGAATTGTGCCGCGCGCAGTTGAGACAGCAATTGCTGGGAATCGCCGGTGACGCCCGCCGCCGACAGCGCAACCGCTTCGTCAACCGGTCGCGCAGCCACCGACAGCACATCGAGCAACTCGCGCGCGCCGTCCGGCAATTGCTCCATGCGTTCTTCGAGCATGGTGGTCAACGAAATTCCCGCCGTCGCCGCGCGTTCGTTCATCATCCCGTAATGCGTCAATTGCTCGAGCAGAAATGGACTGCCGGCGGCTTCCTGGACGATCGATTCCAGGAACGGTTCGCCTGAGACCCTGGCTGCCGCAAACAACGATCGCGTTACTTCTCGGGCTTCCGCGTCAGCCAGCGGACCGACGAAGAGTTCCCGGCAGGTTTCAGTTCCCGCCTGCAGCAATAGCTGTTTGAGAAAATGCTTTTCTTCAATGTCTTCGGAACGAAAGCTGGTAATCAGCAGCAGCGGCGGCGCATCAGGCGGTCGCAGCAAATCCTCCAACAGAAACATGCTGTCCGCATCGGCCCACTGCAAATCATCGATGTAAATCACCAGCGGTTTTTGTCGGGCGAGGTTCGTCAACAATTCGCGCAGAGCACCGAACGCCTGACGTCGCAGCGTGAAGAGATCGATTGCTTCCGGTTGCGCCGAGCGCGCGTCGAAAACGGCGTCCACCTGAAGCATCACGGGAAAGACCCGGGCCAGCGCCGCGCGATTTCTCGGCATCAGGCCTTCAGCTTTCGCCCGGCGCAACGAGGACAAGTGCTTGCTCAAACTGTCCACAACTCCGTCGAGCGCTTTATAAGGCACCGTCTCTCGTTGATAACAACGTCCCGGCAAAACGATCGCGTTGCGCGTGCCGGCTTTTAATTGCGCCAGATAGGTGCGCACGAGCGTGGACTTGCCCATGCCGGAATCGCCATGAATGTGAACGGCAACAGTCTGACCGTCGCGCGTGGCGCGAAAAGCATCGTGCAATTCGGCAACGTGTCTCTCCCGGCCGAGGAACAGAGACTCACTGAGCCGTGGAATTGATGCCGAACGACTGACCCCCAGCGCACGAA
The DNA here is from genome assembly GCA_044870975.1 of Pyrinomonadaceae bacterium. Classification (GTDB taxonomy): domain Bacteria; phylum Acidobacteriota; class Blastocatellia; order Pyrinomonadales; family Pyrinomonadaceae; genus UBA11740. The sequence goes on from JBIOZK010000242.1 coordinate 31,955, forward strand.
GAATGTCCCGCCCGGACGGCCGGCTGTTTGGTTCGCGGCGCAGTAGCCTCATGCATAACTCGTTGAGATCGCGCGGCACACTCGGATTTATTTCGCGTGGCTGAATCGGGTCGCGGGTCTGCTTGCGCAGCATGACTTCAAAGAATTTGCCGCGGAACGGTAGCCGGCCGGTTAGCGCCTGGTACAGAATCACGCCGACGCTGTACCAATCGCTGGCTTTGGAAATTGCCGTTTGCGCGCCCTGCTCGGGCGACATGTAATCCGGCGTGCCGGCCAGCAGCGTCTCGTGAAGGTCCGGATTAATGTCCTCGACCAAACCAAAGTCGAGAATCACGACGCGACCTTCTTCAGTTACGAGCACGTTCGAGGGTTTGATATCGCGATGTAGTTTTCCCAGTTCATGCAGGCGATTAACGCCTTCGGCAAGTTGGCGCAACGCGGCGCGCAGTCGATTCTCGTCGAGGACGTAATTTGCCGCCGCCATCGACTCATCACCCGGAGCATGCAATTCATCTTCGTCCAGGGACACGTGAGAGCTGTCAAAAATTTCAGTGTCGGCTTCAGAGTCAGCCGACTTCATCAGATTCTCGCGTGGCACGGGCAGAGTATTATCAACGTCTGTCGCGGGCGCGCCCAGCACGTCCGGCCGCACGTAATTGATGAAGGTGACGCCATTGACCAGCTCCATCGTAAAGAACCAGTCGTCGCCGTCGGACATCAATTCATATAGCGTCACCAGATTTGGATGGGAGACATCAGCGAGGGTGCGGAACTCTCGCTTGAAGCGATAAATGTGCGATGCTTCGGCGAGGGTCAAAGTCTTGAGCGCCACGATGCGATCCTGGTGACGATCGTGAGCTTCGTAAACGACGCCCATCCCTCCCGTTCCCACGCGACGCAGCAAAGTGAAGCGGGATGTGCCGACGAATTCCTTGGCGGGCTTTACCACTGGGGGACCTCAAATGCCGGAGCGGCGACCAACGTATTGACAGATGAGTAATTGTGCCTTACATGAATTGGACGATCAAATTTACGAAGATGAGTTGAGGTGCTGATGGATTGGCGAGTGCTTCTGACAACCTTTGGAATAATTTTCCTGGCCGAGATGGGCGACAAAACTCAGATTGCCGCGATGACCATGGCGGCTGGAAAGAAGAGGCCGTGGGAGGTGTTCATCGGAGCTTCGTTCGCTTTGGTGGCCGTGTCGGCCATCGGAGTTCTGGTGGGCAGCGCTTTGGGTCAGTATCTGCCGCTTGATTGGATCAAACGTGCCGCCGGTGCGGCTTTCATCGTCATCGGGGTGCTGGTTCTAATTGGAAAGTTCTGATATGGAGTGCGGCGGCTTGACGCCGCTTTTCTTTTATTGCCGGTTCTGAAACGATCCAAAGCGCCGTCAAGCCGGCGCACTCCAAAATGCCACAGACACGACACACTGAAAGGCACTTCACCGCGGGCGAAACCGTGCGCGACATCGTCATTGGAATGTCGGATGGCTTGACCGTGCCCTTTGCGCTGGCGGCGGGACTGACTGGCGCCATCAACAGTGCCGGCATCATCGTTACCGCGGGGCTCGCCGAAATCGCCGCAGGTTCAATTGCGATGGGGCTTGGTGGTTATCTCGCGGCCAAAAGCGACGCTGAGCATTACAACAAAGAACGCGAACGGGAGAAACGCGAGGTCAAAGAGATTCCCGAAGAAGAGATGCGTGAAGTCGCCCAGGTCTTTCATTCTTACGGGCTGACGCACAAAGAAAGCGCGCCGATAGTCGAAGCACTCTCAAAACATCCGCAGAAGTGGGTCGATTTCATGATGCGGTTCGAACTTGGATTAGAAAAGCCCGATCCCAAGCGAGCCTTAATCAGCGCCCTGACCATCGCCTTGTCCTACGTCGCCGGTGGATTGATTCCCCTGGCGCCGTACATTGTCGCGGTTTATTTTCATCGAGTGACCGTGAGCGGCGCACTGCTTTTGTCAGTCGGTCTGACTCTGATTGCTCTCTTGATTTTTGGATTCGTCAAAGGACGCTTTACCGGCACGCGACCGCTGCGCAGCGCCTTGCAGACAGCTTTGATTGGCAGCCTGGCAGCGGGCGCAGCGTTTTTGATCGCACGCGCAATTTCATAGAATCCTTGCAACCGTCAGATTCCCAGTAGACAATGATTGACATGACCGCGCGGTTGCATTTCGACGTCCCCGACGAACTCCTGGAAACATTTTGCCGCAAATGGAGAATCGAAGAACTCGCAGTGTTCGGGTCAGCGTTGCGCAATGATTTTAGAGCGGACAGTGATATCGATGTGTTAGCTACCTTTTCGCTGGATGCCGATTGGAGCATTTTCGACTTTGCGCGGATGAACCAGGAATTATCAAGTTTGGTTGGCCGCCAGGTCGACATAGTCCAAAAAACGGGTTTGCGTAATCCATTTAGGCGTCGCCAGATTATGGCTGGCCGTAGAATAATTTATGCGGCCTGAGGAGCGCGACAATGCCTACTTATGGGACATGCGGGAAGCCGCGCGGGACTGCCAGGAGTTCACTCAAGACACAACCTATGATGAGTTCTGCGCCAATCGAATGATGTATTCGGCCGTTGAGCGTCGCCTTGAGATCTTAGGCGAAGCTACGGGGAAGGTTTCCGACTATTTCAAGCCGCCCATCCAGAGATACCTTGGCAGGAAATCAAAGGCATTCGCCTGGTCTTGGCTCACCGGTATGGCGATATCAATCTTCATGAACTCTGGCAATCGGTGAAGAGAGACCTGCCTGCTCTCCTTGCCCGATTAGATGATCTCATCCCACCCAGTGAAGAGAATCCATGAACCTGCACGTTGGCACCAGCGGTTATAGCTACAAGGAATGGAAAGGCAACTTCTATCCTGAGGATTTGCCGGCCAGGGAGATGTTGTCTTATTATTCGCGTCGCTTACCGGCAGTTGAAATCAACAACACTTTCTATCGCCTGCCGCAGGCTTCGATGATGGAGAACTGGCGCGATCAAGTGCCGCCTGAGTTTCGCTTCTCGATCAAAGCCACGCAGCGCATCACGCATATCAAGCGTCTCAACAATTGTGTGGATGAGACTAAGTATCTGCTGGAAACAGCCGCCTTGCTGGGCGAGCGCCTGGGAGTCGTTCTGTTTCAGCTGCCGCCGAACTCCAAAAAGGATGCCGAACGGCTCAGGAACTTCCTGGCATTATTACCGGAAGACAAGCGGGCAGCTTTCGAGTTCCGTCACGAGAGTTGGTTCGATGATGAAATTCTCGATGTGTTACGCGCGCAGAATTGCGCGCTGGTCGTTTCAGACACTGACGAAAAGCCACTGGACGAAATTGTGAGCACTGGCTCGTGGGGCTATTTGCGTTTGCGGCGAATGAATTACGAGCAGAACGAACTGGCGGATTGGATGAGCCGGGTGCAGCAGCAAAAATGGAACGACGCCTTCGTCTTCTTCAAACATGAAGATGAAGGCGTCGGACCTAAATTGGCGGCGAGGTTCCTTGAATTAGAATAAGGTGTCAGAAGTCCGACCGTGAGGGAGGGCAACTCTGACAATCATGATGCCGGGACCTTAACGTGACCCTCCCTCACGGTCGGGCTTCTGACACCAGGCTGACAGACTTCGTCAATCCGAGCCGCACCATCGGTTGATTTAGTACTGAGCTGGAGCCATCACTCTGCCTACGGATCGACGAACTTAACCTTCACACCAGCACCCACGCGATAGTTATTCTGATGCGTGCTGTTGAAGAACGTCGGCACATAGTCGGCCTGAATCGCGCGAATCTCGAAGTGATCGCTCACGTGAACATCGACACCGCCGCCTAACTGCATCAGGAACGCAGTATCCGAGCGAACGGCATTCGTGATGTTCTGACTAAAGCTCACGCGCATGTGCTCAAATCCCGCCAGTCCTTCAACAAACGGATTGATGCGACCGAGCCGGAAGTTGTAGCGCGGGCCGAACGCCAAATCATACCGCTGGGCCTTGGCGCTGAACTGAGTACCGTTCACCGTGTTGACATAGGGCGTCCGGTCATAGACACCGGTGAAGCTGGTCACCAACCCCACGTGCCGCCACGGGTTTTGATTAAATTCAGCAGTGAAGCCGTTATAGGCCTGATCGCGGCTACCTAAAATAACCTGCTGACCGTTGAAAACCGCGCCATTGCCGTTGATCGAACCGGCGTTATTGTTTGCTCGCTGGTACGCGTACCCGCCGTAAAACTCGTAACGTTTGTAGTCGCTGTCTTGGCCGAAGGTCGCGGGCGCCGACACCAATACCGCCAGGAGCAAGAGAAGCCATTTGGTCATTGAGGAAAAACCTCCTTGTCGTTAGAACCGTTATAGGTAATCCAGGGTTTACGGTTACATTCATACTACGAATAAGCAAAAATTCCCAGATTTAGCCCCCGATTATCTGTTTCCTGAACTTGAGATGCGAATGCGGACGCGAATCGTTGAAATTTCGGCGCGAAACCTGTTCCTTTCGGCAGGGTTGCTGCTGACGCTGTCCGCTACCAGTCTGGCCCAAACCGCGGCCGACTCGGTGAAAGAAGCCCAACGGTTGACCCGAGTGGCCCAGACGGCCGAGCAGCAGAATCGCTACGAAGATGCGATCAAGGCCTATGAAACGATCGCAATCATCGCCAAGGGTTCGCCTGCGATTGCGTCGTCGGCGCTGGTCAACGCGGGCAGCCTTTTCATGAGGAGCGGCCGGTTCGACAAGGCCGCCAACGCATTTCGTTCCGCCAGCGCGTTCGACCCGAACTCTGCCGTGGCCCAGAACAATCTGGGTGAAGCGCTGGGCGAGATGAAGCAGTATCAAGCCGCGCTGCGTGCTTTTCAGCAGGCAGTGAATCTCGACGGTTCATTCGTCAGAGCTCGCTACAACATGGGCGTGACCTATGATCGGCTGGGTCAGGCGAGGTATGCGGAATTTGTTTACCGGATTCTGATTCGCGAGCATCCGGATTTTCCGCTGGCCTGGGACAGCCTGGCGGTAACGCTCTCCAGGTCAGGCCGGGCGCGCGAAGCGACAGCGTTTCATCAGAAGGCAATCAGCCTTAATCCGACCGACCCTACGTTTCATTACAACGCAGCCGTCAGTTATCTAATGCTGGGCGATATCAGGAATGCGCAGGAGCAGAAACGGCAAGTGGAGAAGCTGGACCCGGCGATGGCGGAACATCTGGCGGTAATGATTGCCAAGCGGCAGAAATAAATTTGGAGTGCGGCGGCAGAACGCAGTGGCGACGCCGCTTTGGATCCAACGCGAAGAAATCCAAAGCGCCGTCGCCGTCCCGTCTAACGGGACTTTGCCGGCGCACTCCAAATCGCTAGAAATTTCCCTGACACTCTTCGTGACTGCAATCGCAATCGAGTTCGATTGTGTCACCAGCACCTTCGCATGAAGCGCTGCAATACTTTTGCCCTTCCGGCGGGGCACAGGTGCACGGCGGGTTCTTGCATTTTCGTTCGTCAGCCATAAGTCCTCCTGAGACTACTTCCCTAAAAGGTATGTTGAATCGGTGCGCGAAGCTTAACACAACCGCGGCGCTGATTGGTAAGCGCGTTTGCTGAACCTTGTGGGCAATGGATAAGATTCGTTCGGTTTTTCATTCCTAATTCGTCAGGGGAAATCATGGACGGTACGACTGCGACGGCCAGAGAAGTTCCGCCGCCAATTCAAATGCTGCAACTCATCTCGGGATTTTGGATTGCGAGATGCATCTACGTGCTGGCGAAACTCGGAATCGCCGACTTAATAAGTGACCAACCGAAGACGTCGGATGAATTGGCCGCCGCGACCGGCACGCACAGCCCTTCACTCTTCCGCGTCCTGCGCGCGTTGGCTGCTGTCGGCGTGATTACGCAGGACGATCGCAATCGCTTCGGCGCGACGCCGTTGTCCGAGACTTTGCGGGACGTACCCGGATCGATCCGGGCCTTTGCCATGACTGAACTCGGTGAAGAACATTATCCGGCGTGGGGCGAGTTGCTCCACAGCGTGCGCACCGGCGGCATCGCTTTCGATCATGCGTTTGGCGAGAACTGTTGGGAGTTCTTCGCAAAGCACCCTGAGAACGCCAAGATCTTCAACGATGCAATGTCAGGCATGACGGCCCAGGCGAACCAGGCTCTACATGAGGCTTATGAATTTGCGGGGATTAAAAAGATCATGGACGTCGGCGGGGGACACGGCGGATTGATTACGTCGATTCTGGAAAAGAACCCCGGCATGACCGGAATCTTGTTCGACTCGCCGCAGGTTATCGAAGGCGCGCAAGCGAAGCTCGCCGGTTCCGGCATCGCCGATCGCTGCGAAGTGGTCGGTGGCGATTTCTTTGAATCGGTCCCGACCGGCGCCGATTCGATCATCCTGAAGTGGATCATTCACGACTGGAACGATGAGCAGTCGGTCGCGATCTTGAAGAATTGTCATCGCAGTCTGCCCGACAAAGGCCAGCTGATTTTGGTTGAAGCCGTCGTCCCCGAAACCAGCGAACCGCACTTCAGCAAATTTATCGACCTGAACATGCTGGTAATGACTGGCGGTCGGGAACGAACCGAATCAGAGTTCCGGAAACTCTACGAGGACTCGGGATTTACGCTTACTCGAATCGTTCCCACCCAATCGCCTTTCAGCGTGATTGAAGGTGTAAAGGTGTAAGACGGATTTGCCGGGCCGGACGTGATTCGCGATCCGGCCCAGCAGCCTCCATGGCGAGATGAGGACTTTGCGTTGGGTGAGTTATTGTGGCGCGCCGCGGGACTTGAGGAATTTGGCAATGTCTTCCTGCTGATTTTCAATGGCCCGAGCGAGTACCGTCTTGCCGTCCTTGCTCTTCACCGTCAGGTCCGCGCCGGCATTAAGTAAGAGACGGACTTTTTCGACGTCGCCCGCGTACATCAACGCCGTCCATCCGTTCTCATCGGTGGCAGCCAGATCAGCTCCAGCGTCGATCAGGAGTTTGATTGCGTCAGGCTTGGCGTACTCCACCGCGTACATCAACGCCGTGGTGTTATTCTCTTTTGCGTTCGGACTCGCACCGGCTTTCAGCAGCAGCCGAACCGGCTCAACCTCGTCACTCTGCACGGCGCGCATCAACAACTCGTCCAGTTGATCCTGATTTGAATCAAACGTCACCCCGGCGTCGAGCAGCGCCTGCATGTTCTGAGGCTTGCTCCAACGCACCGCCAGCGTGAGCGCCGACTCTCCGTCTTCGTTTTTTGCCGTAGCGTCCACGCCTGAGCCCAGCAGGAACTTCAAAACGGACGAGTCGTTGTTCTGGGCCGCGCTCATCAGCAGCGTGTTGCCGTTTTCATCCCGGGCATCTGAACGCGCGCCCGACGACATAAGTTGCTGCACGACCGGAAGCGAACAGGACCGAATCGCGTTCATTAGCGGCGTCTCGCTATTCTCATCGCAAGCATCGATGGCCGCGCCGGCTGAGATCAAATCGCGCACCAGCTCAGGCGTCGCCTTATCTCCGAGATACATGAGCGGCGTGAGGCCATTCTTGTTCGACGCATTAATATTGGCGCCGGCAGATAACAGCAGTTGCACCATCTCACGATTACCGTTTTCGATTGCATAATCGAGGGCGTTGACGCCTGTGTATTGGTCCGGCGCATTGATGTCAGTCCCCAATCGCGCTAACTGTGCGACCAGCTGGAGATCATTCTTGTGCGCCGCGAGTGGCAGCGGATCTTTGGGATCGACTATGGCGACTACTCCCATCGTCACGGTGACTTCTGTCTGCACCTCCAGCGGAATCTCGAGATGGAGATTTCCCGCAGGTTGGATTTCGACCTCCTTAAGGACCACAGTCGCGAAACCAGTCATAACGGCCTTGACCGTATAGGTGCCGGGAACCAGCTTTTCGAAAACACAGACGCCTTCGTCCGGCGAAGTCATGGTGCTTTCGACGGAAGTCTGATCGTTCGTCAGCGTCACCGTTGCCCCCGGAACTACCGCGCCGTTCGGATCCTTGATCGAACACGACAACTGGGCGTCGCCGGCTGCTTTCGCCGGAGATTGCGCGTTCTCGCGCGAGATTTCTGCCGGCGCGGATGTTGAGGCAGTGGTTTGCGCCATGGCGCTGGAGAGACTCAGCGTCGCCGAGAATGCAGTGGCGGCGATGCGTGACGCCCGGCGGCCGATTCGATAAAGCTGATTCGGAAAATGCGTCGTCAGCAGTTCACCGTCAGTTCGTTGCTCGTAACGCACGCACAGGCGACCGCGCGATTGAGCAACGAGACGTAGCGCCTCGTGCCGAGACATCGCCGAAAGATTGTTCACGTGCAGGTTGCAATGCTCGCAAAAGCGAACTTGATCGTTCCCTATCATCGAGTCCCAGTCGGCTTCGCACGCCGACGCAACCTTGATTTGATCCAACGAACGGACAGACTTCGACATAGCTAGGCTCCTTTTCAAAATGCGGACGCTGATTTGAGAACCCGGGGAAGGCCCGTATCTGGCACATTGTTAGACCGCCCGACTGACTTAATGTTCCCACCTGGTACGCACGCCTCTGGCGGGCCAGCATGCCGGAGGCATGCGTACCGCGCGTTACTTCACGACGAACTTGGTCGGCGCGACGATCGCGCGCGCCTCAGGATTGTAGTAATCGTAGACAATCGACGGCGCCGTCTGCGCCTTAACGCCAAAGCGCGGTTTGAATTTGAAATCGAATTTTGTCCCGCCGGCCCGCGGCCACAGATAGACGACCACGCGATCTGGCAGGATGTCGTACTGGTTGATGCTCCACTCCGATCCTTTCATCGCGGTTTCGAGCGAGGCGCGATCGACATCAGCACCCGGCGGCAGACCGATTTCGGCGAGCATCATGCCGTAACCGCGAAAACCGATGCGTTCGGCCTCGACGTGACAGTTGATCTGATCGCTGACACGGCCTTCGGTCTTATCGAACTTTGTGACCAGCCGCATTCCGCTCGATCCCTTTGCGCGCCAGTTGGCCTCCTGCGTCGCGACTGATTCGCTCCATGGAATGTAATAAGTCGCCACCGCCTGCATCGATGCCGGTGTGCTGCCCGCTGGCCGTCGCAATTGGATTTGGTTCGCGCCGCTTTGCATGAACTGCGACAAATCGACTGTGATGGGATTGGCCAGTCGCTGCGGTTCCGGCAATTCAATTGACTTCACCTCGCGGCCATTCATTACGACCGTCGCTGTGCGCGGCGAAGCGGAAGTGGCGTTGACCTGGCGCCCGAACAAATCAAGCAAGGCATCCAGCACATTGATCGTCGCCTGGGTCGAGTACCACACGCCGTAGCGATCTTTTTCACGCAGCAGAAAGGTCAGCCCCCGATTGATCAATGGATCCGTCGCGTCGTATCGCGCCAGCGCCTGCACGACCACTGCCGTCGTTTCAATGCGGCCCGCGAGCCCCCATCCGTAAAATGGTGTGTTCGTTTCCAACGACCAATAACTTCCGCTGTTTTCTTCTCTGGGCAAAGCTCTCAACTTCGCAATCGCTTTCGACGCGCCGGCGGAATCACCCACCTCAAGGCGAGCGATCGCGTAAGAGGCAATCGAATAGGGCTCATCCATTTCGTCGGTTCGTTTCGAGAGATAATCGAGCGCCCGACTCAATTCCGGAGTCAGCGCGCCGTTCGCTGTCCCGGTCCTGATTTCGCTTTTGTCAGCAGTCATCGCCAGCACGCGCGCGAGATATGCGGTCAGCATCAAGGTGCGGGCCTTGTTCTCAGACTTGTTGTAATCGTCAACAACCCAGCTGCCGTCCAGGCGTTGCTGCTTAATGAGCCAGGCGCGCGCCTGCTTGATCACGTCTTCGTCAACCGTAATGACGTCACCCGCCTGACTCAGAAAACGCAGCGCGTAAGCAGTCAAAGCAAAGTTAGGTTCGCCGTGGCCCCAATAAGTGAAACCGCCACTCTCGTCGCGATAATTCAAAAGTCGCGAGTAACCGGCGCGCAGATACTTCTCGGCCTTCCCGCGCAAAACGCTGTCCTGTCCGGTCTTTTTGAAATTGCGGACCAGCAGCAGACTCGGATACGTGGAAGAGATTGTCTGTTCCCCGCAGCCGTGCGGCCGCTCCATGATTGCTTCGACACTTTCCGCAACGTGCGAGAGGAGGTTGGGATAAATTTTTAGTTCCGCCCGGGTGGAATTCGGAATGGCTGATGATGGAATGTCGAGCCTGGCGCTACCGTTCTCGGAAACGATGTCGCTGGCGGTGACGGACTTCTCTTCGCCGTCAGGATGAACGGTGACCGGCTTTTCAATCGCATCATTGGCATCGCCGGCAAGAGCGGTGATTCGTTGTTTACCGTCTCTGACTGAAGCGGTCGCGCGAAAGTCAAAAATGCCGCGGCTGGAATCACCGGCCGTGACCTTGATGTCCTGCCTTGCAGTTCTCAGCAGCGTGAACCAATTCTCCGGCTTAATCTCAAGGTTCACGTTCTGATCCCGGTTCAGATAATTACGCACCACGACCGGTAATGAAATTTCATCGCCTTCGGTGAGGATGCGTGGCGGATCGTGCTCGACGAAGAACGGCTGAAACGCCGTGAACTCTTTCTCGGTCGTGCCAAGTTGTCCATCCTCGGTCGAGCCAATCACCGACATCTTCCAGGTCGTGATGTTGTCAGCGAGCTTGAACTTCAGTTGGGCGCGGCCTTGTTTGTCGGTTTCGAGCGACGGCTGCCAAAGCAGCGTCTCGGGAAAATATTCGCGCAGACGCGGCGTCGATGTTTGAGCGATTTGGCCCGCGGCCGAGAGACTCATTACCTGCCGGGTGATTACCGTGGTCGCCACCGTTGCACTAGTCGTATTTCGAAGGTCCTCTGATGAAGCCGTGACCGTTACGGTCTCGCTCACAGCGCCAACCTCAATCAAAACGTCCACTCGAGTGAGGTTCGACGATCTCACAACTATCTCTGTGATCACCGCTCGCTTAAATCCCAGGGCGTCCACGACGATTTGATACATGCCCACCGGCAGATTCTTGATGAGGTAAACCCCGTTTTCGTCGGTGTAGCCGGCGTACTCGAGTTCGCTGCGAAGGTTCTTCGCCTTGACCAGCGCTCCGGGCACAACCGCGCCGCCAGGATCGGTCACCGTGCCCGTGAGCGCGCCACTCGAGCCCGGTAGGACGAGCGGCGGCTTCACCTGTTGCGGCTTGCTGTCGTTTCCGGACTGTTCGGTGAGGAGACGCGAGAAGCTCGCAACGTTGAAATCGTCGTAGGTCCCTGGCTGGCCGTCAGTGCCATTACTTCGGAGAAAAATGAAATTCATTTGCCGCGTGACCGGCGTTACGTCAGTTTTCTCTTTTGGCTTCTCGCCGTACTTCGCGTAGGTGTAGCTGGTGACACGATCGCCGTAAACCGGGGTCTGCTGAAACGTTGCGTAGTAGGGATGGCCCCAGGGATCACGCAAGTCTTCGCGCTTGAAACCGGCTTGCTTCAGCGCTTCGTTTAGCTGGAGATCGTTTTGCGGCAGCCGCTGGTTCGTACTGAGGTAACCAACCAGGGCCGTTTCGATCATCGCGCGCAGATCGATGGTGTAATCGATCGCGGAGGTCCAGAGCAGCACATGATTATTCTTATTTGAAAATTGCCTGTCCGGGCCGCCACTGCTGACGAAGAGCTGAAACTTTGTCCGGTCCACGCCGAAGTCGAAGCGATAGGGCTCGCCCCAGGGATCTCGGAGCGCGTCGAAATCAATCGCTTCCGCCCGCAACTCATTCTTTATTGTCGCCGCGTCGCGAATGAATTGGCCGGTGCGATTGTGATAACGCTGTACCGCGCGATTGATGGCTTCACCGATGAATCGAAAGTAAGGTCGCTCGACTCGTAGCACCCGGAAATCGTCTGACGTGTCAAAGCTCTTGTCGGGGCCGGCGCTCATCATCTGCAGGACGTCCGACGGACCTTCGGCGAAGAAACGATCGCGATATTGTGTGCCCCACGGGTCACGCAATTCGTCGAAAGCGATTCCCTCATTAACCGCGACCCGCTGCAATGACGGTTCGTCTTTCGGATAGTCCGAGTTCCGCTTGTATTCGAGGTCGAGAACGTCTTTCAACGGATCGATCTGCACCCGGAAGAATTGGCTGAAAGCAATGTCCGCCCTGGCGATATCGTCTTCGCTGTGAAAGAACTGAGGCTCGAATCGGTAATTGGTCAGCAGGACCTCCGCCGCCAAATCCAAACCATCAGGCAGCGGCTTGGTCAGATCGACGCGGTCGAGATCTTTGAGGGTGATGCCGGCGACCTGCGAGTCGCAGCCGCTCAAATAGCAGTACACCCGATAGAACCCATACTCTCCGCCCAAGTCGCGATCTGCGCGCGCGCGTTCCTCGACTGCTTTGTCAAAGATCACAATGCCCAGGGCGCTCTCTTTCCCGTGGCCCGTAGCGGCCCGCGTCAGAAAATCGGCGGTGGCCTCGTCACCGGGCCGATACGTTTCCTGATTCAAGGCCAGCTTCAGCTTCAAATCATGATCGTGTGGATAAAGAACGGTCCGGGTCGCGGTAGATTCACCTCGCTTTGACGTGAGGGCGTACGCTGCCAGCGTAACCGCGCCGGAGAATTCCTTGCGGTAGGGAACCGCAACTGAAGCGCGGCCGTCCTTCAAACTCACGAGTTGCGATTGGATCACGCGCTCAGGTCCGATAGCGTCCAAAGCTACTGTGACATCGGCCTGGTTGCTATTGATTTCGGCGTGAATGGTCTCGCCGTCCCGATACAGCGACTTGTCTGTGGTAACCCGCAGCATGCGTTCATTGTCGAGATCAAATTGTTCCGAGTGCGTGCCCGTGGCGCCGCGCGGGTCGCGCGCGCGGAACATCAGCGATGGTTGGACATCGGTCGTCCCAACTTGCGGCAACATCAAACCAGTGACCTTAGCCAGTCCATTAAGGTCGGTCCTGACACTCCGCAATGCGATCTCAGGTCGCGTGTCGTCATCACCCCAGGCGCGCGACACGGCCACGTTGCACGAAGCCGGTGTGCCATCCGCGTAAGAAGTCGAAACGTAAAACTCGAGCGGAAAATTGCGGGCCTGCCGTCCGCGATCGATGACGTAGACGTGTATGGCATCTTTTGTCAGACGGAGATCTAAGCGACGCTGCTCAGTTCGATTGGTCGTCGGATCGGTGAAATAGGCGGCGTAAGTCAGATCTTTGAATCGTGAATAGTCAGAATCCTTCAGGTCATCATGTTCTTCACCAAGCTTGACGTGAGCGATGAATTTGCCATCGGCATCTACTTCACCTTCATACTTGTCGCCTTCTTCGGTCACCCATTTCTGTTCGCGATAGTCCCAGTGACGCTCGGTTTCGCGCACCACGCGTACGTGGCCGCGCTTCACCGGCTGACCAAACAGATAATCGCCGCGTACTTCGACATCAGCATCCTGCCCGGACAAATAGTAAGGACGATCACGCTTTACGTTGACCGTGAAGTTCGGCAGATCGTAACGGCTAATCCTGGCAGTCGCTCCGCCATACGCGTTGCGGTAAGTGTCACTTTCCAATTGCACATCGATGCGGTAGTCGCCGAGTCGAGTGTTTTCAGGAATTTGCCAATCGACGCTGGCAACCCCAAAACGCGACGCGTTCAGCTCGGCCCGGAAGGTAGTCGTTGAATCAGGATCGGAAATCTTGAGCGTGGCCTTTCCGTTCGCGATCGCATGGCGTGAAGCGTCAAACATCAGGACGCGCACATGCAAGGTCTGTCCGGGTTGATAGAGCGGCTTATCGAGGCTGACCATCACATTCGCCGAGCGGTTAATATCGACATCGCCTTTGACTGTTTCAGACAGGACTCCGCGCTTTGCGGTGATCTCGATTTCCCCTTCGTCGTCTTCCACATTGGAGGGGACGTCAAGGTCTATGGTCGCGAAACCTTTCGCATCAGTGCGCGCCGTCTGCTTCAACACGACGTCAGGCCGATCGCTTCCTTCGAATTTGAGCTGCGCCTGGATGTTTATTCCCGGGACGGGCCTGGCTGTCTGCGGGTGCGCGGTCTTGACGCGCAAACGAAATGGGGAGCCCGGCTGGGCGTATTTTCCGGTCGCCAAATCAACGGTGAAGATGTCCGGAGTGATCTCCGACAGCGATACGACATTGTTGATTTGCTCGAAATCGTTGGCGTTCGCGGGCCTTACTGAATAACGCAAGCGGTACCAAAGCAATTCATGTGTGTGGTCGGTCAGCGCTCTCACCCAGCGTGCAATCGGCAATGTCACCTCGTTCCAGGCGACGTTAAGCCGTGCCTTTTGCTCGACCGTCGCGATGGTTATCCCGTCAGTGTTGATAATCTCGATCTTGATGCTGGCATCGACCTGATGCCCAAGTGAATTCTCGATCGGCAGCACGACGCGCGTCCCTTGTTCCTCGAACAAGACCTTGATCGCCGAGTCATTTACGTGAAGGGAAAGCGCCGCCCGCGATAGCGGAGCAAGCACTATCAACAGCGCCAGGCAAGACAGGAAGAGAAGCCATTTGCGGCTCATGATTGCCTCCTCAGGATTTGCATCGTCCGCTCAATTACAACGGGTCATCGACACACTTCGACCAACCCGAAAGCATTCGCCTTCGATTTCCGTACCTGGAACTAAGACGATTTCATAGCGAGCCTGAGGAGGCGCTCATTTTAGGACAACGTTTTCATTGCACTCAATCGCGATGCCGAACTGAATAGCTTCGTGATTGCGCGTGAGATGAAAACAGAATCGAGTGGGTTGTCGCTCGGCGAAGAAAATTTTTGAATCGCGATCCGAGAATGTGGATCGGAATTTTTGGAGTCAGCGCTGTCTTAACGATCCAGCCGCGGTTTGCAGTGCGTCGTCGAGGGCGGCGAAGTTCTTTCCTCCGCCCTGGGCCATGTCTGGTTTGCCGCCGCCGCGACCGTCGATCATCTCGCAGGCTTTGCGCATGAGCGCGTTCATGTCGCCCGAAGCGTCCGACGATCGCGCAAAGACCAGTCGCGCAGTCTCGTTTTCACGCGAGGCGAGCAGCGCGACGACGTTCGGATGGGCGATGAGCGCCAGCGCCAGGTGTTTGAGCGAATCGGCGTCGCGATCCTCAAAACACCGCGTAATCATTAACGGATCGGGCGCGCGATCACCCGCCTCTGAACGAGCGGCGCTGAGAATATCCTGCGCTTCGACGCGGCAAGCAAGTTCGTCCAGCTGCCGCACGCGTCTCGCAAGTTTCTTGTTGTCTTCAATCAGTTTCGCGACCAGCGACGGAGAATCTTCCCGCCCGGCGCTGAACAGCGCAGAGGTCTCGTTGGCAGTTCGATTCGCTCTGCGATAGTCGCTAACGACTCTCATGCCGGCCACGAATTGGATGCGCGTCAATCCTTTGGCGCGTTCCCAGCCGCACACCGCGATCACGCCGACTTCACCCGTAGCACTCGCATGCGTGCCGCCGCAAGCGCTCAGATCAAATTCGGAAATCTCAATCAAGCGCAGCTCCCCTTCACGCGATGGGTCTTTGCGTAAAGGCAATGACGCTGCTTGTTCAGCGGTCACTTCCCGAATGCCAATCGGCAAATTCTTCCAGATAGTCTGGTTCGTCAGGTCGACGGCCTGCTCGATTTTCTCGTCGGTTGGATCGTTCAACTCGACATCAATCTCGCATTCATGTGCGAGCACGCGAAAGCTGCGCGTTGGCGCGTCAAACAATTTGACCAAAGCTGCTGAAAGGATGTGCTGGCCGGTGTGCTGCTGCATGTGATCCAGACGCCGCAGCGGATCGATACTCCCGTGAACCGGGTCCCCGATCTGAGGAACGGCCCCCTGGACGACATGCAAGACGCCTTCAGCTTCAAGGTCAATGCAATCGACAACGCGTGCCTCCCCCAGAATACCGGTATCGTTTGGTTGACCGCCGCCGGTTGGATAGAAAGCCGTGCGGTCCAGCGTCACGGCTATCGCGCCATCGTCGCGTTCACTGACATCGACGACCCGCGCGTCGAATTCGAGCAGGTGCGAATCGCGATAATAAAGTCGTTCAGTTGCGCTCATTGAACGTCGATGTTATCAAATGCGGAAGGGATTACTAAAAACTCGCCATGAAGCATTGGTCCCGACGCATCATTAACACAGCCGGTGCGGCATTTTTACTGCTCGTCATTTTTAGTACGGCGGCCGCGCAGGAACAGCCGCTGCACATCAAGTATTGGCTGGCGATGTCGCGTCCGGCTTCACACCTGTTCGAGGTGACGATTGAGGTTGGGCTGCCAAACGATGCGAACCTGCGTTCGCTCGATTTCCAGATGCCAAAGTGGTCGCCGGGGCGTTACGCAGTTTTCGATTTCGCGAAGAATGTGCAGGAGATAAAGGCGCGGCCCGCGTGTCCAGCCGGACTCGACTGCACCATGCCCGATTCGCAGGTCACGCGCATCGACGACCAAACCTGGCGTGTCGCGATTGAGCGAAACCGGCACGAAGGCATGTCGCTGATGTTCAGCTACAAGGTCTTCGGCGATGATCTGTCCGGCACGTTTTCGCAACTCGATGCGCGCCACGCCAACATCAACGGCGGTTGCGTCTTCATGTACGTCGTCAATCACAAGCAGGATCCGGCCGCGCTCTCGATCAAGCCGCCGAACGGCTGGCACATCATCAATGCGCAAACGCAGAAGCCCGATCAGACTGAATTCGAATTTCCCAACTGGGACATTCTGATCGACACGCCGACTGAAATTGCGCCTGACTTTACGCAGAACGAATTCGTGGTGGATGGCAAGACCTATCATGTCGTCGTTCATTCACTTGGCGCCGAGGGCGGTAAGCGTCCCGCGCTGGTGCGTGACCTCGAGAAGATAGTGCGCGCTGAGACAGCGATGTGGGGACCGCCGGAGTTTGATTCGTACACCTTCCTTTTTCACTTTGCGAACGACGGACATTCATCGGATGGCATGGAGCATTTGGCATCCACCCAAATCGTCGAGCCCGGCGCGCTGGGCGAATCAGGAACGTATGAGGAAGCGCTCGACGCCGCGGCGCACGAATTTTTCCACGTGTGGAACGTCAAGCGGCTGCGTCCAATCGAGCTTGGCCCCTGGGACTTCACGCGGCCCGCGAACACGCGTGGCCTCTGGATCGCTGAAGGGATTACGAACTATTACGGCCACCTGATGCAGCGCCGCGCGGGATTGTGGGACGACAAGAAACTCTACAGTACGTTCGCGTCGCAAATCGCTGAAATAGAAAATGCCCCGGGCAGTAGAGTGATGAGCGCGGAAGAATCGTCGCTGGTTGCCCCGTTCATTGACGATGCGCCGCACGCGCAGCAGACGAACCTCACCAACACCACGATCAATTATTACCCGAAAGGCGAAACCCTCGGGCTGGTCATGGACCTGGTGATTCGTCATGGCACGAATGGGAAGGCTTCGCTCGATGACGCCATGCGCGCGATGTATGACGAGTTCTATTTGAAGAGTGCCAAGGCGACGTACTACCTGCGCGGACGCGGTTACACGAACGAAGATTTCGCGCGCGTGATTGCGAAACTGTCGGACGCAGACGTTGACGATTTCTTCAAGCGTCACGTTCGCGGAGTTGAAAAACCGCCTTACGACGATGCGCTCAGCGTCGTTGGCCTGCGGCTAATCCGCAGCGCGGTGGCGCCGGTGAGTATCGGGGTGTCCGCCGATGACGACGATAATACTAATTTCAAAGTTGCTGCGGTAAGGCCTGATTCACCGGCGGCCAACGCGGGCCTCCAACCGGACGATGTCATTACCACACTGGGTGGCACGAAACTCACGCCGGCCAACTTTCTGAAACTCCTGGCGCGATACAAGCCCGGCGACCGCGTGGTCGCCACCATCGTGCGCGAAGGGCGCGTAATGACCAAAGACGTGACGCTGGCCGCGCCGCAGATTTTTGATTATCGGATCGAAGAAGATCCGCGAGCATCGGCGGGAGCAAAAGCCATGAGGGCCGCATGGCTCAATGGGAAGTGAAATTTGGAGCGCGGCGGCACTCCAAAATTACCGTGTCAGCCGGGACGCGATGACCTTCGCCGCCGTCGCCCCCGCGCCAACGGCTCCCGCGATGGTCGGCGCCAGCGGATTTGCCACGTCGCCAATCGCGAAAACATTCTCGACGCTCGTCTCCTGAAGCGAATCGACACTCACATAGCCGCGCTCATCCAAATTCAACTGACCCCGAACGGCTTCGGTATTTGGTTCGAATCCGATCCGAATGATCACGCCCTGCACGGCCATCTGAAAGGGTTTGATCGCACCCGCGCGCTCGATCTCCACGGCCTCAACCTGTTCGTTGCCGAGAATGCGCCGCACCTTCGATTCCGGAAAGACAGTGATGCAGTGATGCGTGTGCAGCTGTTCCGCGAATTCTCGCCGAGCCCGCATCTTCCGGTTGCGATTGATTAGCGTCACTGTCGGACAGACTTCAGCCAGCAGCAGAGCGTTTTCCGCAGCCGCGTCACCTCCGCCAATTACACAGACGTCTTTGCCGGCGAATTGATCGCGATCGCGCTTGCCCGATTCGATGATGCCGCGGCCCTCAAATTCCAACTCGCCGGGTATGCCGAGTCGTCGCCGGCGCAGCCCGGTGGCGATGATGATGGCAATCGATTGAAGTTCCTCGCCGCTCTGCAAACGCACGCGCCTGGTTTTGAGGTCAATGCTGTCGATCTGTACGCCCGTCCATTGATCGAAATCGCCATCGTTCGTCTGTTGAATGAAGGTCTCGCGCAGTTGCTCACCATCAACAGCCTCCACGCCGAGATAATTCCCAATTCGATTGTGAATCCAGGAGAGCTGTCCGCCAACTTTGTCATTTGCTTCCAGCAGCAGCGTGTCGAGCCCCAACTCGTTACACCAATGCGCCGCCGAAAGCCCGGCCGGACCAGCACCAATGATGATTACGTCGTGCATCTTTGCAGCGCAAATTGCGAATTTGCGATGGCTCGCAAGCTACCGGCTTGCGCTACTCAATTTGGCCGCGGTGGTTGATACAGATTTGGAACGGCGGCTATCACCGCATCCGGCACCGGCTTCAACTTCAGTTGCTCGACCAGAAAGTGGATACGATCGCGTCGGGCTGCAGCGTTGAGATTGTGGTCGGCGTCGTAAATCTCCATGTGCTTGGGCTCGCTAACCACGGCAGCATACTGAGGCGCTTGATCCGGCGTTACGCCGGTGTCACGTGAACCATATTGCAGGAAAACAGTCGCCGGCGCCGCGTGCGAAACATACAGACCCTGATCGAGATACCTGTATTTAGCGATAATCGCGTCGAGTTTTTCCGGGCCGACGTTCTGTCTAAATTGCTGGAAACCTTTGGTCTTTCGAGCCACATCATCTGAGGTCGAACCGGCCATCAGGACAAAGGCCTTGAACCGGCGATCCAGGCCGCTCAAAAGTGCGCCGATGGCAGCGTTATAACTGTGGCCGACGAAAGCAATTCGCTTTCGATCGATGTCCCGCCGACGCAGCAGCAGATCCGCCCCACGCTGCATGTCCATAACTTGTTGTTGAAATTCCAGCGGAATACGCTCGTCCAGCGGGTCCTTGCTGTCCACGTGACCAGGCCGATTTACCGGACCATCGGTCAACAACGAAACCACGCCGGCCGGCGCCATGGCGATGGCTTCGTCCAAAAACTGTTTGCGATTGCGCATCGAGGAGTTCGGCCAATACCAATGACCCCAGACGATCGCGGCGAACGGCCCAGGGCCCTTAGGCACCACCAGGTAAGCAGGCACGACCCCACCTTTGGGACTGTCATAGGTGATGTCATGGATCGTGACGTTGGCCCGGCGCTCAACTCCGATTTGCTTCACATTGAGAGGAGCCGCGCGATCGTAATCAAAGTGCCTGGTCAGATCAGCGTCCTGGGCCCGGCACGGCGTTGCGACAACCACCAGAGCGAAGATCCATAGCGTTAGAATTTTGCTGACCAACTTCATGACGACGACACCCGGGTTTGAAACCTTGCCTTCGGCACTCGGGATGATAGCCCAACGGCCGCGAGCGGGAAAACTCATGTCGCCGGGAGCATTGGTGATTGACAACCTAATGCGGCGATGCGACGCTGAGGTCACTCGCCATCATGAAGAGACTCATCGGTGCTTTTGTATTGCTGTTAGTCGGGTTTCCACTTCCTGCGTTCGCACAGGAAAAGGTGGACGCTCGCGCCGCCGTAAAAGCAACGTTGCTCCAGCTGTTCGAATTCAGTAATAAGCAAACCCTCCAGACACCTGAGGCGCGCCAGTTACTCGCGGGCGAGGCGCTTGACTGGAAGATGCCCACGTTCGGTGATTTGGCCGCTGCGCCGGACAAGATCGTTTTGCTCGATGGAGAGAACGCTGTGGGCAGAATTCAACTACACGGCAAGCGGCGCGTAGTCGATTTGTATTTCTATCTGACCGGGCAGAAGGGATGGAAAGTTACGGCGGTGCGCACGCTGGCCCTGACTGGAATTATGGAAGGGGCCTATGAGTACTTAAAGACGAAAACAAACCTCACGGCGGAAGAGAAAGAGGAGCTTGGCAATCTCGAGTTGCTGCTCGCTTCAGACGAGACTTTGCGCGAGTGGTTCGGCAGGAACGCCGCAGGCATGAACAAGATCTATGAACTGACGCGGGGCCAGAAGTCAGGTTATTTATCCGAGAACGATCCGAAATCGGCGGAAATCCGGAAGCAGTTAAAATCGCTGCATTTCAGTGGCGTCGTCGAGATTCATCCTGAAGGGAATGTAGAGTTTGTAATCGGCGGTGTCACCGACAACACCCTCGGCTTTCTTTACTCGCCGACGAATCAACCACCGAAGATTAGGGCCAATTCATACATCTGGATGGAAGAGGTTGCCCCGAAGTGGTTTTTGTTTCGGACAACGTAAACTGAATTTGAAAGGAGGAAGCGGGATGCGTCTGACTGAAATGGTTTCGTGCTCTGGTTGAGCGGCCAAGCTGGCGCCTTCGGTCCTCGCTCAGGTGCTGAGCGGGCTTGAGAGACAACCTGACGATCCGAATCTGCTGGTCGGCTTCGACAAAGCGGACGACGCCGGAGTGTATCGACTGCGCGATGACCTGGCGCTGGTGCAGACGCTCGATTTCTTCACGCCGATTGTCGATGACCCGTTTGATTACGGTCGTATCGCGGCGCTCAATTCGATTAACGACGTCTGGGCCATGGGCGGGACGCCGGTGACCGCAATGGCGATTACCTGCTTTCCTAAGAAAGGCGTCGACTTTTCGATCCTTCAGGAAATCATGCGCGGCGGCTTGTCGGTGCTGACTGAGAATAAAGTCGTCCTCCTTGGCGGTCACAGCGTCGACAACGAGCAGATCATGTTTGGCTATTCGGTCACCGGCGTGATCGATCCAAATCGGGTGGCGACAAATGCCGGCGCGCGAGCCGGAGATGTCATTATCCTGACCAAGCCAATCGGTACCGGCATAATTTCAACCGGCATCAAACGCGCAAAAGCTTCGCCGGACGTGATCGCCGAATCAGTCGCGACCATGATGACGCCGGGCAAATACGCGGCGGAAGCGATTGCAAAGTTTGAAGTGAAAGGCGCGACCGATGTTACCGGATTTGCGCTGCTTGGTCATGCGTGGGAGATGGCCCGCGCGAGTAACGTGACGATTGAGATCGATTCGAGCCTCGTGCCTTTGATCAAAGGAGCTTTGGAATTGGCGACGGAAGGTCTCATGACCGGCGCCGACAAAACAAATCGCGAATACGTCGGCGACGATGTGGCCATCGACAATAGCCTCGATCAAAATCTGGTGAAGCTCTTTTATGATCCGCAGACAGCCGGCGGATTATTATTGGCACTTCCGCAAGAAAAAGCGGATGATCTTTTAGCCGAGTTACGTCAGAATTATCCACACGCCGAGGTAATTGGCCGGGCGGTAAACGCAAACGACAAGCGGATCAGAGTTAGGTGACCGATGGCGACTTCAATGCAAATTGCACAGGAATCCCGCATCTTGTCGATTGCCGATCTCTATCAACAGGTGCGCGCGCGCACGCTGGAAATCGTGGCCCCGCTCGAAATTGAAGACTACGTGATTCAAACCGCGGAGTTCATGTCGCCGCCGCGCTGGCACATCGGGCACACCTCGTGGTTCTTTGAAACCGTCCTGCAGAAGTTTCAGCCGGGATACAAAATCTACTCAGACGATTTTCTGTTCTACTTCAACTCCTACTATGAAGGATTTGGCGCGCGCATCGAGCGGCCGAAGCGTGGGACACGTTCGCGGCCGACCGTAGCGGAGACGAAGAAATATCGAGCGCACGTGGATGAGCAGATGAATAAGTTTATCGAAGACGTCTCGTCGCGTGACGATGCGGACGAAATCCTGCGAATTATTCGGCTTGGGCTTGAGCATGAGATGCAGCATCAGGAGTTGCTCGTTTATGACATCAAGCATTTGCTGTGCGATCAGTTCGACGCGCCGATGAAGCCCGCGCCGAAAGCTGTTGAGAGTGTTAGCGGGATGGTTGAGATTGAGGGCGGGCTGTTTGAGTTGGGGTATAGCGCAGCCAGGGATGGCTGCGAACCGCAGGCAGGGATGCCTGCGCTCCGGGGCGTGCTCCAGTTTGCCTGGGACAATGAGAGGCCGGCGCACAAGGTTTGGCTGGAGGATTTTCAAATCGATCGCGCGCCGGTGAGTGTCGGTGACTATCTCCAGTTCATCAACGACGGCGGTTATCAGGATTTTCGTTGGTGGCATTCAGCTGGCTGGGAGAAGGTGAACACCGAAAATTGGCAAGCGCCGCTCTACTGGGAGCAACATGACGGCGAATGGATGATTCGGGATTTTGGCGGACTGCATCGCGCCGTCGAAAAAGCCAGTGAGCCTGTTTCGCACGTCAGCTTTCTGGAAGCATCCGCGTATGCGAAGTGGACTGGCAAGCGTCTGCCAACGGAAGCAGAATGGGAGAAGGCGGCGACGCTTTCAGCACCGCACGATTCAAAACGATCATTCCCCTGGGGCGACGCTGCGCCCGATAAATCCCGCGCCAATCTCTTCGAAAATGGCCTCTGGTCGGTCGCTCCCGTCGGATCGTTTCCCGATGGGCAAACCGCACAAGGCTGTCATCAAATGGTTGGCGACGTCTGGGAATGGACGACTTCGGACTACGTTCCTTATCCCGGATTCAAAACGGATTTTGATGAATACAACGACAAGTGGTTTGTCGGCCAGAAGGTCCTCCGCGGCGGATCGTTTGCCACGCCGCAGATTCACATCAGATCAACTTACCGTAACTTTTTTTATCCGCATGAGCGCTGGATGATTGCAGGATTCAGATGCGCCAAGTAGTTACAAGCTGACCATCAACTGCCCGCTTTCCTCGTCCCAGCGCCAGGTGGCTTCATTTCCCTGCAAGCGAATACCGCCCAGCCAGGTGTCGATGCCGTTGGCCGCCACGAAATCTTCTTCGCCCGCCAGGACGGCTTTGCCTTCGTCGGTGACGTCGAACGACGCCAGCAACATCTGGGCGCTGTCCTTGGACCAGTGATTAGAGTTGCTTTGCACAATGAGCGGTTTGCGGGCTTTCATCAGCGTCTCGAGGGAGAGATAGACCTGGGCGTCGCCAAAGCCGTAATCGCTCTCGCGACGAGTGAACGCGGGAAAGAGTGCCCGAAACTTGTTATGGCCTTCGACGATCAAACTGAGCGCGGTATTTTCCACTCGACCCAGACCGTTTCGCGTCGAAGGAAATCGTTCGAGGTGTTTTTGGAGAGCGTCATTCAAGAATGGCAACGATGACGTATCTGAACGTAGCAGTGAAATCAATAACCGAGCATCGGATGACGAATATGCTTCCCACGCGCGGGCCGCGAGTTCCAATTGCGCCGCATTAACTTCGGATCGTTGTGGAAAAAGCGATTGCAGTTGCTGTTCATTCAATTCGCCGAGGCCGTGGAATGGGTGCATACCGGGAAACTCATTTATGCACACCAGACTCAATTTGGTCTTATCCAAATCACGCGCGGCAAACCAATTGAGCAGATAGATCAATTGCACCTGACAAAACAGATCGTGTTCGAACCAGAGCACGACTTCGTCGTGTTCGGCGAAACCGGCCAACGCCTCATACATTGCCACGAGCTCTCCCCGGCACTTCTCAAGCTGGACGTTATAGTCAGTTGAGAGGTGCCTCGCGCGCACCTCAATAAACTCTGCATCCGATAAATCTGCCGGAGCCGGTCCGCAGACCAGCGCTTCCCGCCAGGTTAGATGTTCGCCTGGAATCGCAGCCGCGCGCGCAGTATCAGCCGTGGAGTCGCCGTTGTAGACGTGAAGCATGAGAGAGCTAACCGTCCGGGGGATGACTGCATTCTAGCACTGACTTTGAGCAATGGAAGCCTAAATTTTGGCTCATTTCTGCAAGGATAAGTACCATCTGCGTGAGGAGCTGGGTCAATTGACCACTTAACATTCGGCCTTCATCCTTCCGCCAATGCGGATGGTACTGACTCGGTTCAATATGATTCGCGATTTCGTAAACGGATCGAATACAATTGGCCGCCGGACGGTAGCGATGGCAATGGATCTGCTTGTCAACTTCAGTGAATTCTGGTCGCGGCTGCGCGAAGACATACTTTCGGCGCGCGAATCGGTGCTGATTCAGACATTCGCGCTGGAAGGCGATAGTGTCGGTTGCGAGTTATCAGAAGCGCTGCGTTTATCGGCCGCGCGCGAAAAAAAGATTTTGGCCGATTCTTTTACGCGCGTCGTGATCAATGACCGCTTCAGGTTTGCGCCGGCAAATCTGCTCGACGCCGAGCTACGCAACGAAGCGCGGGCCACCAAGTTGATGATTGAAGCGCTGCGTGCCGCCGGAGTGCAGATTCAATTTACCAACGCCTACGGGTTTACACCGCGGAGTCTCCTCAGCCGGAATCATAAAAAGCTGATTGTGATCGATGATCGCGCTGCTTATATCGGCGGCATAAATTTCAGCGAGCACAATGCGAGCTGGCACGACATGATGATCCGCATCGACGACCCGGCGGCCGTCGAATTTCTAAGAAACGATTTCAATGCGACATGGGCCGGCGAAGATCGGTTGGCGACGAAGTCTTTCCAGAATGTTGAACTCGCGACGCTCGATGGACGTGGTAATCGCGCTGCGTTTGCCCGCGTCATCGATCTGATAGACCGCGCTGAAGAGTCCATCTTCGTCGAGAGCCCTTACATCACGTTTCCTTTCTACGAGCGATTGCGCGAAGCTTCGCAGCTCGGAGTCGATGTGAAGATCGTCACACCGCAGGCGAACAACTGGAGTTACTTTGCAAATTACGCGCGGTTGGAATCAGCGAGATCGAGGATCAATTTGCGCTTCTATCAGGGCATGACTCATTTGAAGGCGATGCTGATCGACAATCGCTACCTGATCGCCGGTTCTTCAAATTTCGATTATCTCAGTTACCGCCTGTACCAGGAGATTGTCGCAGTCATCACCGACCAGCACCTGATCGATGATTTTCGTGAGCGCGTGCTGTTGCCCGATCTGGCCAACAGTTTGGCTGTCGATTGTCACGCCAGCCCGATGGGCCAGCAATGGCTCAACTTGCAGAACCGGTTTGTGGAAGCCGCGCTTTCAATTCTCACCTGAGTTTCCGGAAACAATTTATCGATCTCTTCCCGCTGGCAGCTTCGCGGTCCAGCCGCTTGCCGCGTATCGCTCACGCAAGAGTTTTTCCGCGGCGTGTTGAATTTCTTCGTCGTGTTCCCATCCGTTGCAGCCGTACTTGTAACTCTCATTCGCCGTAAAAGCGATGAACAGAGCTTCAGGAATGCGCGGATCGTTAGGTGAAGCCTGCGCCCACGCGAGGACCTTCTTTCCGAGAAAGGTCTTGGCGTCACCGATTGCCGCGAGTGCTGCGAACTCCTGTTTGGCTTCGGCTAGTTTTTGCGCATCGATGAATGGTGGCGGGTTCACCACCTTTTTTACTTCCTGTCCGTCGCGATATTCAGTTTCGCTCGGCGTGCACCACCAGGCACTTTCGAAGTAGTACCCCAACTGGTCGTCATTCCTGGCATGGGGAGTCAGGTCGGCGGAAACAAACGGGGTGAGAGCCGGAGACTTGAGCAGCAGATAGAGTCCGGCGTGTTCACGATCGCCTGCGTTCTTTGCCTCGACGAACTCTTTGACCAGCGGCGCAATTTCCGGAACGACCTTCGTTACTTCCGGGGCCAGCTGAATGGCGGCATCGTAATTTGGCAACAGGAGCGCGCGCGTCCAGGCCGCCAGCGTCAACCGATGTCGCAGGAAACTAGAAATGTGCGGATCGCTCGCCGCCTGCTGAAGCAGACGCAGAGAAAAATGGCGATCGACCAGGTCAGCCGTGTGATCGTCGAATAACTTCAGATCGTCGGCGAGTAAGTCCCGATACTCTTCTTCAAGCCGCGCTTCATACTGCTCTTTCGGTACCTCAGGTTCGTACTCGCCGTAGAAGGATTTCCTTTCATCGATTAATTCGCGGATGCTGAGATAGAGCCCTTCATCGTAAAACGCGACCGGTCTCCGTGCGGCATACTTCAAAAACTCAGTCAGGTTTCGCGCGAGCTGCAGCCGTTGAATTTGGAATTCGTTCTGTGCCGACAGTGGCAGACGTTCGGTTTGCGTCGTCGCGATGGCCTCCAGTAATTTTTGCGCCTCGACGGGCTGGCCCAGGGCAGCCTTCAACCGCACCAGATGAAAAGCGATTGTCGGAAACGCCTCTGAGTCCGGAGCCATCCGTTCCGCCGCCGTCATCAAACGTTTGAGATTGGGTGAAGTCGGCTCAGCTTTGATGATCGCGGCGGCGAGCCATGCTGGCGAATCTGTTTCGCGCCACTTCTGCCAGCTATGCTCGTAGAGACCAGGGCCATCAAGCTCCACCGTAAAGATCCAATCGGTCAGATCGTCTTTGAGGAGAAACGCCGGCACATCTGGAAAAGTGAATTTCAGGTCGTAACAATAGGGACAACCTTCATAATCCGTCTGCGCTCGAGTGACTTTCAAATTAAACGAACTCAACCAGCGACGATGATTGAGACCATTTTTGATTTGCTCCTTTACCAGGCTGCTTGCCTCGTCACTCAACGGGCGCCCGAGGCGCTCCTCGACTTGGCGCAGGATTTCTGATTCGGGTGTCTCGGGTTTTACCTGCAGTGAAATTGAATTCCGATAGTCATTACTGCCATCGACGTATTTCGGCGGGAGATGCACTGAAATCAGTTCACCGCGTTGTATCTGATCGTAAGGAGTATCGAGACGTATCTCGCCGGATTCCGTTCTGCCGCTAATCGGTTTCGCTTTCAGCGCTTCCACGCGATCGTGCTCTTTCTTGAGGACTTCACCTTCAAATTTTCCCAGCAGCCAAACGTAATCAGTAACATCTTGCTTGACATCCAAACTGAGACCGGGACGTGAGACCGAATCTGCAAGTTCTGATACGCGTTCCTCCGGATGAATCCGGTACTTCACCAGCCCGAGCAACTTGCGCGCGGCGTTCCGAAACTGATTGCTGCCGTTGATGATTTTGCCCAAGTGCGCTTCGGCTTTGCTGTAGATCGCGGCTTTCTTTAAAGCGTCGTCGGTGAGACTGGCCTGGCGTACCAAAGTGCGCGCGACAAGATAATCGGCGGTCGATTGCCAGCTTGACTCAGCATCAGCCGCGATCGTTTCAAACCGCGAGATGGCTTCTTCAAATTGCAGCGAATAGAAGTAGGCGGCGGCAATCTGATAGTTCCGATCCTTGCGCAGCCACGCCGGAGCTTCGGCGCCCAGCTCACGCGGAATCGTCGCCGAGCCGCCGGAGCAATTCTGAAATACATCATCCTGCCCGCGTACCCATTCACGCACGTTGCGATCATCCGATCCGTAACTGGCTGCGCGGTCCTTCAGCGTGGCGGTCGCGACTTCGAAAGCGTTGCTGGCGCAATTGGGAAAATAATCGAAGCCCTCCATGGGCGTTTTACGTTCCAGGTAAATTTCGGGGAGCGTTTCCTGTGGCGTGATTTCCTGGCGCAGCGCAATCCACACCTTCAGGGCCTCATCGTCCATCGGCTCAGGCCCATCGCCGTGCAGCGCCGAGATCAGTTGCTTCTGTTCTTCCGGACTAAACGAGCCGCCGTTGAGATAACGGTAAGCGATTACGAGTGTCTTGCGTCCGAAAGTTGGCTTGACGATGCCGATTTTCCCCGCAGTGAATTCGGTGAACGGAAGATCCGGCGATGATTCGAAACTGAAGATCGGCTGAAGGTATGAAGGGCCACAACCTCGGGACACGGTGTAAGACTGAATGATTAGTGCGCAGAGTAACAGGGTTGTGAGAACGCGCCGAGTCATTGCCTAATCCTGTCAACGAGAGCGTCGATATCGGTTGATTGCCACGAGCGGGAATTGAAAACGTAGACGCGCCGGCCGGATTTAAACTTCAAATCAACGGGCTCGTCGGTGGCGATCCCGTAACTTCGCTGGCACAACGGCTCGCGAAAATCGTCGCCGCCCGCGAGCATGTTCTTAACGGTCCGATCATCGGCGCCCATGCGGAAGATCATGGGCACTGCTTCATCGACGGGCAGCTCATCGAGCCAGCGATCGCCGATGCAGAACGATGCCAGTGCGGTCATTGACAGCGGCACGTTGTCAGGAAGTTGCGTGCGCAAGTCCTGCAAGAGCGCCCGATAGAATTCGCGTTCGGAAACGAGCGCATCGAAATCGATCTGAATCGCCGCCACGCGACCGCGTTCCAACGTCCGCAGAATCAGCTTCACCAACTGCTGTCGTTGATTGGCTGACAGCGCCGGCCGCTGACCGGTGATTTTTTGCGATTCAATTCGCGTCACCGCCATCATCTTCGTTTCGGGCGGCACCTGGAGCGGTTGATGACGCGGATTGAAAATAACCTCGTCACCTTTCAAGGTCAGCGTCTGAGCCAGAAACGCGACGCCGTATTTGTGCGAATCCAGAAAGGTCAAATCTTCGGGCCGCTCCCATGCCCACAGCATTACCGAAGGAAACTGAGTCTCGTCGAGACGGTTCCTCGTCGCCGGGCGATGGCACGAAGCGGCGATGATAACTATTGAGCCGATGATTAAGATCGGTAACCGTCTCGATCGCTTCATGTCATCGTCGCACGTACTATCGTTGATGTTGGTTATTGCGGAGCAGCGTGGCAGCCTCAGTCCCGGGATCGGAAAACCACAGATTTAGCGCGACCTTGCGTCGGGAGTATACCTGAGGACACTCAGCGATCGTGGCCATCTTCAGGAAAGACAAAGTCGTTTGTTGAGGCGTCCCTGTGACACTTGAGGCATTGGCCGCCCTTCTCTCGCTTCAATACTTTCGTACCGTCGCCGCTCACGGTCAGGAATTCCCAACCGTTCGCCCTGGGATTGAACAGGCGTTCGTGTTTGATCATGACGACCAGTCGCTCCGGGTCCGCGTTAAGCGTACGCAGCTTCTCGCGCACGATCATCGTTCCCGTTGGAAATGCAAACGGCTTGCGACTGAAGCCCGGCCTGCCAACCTCATTCACATAAGCGAGGCCATAGAACGTCTCATGAGTGGGTTTGGCATTGCCGGAGCTGAAAAAACGCGGACTCGCCGCGAGCGGCTCGGGATAGTAAAAGGCGGATTTCAAGACTGCAGCTATTTCCGAACTCAACCTCGCAGTGGAGGCGCCCTCGAGCTGATTGATTGCGCTTGGTGCCGGAGGCTGAACTTTCGCGTACGGTCCCGTCGGGGCAATTTGCAGCGAGTCGTCACGCAGCATTGACGTTGGCGACATCGGGCGGCTGGCAAGAGTGTCCTCGCTCACGGCGAGGGATGCGACCACTCAATCAGCGACGAAACTTGGATCAATATTCACCGGCACTGGGACCACCACCGGCTCGGGATTCACTTTGGTCCAATGACGATAACCGGAAATCCGATGCAACGTCGCCGCGTCATCGTCAGCCGTGGCTATGACAGTTCCAGTTAGGGTAACGGCGACAGCGAAGGCGAGTAATCTGAAGGAAAGTCTGCTCATCGGGAACCTCCTCAGTTGGCGGATTTGCTCGCTGAGATGCTGCCCGAGGAGATGAGGCTGCCTTACGATGCTTGTTCGCGCGCGTGATAGGAAGAACGAGTCAGCGGGCTGGATTGCACGTGCTGAAAGCCCATCTCCATGCCGATGTCGCGCCAGCGGTCGAATTCTGCGGGAGTCACATAGCGCTCGACCGGCAGGCGGCGGGCGTGCGGTTGCAGGTATTGGCCGATAGTCATGATGTCGCAGGACACCGAGCGCAGGTCTTTCATCAACTCAACTACCTCATTGAAATTTTCGCCGAGACCAACCATGATGCCGCTCTTGGTCAACATCTCGGGCTGTGCGCGATCGCGACGCTCGGCCGCGCGTTTCAGCAGCGTGAGCGACTGTTGATATTCAGCGTCCGGTCGGACCCGACGATAAAGCCGCGCGATCGTTTCGGTGTTGTGATTAAGCACGTCCGGTTTCGCATCGAGTACGGCATTCAATGCCGCTTCATCGCCATTGAAATCGGGAATCAACACTTCGACTTTGCATTCCGGATTTAAGGCGCGGACCTCGCGAATCGTCTCGGCCCAGTGAGCGGCACCACCGTCCGGCAGATCGTCGCGATTCACGGAAGTGATAACCGTGTGTGCGAGATTAAGGTGACGAACGGCTTCAGCCACATTCTTTGGTTCCTGCGGGTCGAGCGAACCCGGCGCTCCTTTGCCGACCGCGCAGAAGCCGCAGTGGCGTGTGCAGATGTCACCGCCCAGCATGAAAGTGGCCGTGCGATCAGACCAGCATTCGAAGATGTTCGGACACTTGGCTTCCTGACAAACGGTGTGCAGGTTCAACCCTTCGATCAGCTTCAGCAGATGATTCTGATTGGTCGGATCGCCGAGCTTTATCCGTAACCATTCAGGCTTCGGCTGCCGGGGTTTTTGGTTGAGTACTTGAAGTTCGCGGGCCATCTTTAAGTGAAAATCATTCTAGCATCTATAATGCTGAGGCCATGAATGCCGGCGTTTACCTGCACATTCCGTTCTGCCGCTCGCGCTGTTCCTACTGCGATTTCGCGACGGGAATGTATGAAGGTTCGGCGGCCGAAGCGTATGTAAACACGCTTTGCCTGGAAATTGAACGATGGCGCGAGGTCGAACAGCCGGCGTTGGTCGATACGATCTATTTTGGCGGTGGGACGCCCTCGCTACTTTCGGCCGCGCAAATCCAAGCCGTTCTCGGAACGGTCGGTCGTCGCTTCGAGTTATGCAACGAAGCGGAATTCACGCTCGAAATCAATCCAGGCGACGGCGGCGCAAGTGGCGCCTCTAAAAGAAGCGCGTTCTTTGAAGAATTACGAAGCCTCGGGGTGAACCGCGCCAGCTTTGGTGCACAGACATTTGACGATCGCGAGTTGAAACAGCTTGGTCGCGCCCATGACGCGGCCGCCATCGAACTTACCTTCGGGCAGCTTCGCGACGCGGGATTTACGAATATCAACTTCGATTTGATCGCGAGCTTGCCGGGCCAGACGCTGGCGGGATGGAAGCGCAATCTCGATCGCGCCTTAGTGTTGCGGCCCGAGCACCTTTCGCTTTATCTGCTCGACGTGCACGAGGGCACACCGCTCGCGGACCAGATCAAACGCGGCATGCGTCCGACCCCTGATGAAGATCTCGCAGCCGAAATGTACGCGACCATGATCGAAACAGTTTGCGCGGCCGGCTATGAGCATTATGAGATTTCCAACTTCTGCCTGCCGGGATTTGAATCACGGCATAACTCGAAATACTGGACGAGGGTGCCGTACTACGGCTTCGGAAATTCGGCGCATTCGTACGATGGCGGGCGGCGGCGTTGGGCGAATGAGCGCGATCCGGCAAAGTATGTTCAGCTCATCGCAAATCATGAATCACCGGTAAACGAACGAACAGAACTAAGCGACGAGGACGCGCGTTCAGAATCGATTTTCCTCGGGTTGCGCCTGATGCGTGGAGTCGAGCTTCAGAATTACCGATCGCGTTTCGGGATAGATTTGCGCGAGGAATTCAACGGCGAACTTGATCGGCTGAGTCAGGCCGGATTGATTGAAATCTGTGATGAGCGGCTGCGGCTCACCTCACGCGGCGCGTTACTTTCCAATGAAGTCTTGGCCGCACTGGCTTGAGCGCCTAAACGGAGCGCGGGCATCCTTGCCCGCATGAGCGCGAAGCGCTAAGGGTGAGCGAGCCTTGCTCGCTTTGCGGCCAGGATGGCCGCGCTCCAACAAGACGCCCTAGATTTCGTGGCTTAACAATCCATCCCGCAACTTCGGTTCGAACCAGGTCGATTTGGGCGGCATGATCTCGCCGGCGTCGCTCACCTTGAGTAAGTCGTCGATAGTCGTCGCGAACATCGAGAACGCGACCGCCGCTTTGCCTTCATTCACCAACTTCTCCAACTCTTGGGTCCCGCGAATGCCGCCAACGAAATCGATTCGCTTGTCAGTCCGCACGTCTTTTATTCCCAGAATCGGATCCAGCAGACGATCCTGCAGCATGCTCACATCTAATGATTCAACGGCGCCTACGGGTTCTTGAGCATCCGCTCGCAGCGTCAATCCGTACCAGCGCCCGTCGAGATACATGCTCCAATTCGCGCGCTGCGACGGCGCCGGCGAACCGTTATCCGAGACGTCGAAGCTTTCACGCACCCGGGATAAAAATTGATCGGATGACATGCCGTTTAGATCCTTCACCACGCGGTTGTAAGGAAGGATGCGCAGCTGGTTATCGGGAAACATCACGCACTGAAAGAAGTTGTATTCCTCATTCCCGATAAAGCCGAACCCGGTTTCTTTCAGCTCGGCGCAGGCGCGGCTGGCGCTGGCCGCGCGATGGTGGCCGTCGGCGATGTACAGGTAGGGAACTTCGGCAAAAGCATTGACGAGCGGCTCGTAATTCGGCACGCGCCAGATCGTGTGACGAATGTCATCATTGGCGACAAAGTCATAAAGCGGCGGATTGTTCTGCAGAGCTTCCGTCACCAATGCGTCGATCTTTTGCTGGGCGCGATAGGTCAAAAACACCGGACCTGTCTGCGCGCGCAGGACAAGAATGTGCCGGGTGCGATCGTCTTCCTTATCGCGGCGCGTGCGTTCGTGTTTGCGAACGATGTCCTGATCGTATTCATCGACCGAGCAACAGGCGACCACACCGATTTGCTGCTGATCACCCATGATCAATCGATAAAGATAGAGGCTGGGCGTCTCTTCGCTTTGCAGTGGAGCTGCGGTTTTTAATCTTTCAAAATTGTCCGCAGCCTTGGCGTAAACGTCGTCGCTGTAGATTGGCGTGCCGTCAGGCAAATCAATCTCGGGCCGCGAAACATGAAGAAAGCTGAATGGATTGCCGGAGGCCAGCGCACGCGCCTCTTCAGTGTTGACTACGTCGTAAGGAACGGCGGCAACTTGAGCGACGCGCTCCGCGGCCGGACGCAGCGCGTTAAAAGGACGAATCGTGGCCATGACTTCTCCTGATCAATTGAAGCTCTTACGCCTATTGTTAAAGTGACTAGTGACCAGTGACGAGTGGCTAGTTAAAACATCTCTCCTAGTCACTCGTCACTCGCCACTTTGGTTGATTGGTTAGACTAACTGTCGAGCGTATGATTTGGCAAAACGAGGTTGGAGAGACTTATGACGGAAATTGATCGAATTCTGGATCAACTGAAACGAGCCTACGAAGGTCCGGCCTGGCACGGGCCGTCAATCAAAGAATCGTTGCAGGGGGTGACGGCGGAGCAAGCGCATCGGCGGCCGCTGGCCAATGCGCACAGCATCTGGGAACTGGTGCATCACATCGCGGTCTGGGAAGACGTCGGGCGGCGCCGGCTGGAAGGCGATCCTGCCGAGGTGCCGATTTCTTCACCCGAAGACTGGCCGCCCGCTGAAGATGCGAGCGAGGCTGCCTGGGAAAAATCAAAGGCGGCGTTGCAGCGGAGTCATCAGGCGCTGGTTGATGCAATCTCGCGCGTGTCTGAATCTCGTCTGGACGAACCGATTCTCGAAGGCAAGTCGAGCGTGTACGTGACCCTGCATGGAGTGAT
The DNA here is from genome assembly GCA_044870975.1 of Pyrinomonadaceae bacterium. Classification (GTDB taxonomy): domain Bacteria; phylum Acidobacteriota; class Blastocatellia; order Pyrinomonadales; family Pyrinomonadaceae; genus UBA11740. Next base: position 66,048 of record JBIOZK010000242.1, read on the forward strand.
TCAGCACGATCTCTATCACGCCGGACAGATTGCGATGTTGCGGAAGGCGTAGCGCACGCATCCCTGCGTGCGGGTCGCGGGCATCCTTGCCCGCCGTTGGGAAATGAGAACCGGCAGGGATGCCGGTGAACCGCACGCAGGGATGCGTGCGTTCCTAAACCGGCATTCTGCCAAACTCGCGCAGCAGGGGCTGGAGTTTCTCGATCACCATCTCATGTGACGCGCCGTTGGTCGCGACGATGCCGTTGCGGTTGTCGATTCGTACGCCGTTGTAAGTCAATGGCTGACCAAACAGGTCCGTCACCCGTCCGCCGGCCTCCTGCAGAATGATTTCGGGCCCGCAGGTGTCCCACTGCTTGGTGCTGGGCGACAGGTGCAGATAAATATCGGCCTCGCGCTCGGTAATCAACCCGATTTTCACGCCGACAGATCCACGTCTCACTTCTTTGCGAAATCCGAACAGGTCAACTACGCGCTCCATGCGCGGACTGCGATGCGAACGGCTCGAGGCGAGAATCATGTTGTGCGCGTTCGTTTCGGCGGAGGCACTCATGCGCGTCGCGGGCTTTCCTGAAATCTCGATCCAGGAGCCACCACCTTTGGTCGCGTAGTAAAGCACCTCACGCACGGGCTGATAGACAGCACCCAAGACGCTTTCGCCGGCGACCGATAATCCGATCTGCACTGCGAAGTCGCCGTCACGTTGGACAAAGTTCTTGGTGCCGTCCATCGGATCGATTAGCCAGACGCGATCCTTCTCCAGTCGGCGGTCAGTGTCTTTGGATTCTTCTGCCAGAATGCCGTCGTCCGGAAATTCCTCGCTCAATCTGTGGACAATTAGATCGTTGGCTTCGCGGTCGGCAGCGGTAACCTCTTCCATTTCCTGCAAGGCATTCACCTTCTGCTCAACCAGGAAGGGGCTGTGATAGTGACGCAACAGAACGGCGCCGGCCACGCGGGCAAGTTCCGATGCAACTTTGATTTCGCGCTCGAGGTTCATTCCGGCTCCATCACTCGTTTTCGATTTGTCGCGCCACGTCGCGCACGGTCTGTAAAGTTAAGTCTATATCGCGGGGCGTAGTGCGGAAATTAATGATGCAGGCGCGCAAAGCGAACTTTCCGCGCAGCATTGCGTTCGACAGATATGCCTCGCCGCCGCGTTGCACCCGGTACATGATCTGTTCGTTCAGGCGATTGATGTCCGCTTCCAATTGCTGGCGTTCCTCATCATTTGTTGCCGATTCCATCTTGGCGCGGAGGTTTTCCGGTACATATCGGAAGCAACAAATGCTCAGTTGGACTGGCGCCAACAATTCGAACTCGGGATCGTGCCGCACACTGTCCGCCATGTAATTGGCCATCGCGATGTCATCGGCGATAGCGGCCGCGATGCGCCTGGCTCCGTAATACTTCAACGTCAGCCAAACCTTGAGCGCGCGGAAGCGGCGAGACAATTCAATGCCGTAGTCCCAGAACGCGTAGCTTTCGAGGTTGGCGAACTCGATGACCTTAACGTAGTCGGCTTCGGTCATAAACGCCTGGCGCGCACTGGCTGGATCGCGAAACAACAAGCAGCCGCAATCGACCGGCGTGTACAACCATTTATGCGGATCGAGCGAGACGGAATCAGCCAGTTCCAATCCGGCAAAGTCAGATTTTCGATCGTTAACCATCGCGGCCGGAGCGCCATAGGCACCGTCGATGTGGAACCATAGATCGTGTTCGCGCGCGACCTTCGCAACTTCAGACAGCGAATCGATCGCGCCGGTCGCAGCCGTGCCCGCGCTGCCGACGACGCAAAAAGGTTTGAAACCCTGGGCGAGGTCGCGTTCGATCGCCGCCCGCATCGCGGGAACGTCGACACAGAATCGATCATCGCTGGGCAGGAGCCGCACACTTTCGTGGCCCAGGCCCAGAATGTCTGCGGCTTTGATAATCGAGAAATGAACCTGGTCGGACGCGTAGATTGTCATTCGCGGCCCGGAGGTTTGGATTCCCGTCTTGGAAATCGAGGCCGGACTCTGGCTGCGGTGAGCAATCAAAAGCGCCGTCAGGTTGGCCAGCGATCCGCCACTCGTCAGTAAGCCATGCGCGTTTTCGTCGTAACCAATCAACGAGCCCAGCCAGCGCACCACGGTCTGTTCGATCTGCGTCGCGGATGGTGACGAGCGCCACGAGGTGACGCTGGCGTTAAGCGTCGACGCCAGCAGATCGGCGAACGCGCCCACCGGCGTCGCAGGTGAAGCGACGTAACCAAAGAACCTTGGATGTCCGTTGTGACGGCTGCCTTCGATGATATCGCGACAGTCATCGAGGAGTGTTTTGAGCGAGTTGGGTTCCCTGGGAGGCAGTTCTTCAAAGCGGCTCTGCAAATCCGCGCCGGTGACCGCCGGGAACACGCGCCGCTTCGTCACGTCGTCAAAATATTGCGTGCTGAGCCGGCTGAATGCCTGGGCCAGCGCGTGCAGACTTTCCGCGTCAAGGTCGAGCGATGAGTCTCGCGCGCGCACCCGGTCCTCTCCCGATTCCGTCAAATCGAATCTTTCACTTTCGAATGAGCTTTTGATCAAAGCTACCATATCGATCACCGCAGATCGACTGCTTGCCGTGTCCATCTGGCGGACGTATAGTCTTCAGGTCATAAATCCTTATCAGTTCGGGACCGTTTTAATATGCCAATCTCAGGCTGCGCTTCGCCGCAGGGCACGGAAAACTATCGCAGGCGCTTTCAAAGCGTGGCCGCGAAAGATTACTTTCGCACCGCCCAAAACCTGCAACTTTCTTCGGTTGGTATCGGAACCTATCTGGGCAACGCCGATGAAGAAACCGATCGCCGCTACAGCGAAGCGGTAGTCCGCGCCGTTGAATTAGGCGCGAATGTGATTGACTCAGCGGCGAACTATCGGTTTCAAAGAAGCGAACGATCTATCGGGGTGGCGCTGACCGCACTTCAAGAGCGTGGCTTTGGACGCGAAGAAATCGTTGTCTGCACCAAAGGCGGCTATCTGCCCTTCGATGGCGGGCCGCCACGCGACGTGCGCGGCTACATCGAGGAGAATTTCATCGAGACAGGAATTGCAACCTGGGGCGACATCGCCGGTGGCTCGCATTGCATGACGCCGGCCTACCTCGACAATCAGTTGCGGCAGTCGCTCGCCAATCTGAATCTCGATTGCATCGACGTTTATTACGTGCACAATCCTGAGTCGCAGTTGTCTGCTGTTTCGCCGGATGAATTTTGGCGACGGCTGCGCGCGGCCTTTGAGTTTCTTGAGCAGGCGGTCCGCAATAATCGGATCAAATATTATGGCGTCGCGACCTGGAACGGCTTTCGTAACGAGCCCGATTCCGAAGGATATCACTCGCTGGAGAAGATGGTTGAGATCGCGCGTGAACTTGCCGGTGACGGTCATCACTTTCGCTTTATTCAATTGCCGGTAAACCTGGGGATGCCGGAGGCGCTGTTCTTTCAGAACCAAAAGCTGGGCGATGAATATGTCAGCGCAGTCGAAGCTGCTCAGGCCTTCGGCGTCACAGCGATCGCCAGCGGATCGCTTCTGCAGGGTCAGGCTGCGCGCGGTTTGCCCGAAGCGATACGCGACGCGCTCGGTTCACTGGCGACGGACGCGCAGACAGGTATTCAGTTCGTGCGCTCCGCGCCGGGCGTCACTACGGCGCTGGTTGGCATGAGCAATGTGGCGCACGTGGAAGAGAACCTTGAATTGGTAAAAGCGCCGACCGCTTCGCAAGAGGATTTAATTAGCGTGTTCGATCAAGACGAGTAAATTTGGAGTGCGTGTCAGAACCCGGAGCGGTAGCGACGGGATCAGGCGACCCCTTCAAATACTGATAGCGCGATTCAGCTTCAACTCGTGAGGCCGCACATGATCCGGTCGCTACCGCTCCCGGTTCTGACACTTTGATTACAGATCATGAAGATTCTTATTGCCGATAAATTTGAACAGTCCGGCCGAGACGGTTTACAAGCGCTGGGATGTGAAATTTCATTCCAGCCGGATCTGAAGGACGAAGCGTTGGTCGACGCCATCGCGCGTGAACAGCCGGATGTCCTGGTAGTTCGCGGCACGAAAGTCACCGAGCCGATGCTGGCTGCCGGACCGCTTAAATTGATTGTGCGGGCGGGCGCCGGCTACAACACCATCGACGTCGCTGGCGCTTCACGGCGCGGAATTTATGTTTCGAATTGTCCGGGCAAGAACTCAATCGCAGTCGCTGAACTGGCCTTCGCCTTAATTCTGGCGCTGGATCGGCGGATCGCCGACAACGTGATTGCGTTGCGTGCCGGTGAGTGGGACAAGAAGGAATTCTCAAAAGCGCGCGGATTATTTGGCCGCACGCTGGGCCTGGTCGGCCTGGGCAAAATCGGTCAGGAGATGATCCCGCGCGCGCAGGCGTTCGGGATGCCGGTGATCGCGTGGAGCCGTAGTCTGACCGCTGAGAAAGCCGAAGCCCTGGGCGTCGAGAGAATGGACACGCCGCTCGAGGTCGCGCGCGCCGCTGATGTAGTGAGCGTTCACGTCGCACTCAAACCCGATACGAAGGGAATGATTGGAGCGGAATTCTTCAGCGCCATGCGTGACGGCGCTTACTTCATCAATACCTCGCGCGGCGAAACTGTCGATCAGCAAGCGCTCATCGATGCGCTTCACGCCAGGGGCATCCGCGCCGGGCTCGATGTTTTTGCGATTGAACCAACGTCGGCTGTGGCGGATTTCGAGGACCCAATTGGCAATGAAACTCACGTTTACGGCACCCATCACATCGGCGCATCGACCGACCAGGCGCAGGAAGCGATCGCAGCCGAAACGGTCCGCATCATCAAGTCGTTCAAAGAAACCGGCCAGGTGCCGAACGTCGTGAATCTCGCCCAGCGCACGCCCGCGACACATCGACTGGTCGTGCGTCACCGCGATCGACCGGGCGTGCTCGCGCAAGTCCTCGAAGCCATTAAAGCCGAGCACATTAACGTGCAGGAGATGGAGAATATAGTCTTTGAAGGTGCGGAGGCGGCGGTGGCGCGCATCAATTTGGACAAGGCGCCGGCTGGCGCAACGCTTGAGAGTTTGCGCGCGGGCAATACCGACATTATCGAAATGAGTCTACTGACTCTTTAATGATGACTACGCTCATCACTGGTGCGTCTTCGGGAATTGGCGAAGTCTTTGCGCGCAAACTCGCGGCTGCGGGTCACGACGTGTTGCTGGTCGCTCGCTCGGAAGACAAGCTGATTGCCCTATGCAACGAGTTGGGCCTGAACCACAATGTTCGCGCGCAATATATCGCCGCCGATCTATCCGAACCGGACACACCCGCGCGTTTGATTGCGGAAACGCGCGAGCGTAACCTCGAAATTGATTTGCTAATCAACAATGCCGGGTTCGGATCGATGGGTGAGTTTGGCAAACTCCCTTTGGATCGCGAGCTGAACATGATCGATTTGAATGTGCGCTCGTTGGTTGAGATGACGCATCTTTTCCTGCAGCCAATGCGCGAGCGCAAGGCGGGCGCGATTATCAATGTGGCCTCGACGGCGAGTTTTCAACCCGTGCCGTTTATGGCCACCTACGCCGCCACCAAGGCTTTCGTGCTTTCTTTTTCAGAGGCGTTATGGGAAGAGAACCGGCCGTACGGAATCAAGGTGATGGCGCTTTGCCCCGGCGTAACCGAAACTGGTTTCTTTGAAGCTTCGCAGATGAAGCGCCCGCCGGCGCGCGTGGCGCAAACCTCCGAAGAGGTGGTAGACGTTGCGCTGCGCGCGTTGCGGCGCGGCAAGAGTTCGGTGATCTCAGGATGGCCAAACCGGGTTACCGTGGGCAGCCAACGCTTAGTGCCGCGCGCGCTCGTTTTGCGCGCAGTCGGCGCGATCATGAGACCGTATATCGAGAAAGGATGATTTGGAGTGCGCCGGCTCGACGGCGCTTTTGCTCCCGTGTCAGAACCGGGAGCGGTAGCGACCGGATCAAGCTTGGCTCTAATGACGACCGTGATCCCGTCGCTACCGCTCCGGGTTCTGACACGTTCGAGTTGCTGAGGCAAAGCGGCGTCAAGCCGCCGCACTCCAAATAAACGCAAATGACTGAACGAATCTTTAATTTTAGCGCGGGGCCGGCGGTGATTCCGGTGCCGGTATTGGAACAGGCGCGCGACGAGATGTTGTCGCTGCCGGGCGTGGGCATGTCGGTGATGGAGATCAGCCATCGTTCAAAGACCTTCGACGAAATTATTCAGGGAGCCGAGTCAGGCCTGCGCGAACTGCTCGGTATTCCCAAGGACTACGTCGTCTTGTTTCTCCAGGGCGGCGCGAGCCTGCAATTCTCGATGGTGCCGATGAATTTTCTGTCGCTCGATGCCAGTGCGGATTACATCATCACCGGCAGCTGGGGCAAGAAAGCGATTAAGGAAGCGCAGAAGTGCGGCACTGCCGACATTGCGGCGAACATGGCTGACGGCGGGTTTACCCGCGTGCCGAATCAGGATGAACTGCAGCTCAATCCGAGCGCGGCTTACGTGCACATGACTTCGAACGAAACGATCGAAGGGGTTGAGTTCAAGACCGAGCCCGAAGTTGGCGACGTTCCTCTGGTCGCTGATATGTCTTCGAACATTCTTTCGAAGCCGATTCCGGTCGAGAAGTACGGAATCATCTACGCCGGCGCGCAGAAGAACATGGGACCGAGCGGCGTCACGCTCGTCATCATGCGCGAAGATCTGTTGCCGCGGATTCGCGAAGGGCTGGCGACGATGCTTGATTACAACACGCACGCCAAGAACAAGTCGCTCTACAATACGCCTAACACCTGGGGTATCTACATTCTGAATCTGGTCTGCAAGTGGCTAAAAGGAAAAGGCGGCCTCGCCGGGATGGAGCAAGAGAATGAAGCGAAAGCGCAGTTGATTTACGATGCCATCGATGCGACCGATTTTTATCGCGGCCACGCTGATGCGGACTGCCGGTCAGCGATGAACATTACCTTCCGGCTGCCTTCAGAAGATTTGGAAAAGAAGTTCGCGACCGAAGCTACAGCCAGAGGGCTCGACGGTCTCAAAGGCCACCGCAGCGTCGGCGGCATTCGCGCTTCTATCTACAATGCGTTTCCGAAAGCAGGCTGTGAGGCGCTGGTCGAATTTATGAAGGAATTCGAGCAGAAGAATGGATAGCCATGTAGCACAGACTCGAGCCTGGGCTGATGTCAGACTAAAGCGATCACAGCCTAAAGTCTGTGTCATCTGAATGAACCTTCGCGACGTCATTGCTGAACTGCGTGAGCTTAATGAGGAAGTGCCGAAGCCTCTGCGACTGCCGACCGAAGCCGAAGTCGCCGCCGTCGAAAATCGGCTTGGCGTGAAGTTTCATCCGGATTATCGCCAGTATCTGCTGGAAGCGAGTGATGTTGTCTTTGGGGCGCTGGAACCCGCGATTGTCATTCCTGACGCCGGACATCTCAGTCTCATCAGAATGGTTGAAACGGCCCGGGATGAGATGGAAGTCCCGCGGAACCTGCTACCCTTCTGTGAAGACAACAGCGATTACTATTGCCTGACTGAGACGGGCGCGATTGAGTTCTGGGCGCACGACGGGACGACCGATGACAAATGGCCGGACCTGGCGACCTGGATCAAAGAAGTCTGGATTGGCTCTGATTAGTCTTGCTGGATAAAGGAGAACCCGATGGGATTGAATGAGAGACGCAAGATTAAAGAATTGCAGGACACGACGCTGCCGGAGCGCGTAAAAGAGATTGAAGAGATTTGCGGGAAGCCGATTTCTTACGAAGTTGATTGGAACAGTCTGGCTGACGATGCGGAAGGATTGAACTTTCTCGATAACATCTCCTGTCATCGATTGAATATGGCGTTGCGCACGATCTGTGTCGACGATATGGGCAAGGAAGCGGTGCGTGACAGCCTGAATCTGATTAAGCTGAAAAACGTGAAAGACAAAGCTGATATGAAGATCAACTTTGACGGCGGCGTACTGGAGATGCACTGCGCTTATGCGTTGCGCACGGACGGCATGTACAGTGACAACCAGATTCGCGAAGTCTTGATGGCTAAGCTATGACAAATCAATTTAACCACAGAGGACGCAGAGGAAGAATTGCTGGGGTATTGATCGTCTCGCTTTTCCTCTGCGGTTTTCTCTGTGTCCTCTGTGGTCCAAATAATCGAGCCCAAACGCAGACTGCCGACCTCGCCCTGCCGCAGGAAAAGCATCTGCGCAACGTCAGGCAACTGACTTTTGGCGGCGAAAATGCCGAGGCTTATTTCTCGGCGGACGGTAAGAAGCTGATCTTTCAATCGTCGCGCGACGGCCGCGAATGCGATCAGATCTACACGATGAACATCGACGGGTCGGATGTGAAGATGGTTTCAAACGGCGATGGCCGCACGACCTGTTCCTATTTCTTCCCGAACGGGAAACGGATTCTCTATTCATCGACGCATCTCGGCGCCAAGCAATGTCCGCCGCGGCCGGATTTCTCACAAGGATATGTTTGGGCGGTCTATGACACGTTCGATATTTTCACGTCCAATCCCGACGGGTCGGGTTTGAAACAGTTGACGGACACGCCGGGCTACGACGCCGAGACGACCATTAGCCGGCGGGGGAAACTGGTCTTCACGTCCAAGCGCAGCGGCGATCTCGATATCTACACGATGGATGCTGACGGCAGAAACGTGAAGCGGCTGACGACTGAACTGGGTTATGACGGCGGGCCGTTCTGGTCGTATGACGGCAAGCAGATCGTCTACCGCGCGTATCATCCGCAGACCGAAAAAGAGAAGACTGATTACACGAATTTGCTCAAGCAGAATTTGATTCGGCCAACCGTACTCGACATCTGGGTGATGAACGCGGATGGATCGAACAAGCGGCAGGTCACGCACCTGAACAAGGCGAGCTTCGCGCCGTACTTTTTCCCGAACGGCAAGCGCATAATCTTTTCTTCCAACCAGGCCGATCCGAAAGGCCGCGATTTCGATCTCTATATGGTCAACGTAGACGGCAGCGGCCTGGAGCGCCTCACTTACTACGAGAGCTTCGATGGTTTTCCGATGTTCTCGCCAGACGGCAAGAAGCTGGTCTTTGCTTCGAATCGTCACAACGCCAAGGCAAACGATACAAACATCTTTATTGCTGACTGGGTGGAGTGAAGAACATGAGATTGATAACCCGCGGCATCTTATTGCTCACCGTGTCGACGATTTGTGCGCTCGGCGTCGCCTTGCCTCTTCCCACGCGTCCCTTCGACGAATTTGGTGATGTTAACTGCGAGAGTGAAATGGCGCGATTGGATAACTTTGCTGTCCAATTGCAGAACGCGCCAGCCTATCGAGGCGCGATCATCTTTTTTGCGGGGAACATGGCTGGCGATAGATTGCCGAAACGCGGTGAGGCAGAAGCGCGGGTCGAGCGGATACGGTCTTATCTAACTAAACGACGCGGTATTCCCGCTGCGAGCCTCGTCATTATGAATGGCGGCTATAGTACTAACTTCCGGGTGCAGCTTTGGGTCGTTCCACCTGAGGCCGGCCTTCCTAAACCCGAAGATGCTTCGGGAGTGAAAGAGATTCAATATCGGCAGGGTAAAGTCACGCCGCGCGATTATCGCTGCGGAATTTAGAATTAAGAGGTGGTTATGCGTCGCACGATTTTCGCGCTTCTTTCAATCATCGGATTAACGTTCGCGGTTGCGCTTGGGCAGCAACCGAGCGTGAACGCTCCCAGTGTCGATCGTTTACGACAAATCGTGACCTATCTGGCGTCAGATCCGCTCGACGGTCGGCGCACCGGCACAGCCGGAGCGACCGAAGCCGCGAACTTCATCGCGGGTGAATTCAAAAAGTTGGGCTTGCGACCGGGTGTAGCCGCATCTTCGGGCGCGAGCGCGCGCAACGGCGCACCTTATCTGCAATCGTTCCCATTTGTCTCCAGGGTCGAGTTGGGTCAGAAGAATCTCTTGTTCGTAAATCCCGGCAAGGCCGACGACATCATGCAATTCAAAGTCGGCGAAGACTGGATGCCGCTGGGATTCTCGACAAATGGCTCAATCAACAAGGCTGAGACAGTCTTCGCCGGATATGGCATTTCGTCCGCCGAGTTGAAGTACAACGATTACGCGGTCTCGGACGCGAAAGACCGTGTGGCGATTGTGTTCGCCGGCACTCCTGATGGTGATAACCCGCACGGGCAATTCACCCAGGCGGGCCAGCTTCGGTTTAAAGCTGCGGCGGCTCGGGCGGCGGGAGCAAAAGGTCTCCTGATAATCGCGAATGAAGAAATTCTGCAACATGATCGGACCTCCCGACTTTCTTATGACAACGCCGGCGAGGCAGGCATCCCGGTTATCGTCATCTCGCAGAAACTCGCGTCGAAGCTACTCGGTACGATTGCTCATCCGTTGTCGGAATATCAGAAAGCCGCCGACGCCAGGTCGACGTCCCCCGAACTGCGGTCGCCTTCCGGTCACCGGACGCTATCGTTGGAAGTAAGCGTCATCCGTCGCGAGTCACCGTCATTCAATGTCGTCGGAGTTTTACCTGGCAGCGACCCGAAACTTAAAGACGAAGCCATCGTGATTGGAGCTCACTACGATCACCTCGGCCGTGGCGGCGAGGGCAGTCTGGCCGCGCGCGAAGGTGAGATTCACCATGGCGCTGATGACAATGCTTCCGGGACGGCCGGTTTACTTGAACTCGCGCGGATGTTGTCAATGCAGCCTTTGAAACCGCGGCGGACAATCGTCTTCATCGCCTTCAGCGGTGAAGAAGAGGGATTGTTGGGTTCGGATTACTATGTCAATCACCCGCTGGTGCCGCTCGGGAATACCGTGGCGATGATCAATATGGACATGATCGGGAGGTTGCAGGATTCGAAATTGATCGTCGGGGGCGTAGGCACGGCGTCTGATTGGCGCTCGCTCATCGAGAGCGAGAACAGCGTCGAGAAAATGCGGACCAGCGCCCTCGCGAATCTGCCTGGTGACGCGGCGGCAACGTACCACGTTAGTGTGAAAGGACAGGCGCCAGAAAAAGGTTATCCCATTGTGATCGGCGCGAACGGCCAGCCGGTGGTGACGGCAGATATTTCGAAATTGCCGGCAGCAGTCGCTTCACCTTTCACCCTGAGCTTGAATGAAGACGGCTTCGGCCCCAGCGATCATTCTTCGTTCTATTCAAAACAGGTGCCGGTGCTCTTCTTCTGGACCGGCACGCACAACGATTATCACAAGCCATCGGACACCGCGGACAAGATCAACTACGAAGGTGAGGCGCGCATCGTCGCTTTCGTTGAGCGCCTCATTCGCGATATTGACAAGAGCGACAAGCGGCCGACCTACACGCTTGCCAAGAGCGATGCACAGCAGCGTACGGGCTTTCGCGTGTATCTCGGGACGATTCCTAATTACGCCGATTCAAATGATGGATTGAAGCTCGATGGCGTGCGCGATGACTCGCCGGCGGCCAGGGCTGGTCTGAAAGCAGGTGATAAAGTGGTGAAGCTGGCTGGCCGGGATGTGAAAAATGTCTACGATTACACTTATGCTTTGGGCGAGATGAAGGGCGGGCAGGAATATGAAGTCGTGGTGCTGCGCGATGGGCAGCGCTTGACGATGAGGATCACGCCTGAGAGCCGCAAGTAGCGCAAATTGTTAATTTGCGGGATCGCCTGACAGAACTCGCAAGTCAACCACACTCGCGTACAAAAAAAAGACAAAGGTTGAAGTGGACGCTGGCGGCGCCGATTCAATCTTTGCCTTTTGATTTTCTATGGTCGGGAAGAACGCAAGCTAATTCCTTGCGCCACTGCTACCAGCGCGGTTCGCGATCGTTGCGGCTGCCGCCACGGCCACCGCGATCCTTGTCGCGACGTCCGCCGCCGTAACCACCGCCACCGCCACCACCATAACCGCCACCGCCACCGCGATTGCCGCCCCCGCCGCCGTAGCCGCCACCCGGGCGATCCGTACGCGGGCGTGCTTCATTGACCGTCAAATTACGACCGCCGAAGTCCTTGCCGTTAAGTTGTTCGATAGCCGCTGCCGCGTCTTCCGCCGTGGCCATTTCGACGAAGCCGAAACCGCGTGACCGGCCGGTCATGCGATCCTCGACCACGGACGCTGATTCGACCGTTCCCGCTTGCGAAAAATGCTCCTTCAACTCGTCGCTGGTCGTCTGGAACGGGAGATTCCCTACATAAAGTTTCGTAGCCATTTTGATTCTTAATTCCTTCTGCTAAGGGAGGCGCGGATGGGTCATTCGATCGTTCGCTGGGGAAGAACGTTGGAACGCGACGCATCCGGTGCTCTAGCTTTGCGAGAGCGGCTCCTGACTGTTAACAACTAACCTCACTCTCTCTTCAGCCGAACGTCGTCGCCTTCCAGCACGGGCAGGCGCCACTGTCAGTGTGGCGCGAGAGCAGGACCTAACGCGGTGCAGTATGACAGGCAAGCGCAGCCAAAGGCAAGCAGACTGAGGCAAATTGCCGCACGCCGAATGCCCCGTTTTGCAAGGCCTGGATCGCCGATCAAAACCGCCGGCGACGACGCTCTTTGCGGCGTACTGCGGCCTCGAAAAGCCGGGCTGGATCGATGACGATGATTGTTTCGCCGCCGTGTCGCAGAATGCCGCAGAGCGCGTGATGCGGTTCAGACTGCGGATCTTCTGAGGCCTTTTCAATGTCTGCGGCGGCAATCGTGATGGTTTCCCGCACGGACTCGGCCGCCAGGGCCAACTGTTCGTCTCCTCGCAGTGAAATTACTTGTGGGACCGTTGATGTTTGCCCGGACGATTCAGCGCCCGTGAGCACCAGCGGATCGATAACAGTAAGCATGTGGCCGCGCACAGAGACCACGCCCAGAATCGGGGCCGGTGCGTGAGGTAGCGGCGCCGGTAGCTTGGTTTCGGCGGTGCCTTCCACTTCCTCTGCGGGCACGGCAAAAACCCGATTGCCCAAAGTGAAAAGAAACAAGTCCCGCAGTTGCGTGTCGTCCTCGCGGCTCGAGGTAGTGGGGATTTGCGGCCCGGCGATAGTCATTTCGAGTGCCAATTTGTTGCATCAAAACATGGCAGGCGATGGCTGTCAATCACTTCGTCCCGGCCGAGCTAGCAGGAATTCAGGTAAGCGAATGCTTGTGGTAGAGTGGCGAAAAATCCAAGACCAAAACCCGATACGTAGATTGAGAGGGACGCGTGCATGGACGAATTTGATCATTATCGTGCCGAGATGAACGAGAAGCTGCTGGGCAGCGGCCATCTTGGCATCAAAAGGTTCTTTGCGCTGGACACGCAGGCCTACGAAGCCGGCGCGCTGGACAAAAAAACTAAGGAGTTGATGGGCCTGACCGGCTCAATTGTCCTGCGCTGTGACGATTGCATCACGTATCACATCAAGCAGTGCGCGGAAATCGGAGTGACCCGCGAGCAATTTCTCGATGCTTTCAATGTCGCACTGGTCGTCGGCGGATCGATTACGATTCCGCATCTGAGACGAGCGGTTGAGCGGGTGGATCAGGTTCTGGCGGAGGAAAGATGAATCCCAGAGGGCACAGAGGGATTCCGCAAGGAGCAAAGCGCAAAGGGCTAAGGCTGACAGCCACAGAGGTTCGCACCGCGCGACACTTTGCTCTTAGCGCTTTGCTCTTAGCAGTTCTGTCTCTGTGTCCTCTGTGGTTCATTTCTTCATCATCTTCATCGAAAGGTCTCGTCATGCCCGTTCAAGGTGGAAGAATTCACGCGCCTGAACTGAGCGGCGCGCGCGGTTGGCTGAATACGGACAAGCCGCTCACGCTTTCGGCGCTCAAAGGCAAGGTGGTGCTGCTGGATTTCTGGACCTATGGCTGCATCAACTGCATGCATATCATTCCGGACTTGAAGCGGCTCGAGAAGAAATATCCGAATGAACTGGTGGTAATCGGCGTCCACTCCGCCAAGTTCGAAAACGAGAAAGATACTGAGAACATTCGCCGCATTATCCTGCGCTACGAGATTGAACATCCGATCGTCAACGACGCCGACTTCAAGATCTGGAATGCCTATGCTGTCGACGCCTGGCCCACGCGCTACCTGATCGATCCCGCGGGCTACGTCCTCGGCAGACTGTCCGGCGAAGGTGGTTATGCAGAGCTGGACAAGGCGATTTCTGATTCGATCGCCGAGTTTCGCAAGCGCGGCGAGTTGAATGAAGCGCCGCTGAAACTCGTTTTGGAAAAAGCCAAAGTCGGCGATTTGCCGCTGGCGTTTCCGGGCAAGGTGCTTGCCGATGAAAAGAATGACCGCCTCTTCATCGCTGATTCCGATCATAATCGGATTGTTATTGCCAAACTCGACGGCACGCTGATCGACGTGATTGGCACGGGCGTGCACGGAATGGTGAGCGGCTCGTTCGCGGACTCAAGCTTCTTTCGTCCGCAGGGAATGGCGCTCGATGGCGATAAGCTTTATGTCGCCGATACTGAGAACCACCTGATCCGCCGCATCGATCTTAAAGCGCGTACCGTCGAAACGATTGCCGGTACGGGCATGCAATCTCGCCAACGCGGCCAAACCGGACCGGCGTCAAAGATCGCCTTGAATTCACCCTGGGACCTACAGCTTGTCGGCCGCACGCTTTACATCGCGATGGCCGGGCCTCATCAGATTTGGATGCTCGATCTAGACAAGCTGGAGACTTCCACTTTTGCCGGTTCTGGCCGCGAAGGACGCGTTGACGGCGCACTCATTGGCCCGCCGTTCGGACTACCGGACGGTACGCCTCCCGGTTCGGCGTTCGCACAGCCATCAGGTCTCTCGAGCGATGGACAGAACCTTTATGTCTCAGACGCCGAGGCGAACATTATTCGCGCAATCAATCTTGGTCCGAACGGGAAAGTGCGAACTTTGGTGGGCGGTGACCTGTTTGAATTTGGCGATAAGGACGGCAGCGGCGACGGAGTGCGTTTGCAACATCCTTTAGGGCTTACTCGTTGGAATGACAAGTTACTGATCGCCGATACCTACAATCATCGAATCAAGCTTCTCGATCCAGTCGCGCGCACGGTGAAGGCCTTCGCTGGTTTGGGGAAACCGGGACAAGCCGATGGCGGCGCGCCTTCATTTTACGAACCCGGCGGCATCACCATCGCCAAAGGCAAGCTATACGTCGCCGACACCAACAATCACGCGATCCGCGTCGTCGATCTGAACACCAAAGAAACCAGGACTTTGATCATCAAGGGACTGCAACCGCCGGCTGCAACCCAGACGGAAGCCACGAGCGAGGTCGCGCCGAACGCCGAAGAAATCAAGCTGCCGCCGCAAAAAATTCGGGCCGGTAATAATGCGGTGCTGATCAATCTGGAATTGCCGGCGGGTTATCACCTGAATCCGAACGCGCCGCAGCGTTACAAACTGGTAATAGAAAACGGTGCGAACCCGTTAGGGACCGGATCAGTGAACGCAAACGCGGGAGGAAAAGGCGTGGCGCTGCCACTGCGTGTCCCTTTGGCTATCGGCGCGAGCACCGCAGCTGGAACGTACGTCCTTAAAGGCTCATTTACTTTTGTCTATTGTCGCGACGACAACACGGGAGTTTGCCGCATCAAGACTCTGCAATGGAACGCGCCGCTCGAAGTTGCCAGTGAGGCGACTTTGCCGACGGACATCGAGCTGCCTTATCAAATCAAAGAGTGATTCGAGGCGATTCTTCGGTATGGTGCAGTTTATGATGCCGAAGCCCGCACGAAGTAAAGGCGAAATGTGCACTTACTGCGTGGTGCTTCTGCAATCTTTGAAGCCTGACTGAAATGCTAAGGTGTCCTGATTGAATCAATTCCATAGTAGCCGGCGACGCACTTGTTTTTCCAATTCGCGGGATCGCGCTCCAGGTTCAGTTCTTCTCGCGGACCACCCAGACCAGTCTCCATCTCAATCGGCGGTACGGTTTGGTCGAGTACCCCCTGGGCTTTCTTCACCCGAATCTCTCTATCGGTTTGATCCCATAGAGAGGCGTTCGCACTCGCTCTACTCGTCAACCGCCATACGTGCGATGTTGTGCGGTACGCGGCCATGACGGTCAGCGCAGCAATGATCGCGAGGCCTGCGATTTCGAACCGCATCACGTTTCGGGTCCGATTGATCAGCACCGCCGACAGTGAAGCGCCGGCAAAAAATGCCCAACTGATTGCGGTACAGACAAAAACGAATTCAGGTATGAATCGCGCGCGCGCGACCAGCCCGCCGGCGCCGTAGATGCCTGGCAAATAACAAAGCACGACGAGAAGAAATCCGACCAACGGCAGAAAGATGACATAGCGCCAGCGGGCGCGCAGGCCCGCTTGCTTATCAGCCGAGTAACGCTGGCCGATATAAGCCGGAATCGCGCACAAGAGCACTGTCACCAACGGCGCTTGCACAAATTTTCTGAGGATGAATCCGCATGCTCCGCGCAGCGTGAGTCCCACCACCGTCAAAACATCTCGTGAGACGGGAAAGAAACTCTCTCTGACTCGGTTGCCTGGCGCCGCGATCATGATGATCATGGCGATCAAAGAACCGACAATGCCGGCAATCACAAACGGCAGTGCCCGGCGGCGAGCCGAACCGGGCGGCGCGAAGTAGCAGACGAAAAATGCCAGAGCGTGTACGGTCGATTGCGTCAGCATGTAGGGTTCATTTGTGCCGCCGGCGATCAATGCCAGCACTCCGGCCGCGATGATGAATGTCGCCGCCGGTATTCCCGTTAACGCCCTCCTGACTGCCGACGCGACTACGCCAACGTAAATGCTGCACAAGACGAGTGACGATGTGTAGAGGAGGTAGCCTGACTCCCAATAGACGGACTGCGCCAGGTTGTCGGCGGCGACGAGCATCGCAAAGACGATAAGAATCGCACCCAGCCCAGCGATGACGACCGCACGTTCGCATCGATTGATGGTGGCAATTTCAAACAGCGCCCAGAAGCTCGCCAACATCCAAACAACCAGACACAGCGGCGGTCCTATCCAGGCAGTTGCTGGCCCGAACAATTCCACCGCTGATATCAGTGCGGCATAAGTGAACCTCCCGCCAAAGAAAAAATAATTCGTGACTTGAGCGTGGATGAATCCACCTTTTTGCAGATCCATTGCCAGACAATAATCGTCCGCCATGTATCGGTTGAAGCGTCCGAGATTGATGAAGGCGCCGACCGCAATGAGCAGCGACGCAATCATTACGGCGTAAAGCACATGTTTCCCTCCCAGGTTGCGACGCGACATAGACGGCAAGATTTTCAGAGCAAATTATTGTGACAAACGGCAACCGGTAAACGTTGCGCCGCTTGCTCTCGTCTTCGAGCAAGCTCTAATATCGTATTTTCAAACCATTTCAAATCAAAAAAGCGAGGTCATCATGGCTGATAAACCATTTCTGACTGATATCAAGACTCTACGCGAACGCGCGCGCCAGCACATCGAGCAGGGCGCGATTACCGAAGGTTACAAAGTTGACCTGGGGACTGCGGTCAAGATTCTGAACGAGGCGCTGGCAACTGAGATTGTTTGTGTGCTGCGTTATAAGCGCCACTACTACATGGCTTCGGGCATCCATTCCGAAGCCGTGGCCGCTGAATTTCTGCAACATGCTAACGAGGAACAGGGTCACGCGGATGAGATCGCCGCGCGCATCGTGCAGTTGGGTGGCGCGCCGGACCTGAACCCCGACGGGCTCACCTCGCGGAGTCACGCGGAATACGTCGAAGGCGAGACTCTCATCGATATGATCAAGGAAGATCTGGTCGCCGAGCGCATCGCCATCGACAGTTATCGTGAGATGATTAAGTACTTCGGCACGGATGACTCGACCTCGCGACGAATGCTCGAAGGAATTCTCGCCATGGAAGAAGAGCACGCCGATGACCTGGTGAGCATGCTCAGCGAGTTGGGGAAGTAAATTTGGAGTGCGGCGGTAGAGCGAAGCGGCGACGCCGCTTTGGATAGTCTCTGTTCCAGCCGCACTTGATGTCTAAGCAATCAATCCAAAGCGCCGTCGAGCCGGCGCACTCCGAAATTTGCCTGATACTTCACCAAACTACTCGGGTCGTCCCAGCATCTGTCGAAACTGCGGCGCGCTCATCGGAGCCGGCGAGACCGAATGCCATGTGTGCGGCGCGCCGCTGGTCCAACCTACGCCGCAGCAAGTGCCGCTGCGCGAGCGCTACAATTTGAGCTATGCGCGCGCGGTCCTGTCCCGGCCGTACATCTTCACGATCGTATTTTTGGTTTTGAATTTTTTCGTGTTTCTGCTGATGTGGCAGGTAAGCGGCATGTCGAGCACCGTCCTTTGGACTGGCTTTCCCGAACCAGTGCTGCTGGCGTTTGGAGCCAAGACGAATTACCTGGTTGGTTACGCTCACGAGTACTGGCGGCTGCTGACCCCGGTTTTCATTCACGTGAATCTGCCGCATGTGCTCATCAACATGTACAGCCTGTGGGTGATTGGCCCGTGGGTCGAGAAGCTGTACGGCTCGGCCAAGTTCGTCGTGTTCTGGGTCGCTACCGGCATCGCCGGTGTACTCGCCAGTTACCTGACCACGATACCGGGATCGCACCCGGGCCTGATCGCAAGTTTTCTGATTAAGCGTCACGATGATCCTTCCGCCGGTGCATCGGGCGCGCTCTTTGGATTAGTCGGTGTGCTTTTCGTGTTTGGCCTAAAGTACCGGCGCGAGTTGCCCGAAGGATTTCAGCGCGCTTTCGGCACCGGCATGCTGCCGGTGATTCTGCTGAACCTTGCTATCGGTTTCGTCGGCCGCGGCTTTATCGATAATGCTGCGCACCTGGGGGGACTGTTGTCCGGAGCGGCGCTCGCGGCCGTGATAAGTTACAAACGGCCCGGAGAATCAACCGGCATCACGATCGCGTGGCGCGCCGGACAAGCTGTGGCCTTGCTATTGGTCGCCATCAGTTTTTATTTCGTGGCAAGAGACTTTGATATTACTTTGTGAAGAGAGTTATCCGCAGAATTACGCAGATTCCACAGATTAAGACACCAAATGTGATTTACCCCCTGGCTTGGCTGCATTCAAATCTGTGTAATCTGCGTAATCTGCGTAATCTGCGAATGACTTTCTTCGAGGAGAACCTATGGAAATCAAAAAAGTTGGCGTGCTCGGCTGCGGCTTGATGGGAGCCGGCATCGCCCAAACGGCGGCCATGGCCGGATTTGAAACTACCGTTCGCGAAGTGTCGGAAGACTTGCTGCAGAAGGGCTTCGCTTCGATTGAAAAATCTCTCGAACGTTTTGCCGATAAGGGAACGATCACCGCTGAGCAGCAGAAAGGCGCGCGGGATCGACTGTTCGGTACCACCACGTTCGCAGACCTCGCCGACTGCGACATCATCATTGAAGCCATCATCGAAAACCTGGACGAGAAACAGAAGACCTATCGAGAGCTGGACGCGCTGTGTAAGCCGGAAACGATCTTTGCGTCGAACACTTCTTCGCTGTCGATCACCCAAATGATGGCGGCGACTTCGGCCGAACGGCAGCAGCGATTCATCGGCATGCACTTTTTTAATCCCGTGCCCATCATGAAATTGGTCGAGGTAGTGCGGACGATTTTGACCGACGCCGATGTCTACGAAGACGCTGTTACCTTCGGAAAACAATTAGGTAAGGTCCCCGTCCGCGCCGGCGACAAAACCGGATTCATCGTCAATCGTCTGTTGGTTCCGTACATGCTCGATTCCATCCGCGCGCTCGAAGACGGCGTCGGCTCGATCGTCGATATCGACAACGCGATGAAGCTGGGCTGCGGGTATCCGATGGGCCCGCTGACCCTGGGCGACTTCGTCGGCCTCGATACGACGTACTACATCGCCGAGATCATGTTCAATGAATTTCGCGAGAAGCGTTTTGCGCCGCCGCCGCTATTGAAGCGAATGGTGATGGCCGGGTTGTATGGAAGAAAATCCGGTCGCGGCTTTTATGACTACACCAAGGATCCGAAGAATCCGACGCCGATGAATCTAGTTTAGGAACGCACGCATCCTTGCGTGCGGTGCGCCGGCATCCTGCCGGCCATTACCGACAATATGCGAGCAGGATGCTCGCGACCCGCACGTAAGGATGCGTGCGACCCCAGAGCGCCTGCGCTCTTATCGTGCCTGCTCAACAAAATCCTTCGTACGCGGATCGCGCGGCGACTTTAACACTTGATCCGTATCGCCAAACTCGACGACTTCGCCGCCTTCCATATACAGAAGCTGGTCTGCCAATCCTTCCAGGAATCCAATCGAATGCGACACGATGACCATCGTGTGGCCGCGATCTACAAAGCCGCGCAAAAGCGCTCGTAGACTAACAGTCCGCTTTGGATCGAGCGCGCTGGTCGGCTCATCGAACATCAGAATCTCGGGATGCATCGCCAGAGCGCGCGCGATGGCGACGCGCTGCTGCTCGCCGCCGGAGAGCGTCTCGGGATAACGACGCGCCTTTTCTTTCAAGCCGACGGACTCGAGCAGCTCCAGCGCTTCGCGTTCGGCGTCGGCACGCGCGCGACGTGCGACGTGGGTCGGCGCTTCGATGATGTTCCCGAGCACACTGAGATGCGGAAACAGGTATAAATGCTGAAAGACGGTGCCGACCTTGCGCCGCAGTTCGGTAACCCGGCGAGCATATTCACTCTTCGAGAGCGTCGCGTCCAGGCGGACATCGCCACAGTCGATGCTGCCGTCGCTCATTCGCTCCAACCCGTTCAAGCAACGCAGCAGCGTCGTCTTCCCGCTGCCGGACGCGCCAATAATGCCGAGCACAGTTTGCGGCGGCACTTCGAACGAGACGCCACGCAGGATGCGATTACCGTTGGCGGATTTGATTAGATTGGAAACGCGAATCATGACTGAATCAGCGCCTGCGTTTAGAGGCGGGCTACTGCCCGCCATCTCCCTCGGGTCAATGCGGCGGGCGTTAGCCCGACGCTAAACAATCTAGGTTGCTATTTCCGCCTCCACCGCTTCGACTGCTTCTCGTCTTTGCAACTTCCGCTCAAGCCGTCGCGCCATATGCGCCATCGGCAAACTCATCGCCAGGTAATACAAGGACACAGCCGCGCCCAGCAGCAGAAACTGTCCCGACGCATTCGCGAGTTCGCGATAAGCGGTCGCCAATTCCCAAACCGAAATGGCAAATGCGGTCGAAGTGTCTTTGAAGAGCGAAACGAAATCGTTCGTCATCGGCGGCAGCGCAATTCGAAAAGCCTGCGGCAGAATGATTCGGCGAAACGCGAGCAGCGGGCTCATGCCCAGCAGGTATGACGCTTCCCATTGTCCGCGAGGAATCGCTTCCAGAGCCGCCCGATAAACCTGCGATTCATACGCCGCATAATTTAGGCCCAGGCCAATCAGGGCCGTTAGCCATCCCGGCATTGCCAGGCCAATCGTCGGCAGACCGAAATAGAGAAACAGCAATTGAACGAGGACCGGGGTTCCGCGAAAAAACTCCACGTAGATTGTGCAAAGCCATTGGACGGCTCGCGGACCCTTCCATTGGCCAATCGCGACTGGCATCCCCAGCACCAGCGCAATAAACATCGATCCGAACGCGATGAGCACCGTGACGACCGCCGCCCGAGCCAGGCGCCAGATTGCTTCGCGCCAATTGAAGGTCGAAGATGTTACATCGTATGCAACATCTGTGTTCTGCTGCCCCGGCGTTGCCTTGCTGTTGCCGCTGCGCAATTCAAGTTGCGCGTCGTTCCATAGTCCCCATTTGCGGAAAATCTTTTCGAAGCTGCCATCGTTGATTAACTTGTCGATCGCCGCATCAAGCTCAGCCTTCAACGCGTCATCGCCTTTGCGCAAGCCGATGTTGTAAGTGCCGCGGAAAAATGGATCGCAGGCGCGCTTCAGCGTTGTGCTTTTGCCGACATAAAAGACTTCTGCCGGGACATCCATAATTACGGCGTCGATCCGCTTTAATTCCAAATCGCGATAAGCCGTCGGCGGTTCAGCATAATTCTTGAAGGGCACACCCTCTTTTTGCAGCAGCCGCGACGCCGCCGTGTTGCCGAGGGTGCCGACGACCTTGTTCTTACAATCGGCCAGTGAATGAATTCGGTCGTCATCCGTCCTGACGGTCAGCGCTAATTGAAAAATGTAGTATGGCTTGCTGAAATCGATCTGCTTTTGACGATCGGCAGTGGGTTCGAGTCCGTTGACCACCACGTCGAACGACTTGCGCCGCAGCGCAGAAACTAATGTTTCCCAATCGGAGGGAACGAACTCAGCCCGGCGACCCATCGCCGCCGCCAGCGCCTCGATCATCTCTTTCTCATAGCCGATGTATTGATCGGGGTGTTGGGGGTCGTTAAAGACATAAGGCGCGCCGCCGCTGGGGTCGGCGCCCCAGCGCAGCGTTTGCTGAGCGATGATTGTTGTGAGGCAGAATAGCGAGCCAACCAGTGCGACAAGAATGCGGATCACGATATGCAATTGATTCTAAAGTCTAACCTTACTCGCCTTCAAACTTAGCCCCCTTTTTGCTGTTGCAGGAAAAACAAAGCAATTGAAGGTTACTCATTTCAGTGAATCCCCCGAGCACGATCGGTTTTCTATGGTCAATTAACAGGTTTCGCTTTGCTTTACAATCCTTACCTTGGCATTGTTTGCCGTCACGTAAGACCAACGCCTCAACAAACTTCGCGTGATTGCGGCTTTGAATTTGGCGTTGGACTACTTTGTGCCTTTCGATAGCCTGACGATGCCAAAGATATGTTTCATATTCCTTTATTATCTCCAAAGCAACAGAGCAAGCCTTTGAGTCCGAACCCCTTTTATCCAAAAGTTCCTTACGTGTAAGCAAGAGTTGCGTAGGTCTCGTGAAGCCACTCGCTTGAAAAAGTATTCTGGGGTTTCGCCGGTACTTCCACAGTCGAACGTATGAATCTAATAAACGAACACAGGGGTCTACAATGCGGAGAGCATTTACCTCACACGCTCGCTGAATCCGTAAAACAAATTGGTTACTGCGAATGGTATGCTTTGAACAAACAAGTGCTCGCATGTTGTCCGGCATTTCTAGAATCAGTTCTGCGCCCAGCCAAAGATCCTCTCTAGCTCTTTCGGACAGGGTGTCATATTTCAATCGGACTTCTCTCTGAATCGCTTGGCGAAAAGTTAATTGAGATACCCCAAATGCTTCTGCTGCCTGCTTGAGTCCGCCGAAGTAAAGCCAAGCTGCATGAAGCTCCAAATCTCCAAGAGCGCGTATTTCAGTTAGCGCAGATGTGATCCGGTCTAGGAGCGCGTCGTTAGCTACGATTCCTAGGTGTTTGAAGTCAATCTCAGACATGATTGGGTCCCATGATAAAACAAAAACCTTGCGCTGGTACGGCGGTTTAGAACGCCAAAAAGTTTGTCGGCGCTAACACTGTTCGATTACAATCTCGGCCCATGTGCATCGATAGACGAAATTTCTTGCGTGCTTCTGCTGGTCTTGCCGGTGCGGCGATGATGCCTTCATTCGCTTTCGCTGACACTACCGAAGTCGACGCCATTCAGCAGCGCCAGGATATTCCCGAGCTGATCAGGAATCTGCGGCCGATGAATCGAGATGTCGTGCCGATCACTCAGGATGAACGCATGGCCCGTATCGCCAAGGCGCAAAAGCTGATGGGCGAACAGAAGATCGATGCCATCTATCTCGAGTCCGGCGCCAGCATGTATTACTTCACCGGCATGCGCTGGGGTTTGAGCGAACGCACCTTCGCGCTGGTGATTCCGCAGAAAGGTGATGTCGCCTGGGTCTGCCCGAAGTTCGAAGAGGAACGCGCGCGCGAACTGATCAAGATCGGTACGAACGACATTCGCACCTGGGAAGAGGACGAGAGTCCTTTCCTGCGAGTCTCGCAAATCATCAAAGACCGCGGGATGCGTTCCGGGCGGGTAGGCGTGGAGGAACGCGTTCGCTTCTTCGTTTTTGACGGCATTCGCCAGGTCGCGCCCAAACTCGAATACGTCAGCGCCACGCCTATCACGGCGGGCTGCCGCATGTTCAAATCGCCGACGGAACTAGCTTTGATGCAAAAGGCCAACGACATCACCATCATGGCGTATCGAGCGACCTGGGCGACGACGCGTGAAGGCATGACGCAACAGGAATTCGCCGGTAACTGCGCCGCTGCGTTTCGCAATCTCGGCGTGCAGGGCGGCATCTTCGTCAGCTTCGGGAAGTACACCGCGTTTCCGCACGGCAGCAGCAAGCCGCAAGTGCTTCAGGAAGGCGACATGGTTTTGATGGACGACGGCTGCAACGTCGAAGGTTACCAGTCGGACATCACGCGCACGTTCGTGTTCGGCAAACCGACGCAACGCCAGAAAGATGTCTGGGACATCGAGCGCAAGGCGCAGGATGCTGGATTCGCGGCCGCCAAAGTTGGGGCGCCGTGCGAAGCCGTCGATATCGCCGCGCGCAAAGTGATCACGGATGCCGGCTTTGGTCCTGAATACAAGACGCCCGGTTTGCCGCATCGCACCGGACACGGCATCGGCCTCGAAGGTCACGAATGGGCCTACTTCGTGCGCGGCAACAAGACGCCGATCCAGCCCGGCATGTGCTTCAGCGATGAACCCACGATCGTTATCTACGGCGAGTTCGGCGTACGTCTGGAAGATTGCCTGTACATCACA
This sequence comes from Pyrinomonadaceae bacterium, assembly GCA_044870975.1. Classification (GTDB taxonomy): domain Bacteria; phylum Acidobacteriota; class Blastocatellia; order Pyrinomonadales; family Pyrinomonadaceae; genus UBA11740. The sequence goes on from JBIOZK010000242.1 coordinate 90,716, forward strand.
CCTGGCGGGCCAAAATTTTTCACCGAACAGAGCCCCTCGATTGAAAAGCCATTTGGTTGACGGAACCGGCGCCGGGTTGGGAATGTCTAACCTGGCATGCAACTCGGCCGTCGAATCGCGATTCTGTTATCGTGCGCTGCCTTTCTGTTTCCGATTTCTATTGCCGCAGGCCGCGAAGGTTTCGCTCACGACCAATCATTTTTTTGCGAAATCGTAGATCTACCTCCACCCTTCCTCGGTTTCGAATACTGGACGGAAACGGGATTCATGCTGGGAGTGTTCGCTACTGGTTTGATCGTAGCCGCGTTTTTGTCGGTGCGAAACAGTTCGGATGATGCAGATTCTGAGGACACAGCTTGAAGAGATTATTCGCCATGCGACAGAGGCCGCTCCGCAGGAATGCTGTGGCTTGATTGGCGGTACAAATGACTGTCGGGCGAGCACCATCTATCGGACACGCAACATTGCTCCAAATCCTCTAGTTACCTACGAAGCAGCTCCGGAAGATTTGTTTGCCGCGCAGCGCCAGATGCGCGAACGCGGCGAGGAACTTATTGCAATCTACCACTCACACCCGCGTGCGACAGAGCCGGAGCCTTCCGCGACGGACGTTCGTCTTGCCTACTATCCGTCCGCGGTTTACCTTATTGTGGGATTAGGAAATACGGAGCCTTGCGTGCGCGCGTTTCGCATCGGCCGTGAAGGTTGGTCAGCGATCGATTATCAAATCGTCGATGAATTCGATTGATGAAACTGCGTGATTACGGCTGGCGTAGAGAATAAAAATGCAGCCAAAGCGCAGCAAATACGATACGAATCCGCTGGAAGAGGATGTCGCTCGGCGCGCCGACGAGTCGTTCGGCGCGAACCGGCCGGCAGCCACCGAAGACATTAGCGGCCCGACCCAGCCAATAAGTCGCAACAGTCCTGACACCTCACGAGCCGTCGTTGACGAGGGCGAAGCGCCGACGCGTCGGATCGATAGTGACAAAGTAACTGCTTATCCTTCGGTCTTTGTTCCGCCGCAACCGCGCGTCTCTGCCAGCTATCAAGCCCCGCGGGTTGCTCCTGCCGACATTTATCAACCGCCACCGGGATCGCCACCGAATATTTATCAATCACCGGGTCTGGTGGCCTTCGAAAAATCGAGACCACGCAGCGTGGCAGGTCTTGGCATTCCGGAGCGTTGGGCCGCCATCCTGCCCTACATGCCCTTTTCGTCATGGCTCGGCGTCATCATCGGCCTGGTCGAGTTGTTCCTGACGCCGCGCACAGAGACGCGCGTGCGATTTCATGCTTCTCAGGCTCTGCTGCTGCAAATCGCAATCTCGGCGGTGACAACCGTGCTGACGTTTATCGGACTGATTACCAGCAACAGATTTACCGGCGCGAGCCTGGTCGGATTTACCGGCTTCATTTTTCTTTGGGTGGCTGTGATAAAGGTTTGGAAAGGCAAGCCTTTCGTAATCACTGCGCTGGAAGAACCACGCACCTGGCTTGACGAAAAGATAAAACCCCGCAAATAATCCCCACACAGCTTCCCGTAAAACAGCGCCCGTCGCCGGCACCCACCAATAAGTAAAGGTCGCCTCTGCTTATTTAGACCAAGGAGTCTGAGATGAACCCGTCAATTCTTAGCGGCGCGATCAAGGCAATCGTCTTAACAGTTATCGTGGCAATCGCAATCGCGACCATGCCGATTGCAAGTTTCGCCCAAACCCCAATCAAGCTTCATAGCAATAAGTTCACGCCCGCTGATGACCTCAAGCTCGGTCGTGAGGCCGCCGGGCAGGCCGAGGAGCAACTGAAGTTGGTGCGTGATCCGGAATTGGGCTCGTACCTCGAGCGCGTTGGTCAGCGGCTCGCGGGCGCGATTCCGCCGGAGTTCCAACATCCCGAGTTTCAGTATTCGTTCAAGGTCGTCAACGCGAAAGAAATCAATGCGTTTGCGTTGCCGGGTGGGCCGATGTACGTCAACACCGGCATGATCACCGCGGCCAAAAGCGAAGATGAAATGGCCGGGGTGATGGCCCACGAAATCAGCCATGTGGCCCTGCGTCACGGAACCGCTCAGGTGACCAAGGCGCAGAAGTATCAAATGCTATCGGGCATCATGGGCATGGGTGGTCAGATACTCGGCGGGCCACTCGGCTCGATTGCGCAACTGGGCTCGCAAGGCGTCGGCGTTTACCTATTGAAGTTCAGCCGCGAGTACGAAACTGAAGCCGATCTACTCGGCGCGCGGATTATGGCAAATGCCGGCTACGACCCGCGCGAGCTGGCCAACATGTTCAAGACTATCGAGGGCCAGGGTGGCAGTGGTGGGCCGAGTTTCCTCAGCGATCACCCGAGTCCCAAAGATCGGGTCGCGAAAATAAATGCCGAAGCACAGGCACTTCAGGTCAATACCGCAGCAGCTCCCGATAAGCATGACTTTATGATTGCGCAGCAAAGATTGACCGGTCGCGGTGGTGGGCAAGGCTTTAGCGGCAATCAGGCGTATTCAAATCCGAATTACTCGAATCAGAGTGCGCAACCGGCGAATGCGCAGAGCCCGGCCAACCAGGGGTATTCCAATCCCAACTCTCAACCTGCAGCCGGCACGGGGAGCCAGCCCAGCTATCCGAATAAACCTACAGGTCGCGTGGATGTTCCGTCCGGAAGTGTTAAGTCTTACAAGGAAGGTGTTTTTGCCGTCAGTGTTCCCGACAACTGGCAAGAACTCAATGAACAGGACGGATTGTGGTTTGCGCCCAAAGGAGGCTTTGGTGCGGACAAAGGTCGAACGATATTCACCCACGGAGTTAGCTTTGGGGCAGTGCAGCTTAAAGGTCGTAGCGCCCAGCAGGCGACCGATGAGTTCATCAAATCCCTGACCGAAGGAGCTAATATGCGCGCGCGCGGCGGATTTGTGCCCATGAATCTTCCCGGCCGCTCCTGGCAGTTGATTACGTTTGACGGCACCAATGAAGCTACCGGCCGTCCGGAACTCGTAAATATTGCGACCACGCCGCTGCGAACGGGCGATTTGCTTTACATGATTGCCGTCTGTCCCACGGATGAGTACCCCAAGTACCAGAGCACTTTCCTGGCTATTTTGCGTTCGATTCAATTGACTGATTAAGTTTCGGCATTGGCCAGTAGCACGACCGGTATGGCGGGTTTGCAGAGCCCTTCCCTCACGGTCGGGCTACTGCGCCGGCGTGGTTAATGGTGGTTAACGACGATCGATTCTATGTAAAACCAACTCTCCTGTAGTAGCATCAAATCCTTCTCTCCCGGTTACGATTGAACCCCAATTATTTCAGAGGGCACTTTTATGACTTACCGGTTTACTCGCCGCATTAGAATCTTTGCCTCATTCCTTTTGCTGATGGTCTTTGCCTCGTCGCAGCTGGCTGCGCAGGCGCAAAGCACCGTCACGCCCACGAAGATCGTTCTGCACAAGAACAGATATTCGCCGATGGACGACGTGAGAATAGGCCGTGAGGCCGCAGGACAGGCCGAACAGAAACTTCAGATTATCAGGGACCAGCAACTGGCTGAGTATCTCGAGAGCGTTGGCCAGGGTCTGGTGCGAGCGATTCCGCCGGAATTTCAGCACCGTGAATTTCGATATTATTTCCGGGTCGTCAACGACCGATCGATTAACGCCTTTGCGCTGCCCGGCGGCCCGATGTACGTGAACACTGGCGCCATCATGGCTGCCAAGAATGAAGGTGAGTTGGCCGGCGTGATGGCGCATGAGCTGAGTCACGTCGCGTTACGGCACGGGACGGCGCAGGCCACGAAAGCTGAGAGCCCTTCGTTGCTTGCCAGCCTGGGACAAATTGGCGGCGCCATTCTCGGCGGGCCGTTGGGTTCAGTCGTGGCGGCCGGCAGTCAGATTGGCGGCGCAGCGTTTCTGCTTCGTTATAGCCGCGAGTACGAAACTGAGGCGGACCTCCTCGGGGCGCGCATCATGGCGGAAGCCGGATACGACCCGCGCGATCTGGCAAATATGTTCAGGACGATCGAGCAACAGACCGGTGGGGGTGGCGGCGGTTGGTTCAGCGATCACCCGAGCCCCAAAGATCGTTACGCCAAAATCAACAATGAAGCGGCGCGTCTGCAAGTGGCGGCAAATCCAATCAAGATGACTCCGGGTTTTCAGGATACGCGGCAACTGATCGCCGGGAACGCCGGCGGTTATCGTCGCAACCGGGGCAATAGCTATCCCACCAACGGCAACAACTATCCTTCGACGGGCAACAACTATCCTGCGAATGGAAACAGCTATCCACCGGTAACCGGACGCGTGGAAGCACCTTCAATGCGCTACCGCACCTATGATAAGGGCGTATTCACAGTGAATATTCCGGACAACTGGAGTGAACTCAACGAACAGAACGGTCTATGGTACGCGCCGCGCGGCGCGTATGGCTCAGCGAACGGCCAAACGGTTTTCACGCACGGCGTGACTTTCGGCGCGGTGCAGACGCAAAGCCGGAACCTGCAACAAGCAACCACCGAGTTCGTCAACCAGTTGACGCAGAGCAGCAACAACATGAGGGCGCGCGGCGGATATTCGCGGATGGATATCGACGGCCGCTACGGACAAATGATTAGCTTCGATAGCGTCAACGAAGCGACCGGCCGAGCGGAGCTTATCAATATTGCTACCACCCAGATGCGTGACGGGCATTTGTTCTACATGATCACCGTCAGTCCCACCGATGAATACACTCGCTATCAAAATACGCTGCTGGCGATTCTGCGTTCGGTGCGGCTGACCGATTAAGCAAAGTGGCACAGACTTCAGTCTGTGTGGCGGCGAGTAAGAATCACAGACTAAAGTCTGTGCCACGGCTCGCCTTGACACCTCGTCGCTCCATACCTATAGTCCTTATTCAGCGCTCGCGAACTTCGCGGGCGCTATTGTTGAGAAGTAACGGAGATTTCGTAATGCCTAATCATAAGTCAGCAGAAAAACGCGTCCGGCAGAATGAGCGGCGGCGCGTCGTTAATCGTTCAAATCGCACCAAATTGCGCACTTCTATTAAGAATTTGCGCAGCGCTTTGAAGGGTAGCGAGGCCGGCAAGGTCACGGCGCTGCTCCCCAAAACGGTTTCGGAAATCGACAAGGCTGTCCAAAAAGGCGTTCTGCACCGCAACGCAGCGGCGCGACACAAGTCGCGTCTCACGGTGCGCGCCACTCAAGCAGCCGCAAAGTAATTTTGACCCGGCTGCATTAGCAGGCGGGCATTATCAATCGCAAGCGAGGCGGATCGATTTATTCGGTCCGCCTCGCTTCTTTTTTTGGAGGTGAGACATGGAATCGCCATTCACAGATGACAATGAAATTCTCGATCTGGTTCGCCGGTTCGAATCGTGTGAGATCAATCCCGCAGAGTTTCGTCACTATCAGCATCTCACCGTCGCGCTGTGGTACGTCCGTCAGTTTCCTTACGACATCGCGTCTGAGAAGTTGCGGGCCGGAATTAGGAAGCTGGCCGCCGCCTACGGCAAGGCCGGCTATCACGAAACCATCACTCTGTTCTGGCTCAGGGTCGTCGGTGATTTCGTTACCGCCGCCGGTGCTGGTGCGATTTGTGATTTAGCGAATCGCCTGGCGGCTGCGCACCACGATAAGGATTTGATCAGGCAGTTCTATTCCGAAGAACTGATCACTTCTCCGGCGGCGAAAGCTGGTTGGGTCGAGCCGGATTTGAAACCGTTGCGCGTTGACGCCCAATCTGGAGTGCGCCGGCTATGACGGCGCTTTGGATGTGTGTTTGATTCCAGGTTGTTAGCGTCAGGACGATTCGATCGAAAGCGGCGTCGCCGCTGGGCTCTGCCGCCGCACTCCAAATGGTGCTAAGCTACGCGCAAAAATTAGTTTGAAGGAGCCCAATTTCATGCGTCCGTCCTTGTTGATTTGCTTCGTGCTTGCGGTTTGCGGCGCTGTATTCGCGCAACCGCAAAGTCAGCCGCAAAGAAACTATCCCGCGCCGGTAGAAGGCGATTACGTTATCAAAGAGTTTCACTTCCGCAGTGGCGAAACGCTGCCGGAATTGAAGATGCACTACCGCACCATCGGCACACTGAAGAAGAATAGTGCCGGGGTGGCGACCAACGCGGTGCTGGCCGGCCATGGCACCGGCGGCAATGGCGGCAGCCTCCTTAATCCCGCGTTTGCCAACGCGTTATTCGATCCCGGTCAACTGCTGGACGCTACTAAGTACTTCATCATCCTGCCTGACGGCATCGGCCACGGAAAATCAAGCAAGCCGAGCGACGGCCTGCGCATGAAATTTCCCAAATACACCTATGACGACATGGTCGAAGCGCTGCACGAGGTGCTGACGAAAGGTCTGGGCGTGAACCATCTGCGGCTGGTGATGGGAACGTCGATGGGCGGCATGCAGACCTGGGTTTGGGGCGAGATGTATCCGGATTTCATGGACGCGCTGATGCCGCTGGCCAGCAATCCGGTTGAGATCGCCGGGCGCAATCGCGTGTGGCGCTTCATGGCCATCGACGCGATCAAGAGTGATCCCGACTGGATGGGCGGCGAATACAAGACTCAACCAATTCGGTCGCTAACCACCGCAGAAGACCTTCTGTTGTTAGCCGGCAGCGCGCCTTTGAATTGGCAGGCCGCCGCGCCCACGCGGGAGGCTGCCGAAAAGTTTTATCTTGATCGATTCAAGCTGGCAGTTGCGCGCCTTGATGCCAACGATCTCATCTATCAGCTCGATGCCTCGCGCGAATACAACCCGGCGCCGAAACTCGAACTAATCAAAGCGCCGCTCATTGCCGTCAATTCCGCCGACGATTTCATCAACCCGCCCGAGCTGGGAATCATCGAGCGCGAAATCAAACGTGTGAAGCGCGGCAAGTTTGTGAATATTCCAATCAGCAGCGAGACGCGCGGTCACGGCACGCATACGATCGCGAAGATCTGGCAGGGGTATTTGAGAGAGTTGCTGGATGAATCGAGGAACTAAGTTGACCCTACGTTCTCATCGTGAGAACATCAAGGCTGGATGTTTGATGCGAGTGTCCCGCGCTAACATTTCAGAGGGGGTTACGTGAATGTAATCAGCTTTCGACGAATTCGAGAGTTTTTCGAGCGGTATCGCGATGCTGAAAGCGCCTTAGCAGCGTGGTACAAGACAGCCAAACGAGCTAGTTGGCAGAATCTAGCAGAATTGAAACAAACGTATGCTTCAGCCGATGTCGTTGGACGTTACAGGGTTTTCAACATCGGAGGAAATAAGTATCGACTCATCTCTAGAATTGTTTACCGCAGTCAAACGGTCTTCGTTGTAGCCGTAATAACACACGAGGATTACGACTTAGGAAAATGGAAAGAGTGAAGAGAACAGCACGAAGGATCGATCCGACTCGCTACAAGAGACTCCTGTCTCAAACCATGCCCGTCATTATTGAAACCGAAGCAGAGAACGAAAGAACGCTGAAGGTTATCGAGAAGATAATGGATAAAGGTGAGAATCTATCACCTGAAGAAGAAAAACTACTCAAGCTCCTGAGTCGATTGGTGGAGGATTTTGAAGAGCGATATTACCACCCAAGAGATGCATCGCCTTTAGAAATCCTACAACACCTGATGGAGTCGCGAGAGGTGAAGCAAACCCATCTTTGGGAAGTCTTCGGTTCCAAGGGCATTGCCTCCGAAGTCCTCAACGGAAAGCGCGGAATCAGTAAGAATCACGCCAAAGCACTCGCTGAATATTTCCACGTGCCGGCAGACCTTTTTATATAGCCGACATCCTCACAACTCGTCGAACATTTCTTCATCGACGTAACACCAACCCCAGTCTTCACCCGGCTGGAACGATTTGATGATCGGATGTTGGGTCGCCTGAAAATGCTTCGTGGCGTGCTTGTTCTTTGAAGAGTCGCAGCAGCCGACGTGGCCGCAGGTCATGCAGAGCCGCAGGTGGACCCAGGTGTCGCCAATCTTCAGGCAGTCTTCACAGCCGTCGGCGCTGGGGGTTACGTCCTGAATCTGATTTAAATGAGTACAGGCCATGATTTCTACTGGTTTTCCTCGGATTTTCCAAAGTCTCACGCTGCACGTGGCGTCTGATCACGTGCACGCGGCCTCGGATCACATGCACGCGGCGTCGGATCACGTGCACGCGGCGTCGGATCACGGGCACGCCGCGTCAGATCACGGGCACGCCGTCTCGAATCACCCGTACGCTGCCTCGGATCACCTGCACACGGCATCGGATCACCCGTACATGGCGTCAGATCACGGGCACGCCGTCTCGGATCCACCGCACGCGGCCTCGGGTCCGCTGTACGAAGCCCTGGAGTCGCTGCACGCCACCTCTGATTCGCTGCACGCGGCCTTGGGTCCGCCGTACACCGGCTCGGATCAAATGCGCATCAACCACAACCACGTGCGCGCGCCGCTAGCTTCAGCGGGCGCTAAATCAAACCTTTGATCCATCCCCCATCTACCGGAATCGACGTTCCGCTGATGTAACTCGCGCGTTCCGAAACCAGGAATGCGGCCAGCGCGGCGAACTCGCGCGGGTCCCCAATGCGGCGCATCGGAATCTCTTTCTCCCAACGAGCCACGAATTCTTCCGGCGTGATGCCTTGCTTCACGGCCATCATCTTCGCCAACTCTTCGACCCGTTCCGTGCGCGTGTAGCCGGGCATGATGTTATTGACCGTGATTCCAAACTGCGCGACTTCGTTGGCGAGCGTGCGCGCGAATCCAGTTACGGCCGCGCGCAGGCTGTTGGAAAGGATCAAATTATCAACCGGTTGTTTCACAGCGATGGAGGTGACGTTGAGAATCCTTCCCCAGCGCCGCTCCTTCATTCCGGGCAGGACTGCGTGCGCCAGGTTCACGGAACTGTAAAGGAGCAGACGCGTCGCGGCTTCCCATTGCGCGAGATCGAATGCCTCGAACGGTCCCGCCGGCGGACCGCCTGAGTTCGTCACGAGAATGTCGATGCGGCCGAAGCGATCGCTGGTGGATTTTACCAGCCGCGTCACGTCATCCGGATTCGATACGTCGGCGGCTAAGCCAATCACAGTCGCTTTGGTCGAGACGGCGATTTCATTGGCGACGCGCTCAATCGTTTCCTGTTTGCGCGCGCAGATGACGAGCGACGCGCCTTCGGCGGCAAGTTCCTCGGCAACCGCGCGGCCGAGTCCGCGACTGGCAGCGGCGACAAGAGCGATTTTGTTTTTTAAGCCGAGATCCATGCGTTAACGAGTCAGTACCGCCCGCGTTAGCGGGTGGAATAAAGAAGCTCGATGAACCCATCCGCTTACGCGGATGGTACTGACCGCAAATAATCGTCGGTCTTATCCAGCCAATCCTGCCGCGGTGGGCTGAAGATGTCCACGTCGAGCGTGTCTTCGAGGGCTTCGGCTTTGTGCTGAACGTGTGAAGGAATCTGCAGTACCTCTCCCGCCATGACATCGATTACCGTCGCCTCGTCCGGACCGATCCAGAAACGCAGGCCACCTTCAAGAATGTAAGTCAGCTGTTCATTTTCGTGCGAATGACGCGGCACGATGGCGCCCTTTTTTAGATACACGTGAGCGAGCATCATGCGATCGCCGGTGATTAATTTTCGCGACAAGACGTCTGACAAAGGCTCTTCAGGAATATCAGTCCAGCGATGATGCGTCACGGTTTTCTGATCCATCAAATTGTCTCCTGATCTATTTGAGGTAGCGCAAATTGTTAATTTGCGATTCTGCCCATCAATTGCTTCCATCGCAAGTTAACAACTTGCCCTCCTGTGTAACAAGTAAATTCGGAACCGCGTCTTTTATCGCGCGTGAAACAAGAATGTCGGACTCCGGGTGGACGCGCCCTGCGTGGTATTATTTACGCCAGCCCTGACGCGACAAATAGTAACCAAAACGACGGCCAGGCCGTCTAATCAACAGTAATTTCCGGGCACATCTTTCCCTTGCGCCGGCTTTTCGAGGAAGTAAGCAAATGTTGAAGAAAATCGTTCCAATCGTAATGCTATTGGTATCGGCCGCAAGCGTGTTCGCGCAGGACGCGACATCGCAGACGGCGACCGCGCAGCCGTCCCCCGATCCGCAGCAGCAGGAAGAAAAGGCCAAGCTCGAGAAGAAGGCCCTGGCGCTGCTGGAGCAGGTCGTCACTGATTCGCAGGGATTGAAGTTGCCCGAGAACAAGTTGCGCGTGCAGATTGCCGCTGCCGACATGTTGTGGGACAAGAACCCGGCGCGAGCGCGCGGACTGTTGACTGATGGCGGAGCGATGCTCGGTCAAATGATGTTGGACATGAATCGCTCGGACCGCGATGACCTGAACACGGTCAATCAACTGCGGCAGGAATTGGTTTTGACGGCCGGACGGCATGATGCGGACCTTGGCTATCAGTTGCTTCGTTCAACGCAGCCGCCACCGCAGCAGCAGTCGCAAAACGGTCTCACGTTGGGGCCCAATCGCGGGAACCGGCCGCAAATTATTTTCGAACAGCAGGGGAACAATCTCGAGCAGCAATTGCTGTCAACGGTTGCCGCGACAGATCCAAAGTACGCTTATCAAAAGGCAATTGAGTCGCTTGACAAGAATGAATTTCCGCCGTCACTCAGTCGCATTCTTACGCAATTGCAAACGAAGGATCAGGAATTATTCAAGAAGCTCTCGGACAAAACCTTGAACCGATTGGCGTCTGACAGTCTGCTCGCAAGCAGTCAGGCTACCAGCGTGGCCATGAACTTGTTGATGCCGGGACCAGTGCCGGCAAATACCGCGACGGGCTCAACCACCACCAGTACGAACTTGCCGTCGACAAATTCCCAGCCCGCGCCGGCCAATCCTAATCGCACTCCGGTGCTGAGCGAATCTTCGTATCACGATTTGATGGATAGCGCGATTACCGCCGCGTTGTCGGTGACCTCAATGGGCACCGGGGGAGGTAATGCCAACCTGCAGCGTGGCGGAGGCGGCGCGATTCGGGTCATGCCGCGAGGGCCGGGACAGCAAGGGCAGAATCCGCCGGACGAGGCGCAGATTCGTCAGAACAATGCGCGGTCGCTCCTGTTTTCGTTGCAGGGCATGCTGCCGATGATTGATCAGTACATGCCGGAACGCGCGCAATCAGTGCGGCAGAAGTTGACCGACCTCGGCATCAACAACAATAACAACCAGGGTCCGATGAATGCCATGCGCGGCCTGATGAACCAGGGCAGTTCGAGCGACAGCCTGGTGACCGCGGCCAGTCAGGCCCCGCCGCAAGTGCAATCGCGGCTCTATCAGATGGCGGCGCAGCGGGCGATCGACGAAGGCAACACCGACAAGGCAGTCGATATTGCCGCCAATCACCTGGATGACAACGGACGCACCGCGATCATGCAGGCCGTGGACTTCAAGAAATTGACCACGACTGCTTCGCCGGAAAAACTGAACGAGATCAAACAGAAGTTAGCCGCGTTGCCGTCGGACAATGATCGCATCAAGTACCTCATCGATCTGGCAAAAGCCACGCAGAAGGACAACCAGAAGCTGGCGCTGAAGTTCATGGACGACGCGCGCAACCTGGTGTCGAAGCGGGCGATGGACTTTGATGACTTTGGCAATCAACTTAAGGTCGCCGACGCTTACGCCACGCTCGATTCAAAGAAGAGCTTTGAGATACTCGATGCCGGCATTGCCCATCTGAACGAATTGCTGCAGGCGGCGACCGTGCTGAATGGTTTCGAAGTCGACATCTTCAAAGACGGAGAAATGTCCATGCGCACCAATGATGATCTCGTGGGCATGGTTAACCGTTTTGGCGGTCAGTTAGCGGCGTTGGCCAAAGTCGATTTTGAAGGCGCACGCGTTACCGCTGAGAAGTTTCAAATGACGGAGCCGCGGATGAATGCGCGACTGATGATCGTGCAGGGAATTCTGGGAACGCGGCCGCTCGACGTGAACCGGCAAAGGCCGAACTTTCAGATCTTTGCTAGATAATCTATTAGAGGCTAGAGGCTAGAGGCTAGAGATCAGTTTGGGGATACGATCACGTTAGTTCTGATCTCTAGTCTCTAGTCTCTAACTCTACTCAGCGTTGCATTCGACCGGCCCTGAGTCTGTCAGCCGCGACTTTCAAGACCTCTCGCACTTGCTGATCCCAGTACTGCCAGTTGTGATTTCCCGGTAGCTGTCGATACTCGTGTGGTATTTTCTGCTGCCTCAGCAGCTCAGCGAATTTCTGATTCGAGTTCGACGTAAAATCGTCTGTCCCGCAGTCGAGATAAAGATATGGCAGTCCGGCGATGCGACCAGCGCTCATGCCTCGCACAATCCCCACGAGATCGTTTGCTTTGCGTGTTTCAGACCCTTCCGCGCCGAACACTGGGGGTAATGAATCGTAGATTGCTTTGAAGTCCTTGAGATCCTCAGCCGTCCACGATGCTGCTTCCGGACAACCGCTCATCGAGCCCGCAAAGATGAACGTGCCCGGAGACTTCAAACCAAACTTCAGTGCGCCGTATCCACCCATCGACAATCCCGCGATACCGCGGCCGTAACGCGTCTCGATCGTGCGATAGCGGCGCTGCACGTCAGGAATCAATTCCTTAATCACATAAGACTCGTACTTGTCGTTAGCTTTGGTTGCGCTGTCCGTGTACCAACTGTCATTACCTTCGGGCATCACGACGATCATTCGATGCTGGGCAGCGTAATCAGCGACATTCGTGCGCGTAATCCAATCACCGTAATGCCCGCCCAGGCCGTGCAGCAAATACAGCACCGGATATCGCGTCGTCTTTGAGCTGCGATAGTTCGCCGGCAATACCACGTTGTAAGGAAGGGTCGCGTTGATGAGGTTGCTGTGGAACTGAACGGTTTCGACGGAGCCGTTTTGTGCCTGGCAGGTGAGAACGAATGCGAGAAGTGTGAGCAGCGTGCAGAGCGCACGATTGGTCTTCCGGCTGATGCGAAAATATCTCATGCGTTCACGGTGTCAGAGACCGGAAGCGGGAATGCCTATCGTCCGTTCAACCACGATTCGTAGATTCGCTTCTGCAATTCTGACGGCGCCGGTAACTGCACAATTCTATAAGGCGCGTCCGTCGTGGCTCCCAATTTGATTTCGAGCGTCCGCAGATCGTCGTTACGCAGGACCGTGATGCGGACCGTTTCATCGAGCTTCGCGGCGATGGCAGCTTCGAAGGCCTCTCGTTTCATGTGCACGTCGTTGAGCGCTACGATCTTGTCTTTCGCATACAGGCCCTGCTCGTATGCGGGAGTGCCCGCGCGCACGTCCCTGACGTTGATAAAGTCCCCGCTGTCTTCGAGATCGGCCCCGAGAAATCCGACCAACTTACGGCCATCGCGCGTAGAGCGGGCCTGGTCCGGCCGGTCGAGGCGAAGATTCGCAGCCGACAGAAACTCGTCGTAGGGAATTTCATCTCGTCCGCGCACATAACGCCGAAAGAAATCTTCCAAACTCGACCCGGCCATCAACTCACAAGCTTTCTGAAAGTCGGCCGGCGCGTAGTTGCGGTTCTTTTCATAGAACTCGTGATAGAGATAACGCATGACGTCGTCGAGTGATTTCGCGTTTTTCGATTCGCGACGGATCTGCAGGTCGAGCAACAGCCCCAGCAATTCGCCTTTGTCGTAATACGAAATCTGCGAGTTCACCGAGTTTTCGTCCGGACGATATTCCTTGATCCACGCGTTGAAGCTGGCCTCTTCCGCGCTCATCTGCAAACGACCGGGCGTGTTCTGATAATCTTGAATGTCGCGCGCCAGTCCGGCGAGATAGTCTCGTTCAGCATTCAAGCCGGCGCGGTGCGCCATCAAGTCACCGTAGTAGCTGGTGACGCCTTCAGCGACCCACAGCGATCGCGTGTAGTTTTCTTTCGTGTAATCGAACGGGCCCAGCGCATCGGGTCGAATCCGCTTCACGTTCCACAGGTGAAAGAATTCGTGCGCTACCAACCCGTAGAATCTGCGCCAGCCTTGTTCGTTCCCGAACCCGTTGCGCGCGAACCCCAGCGAAGTCGAATTCAAATGCTCGATGCCGCCGCCGAAGCCGTTGCGCAGGTGCAGAAAGAAGGTGTAATCGTGATAGGGAATCGCGCCGAACATGCCCACTTCTGTTTCGACGATCTTCTGCACGTCACGCTTCATTCGGGCGGGATCATAGTTGCCTTCGCCATCGATAATTATGCGATGGGGCACGCCGCGCACTTCAAAATCAATCTGCTTGAAGTTGCTCACCTCGACGGGTGAATCGTAAAGAAGGTCGAAGTTTTCGGCGCGAAAAGTGTTTGGCTGCCCCTCGACCGCCGGTAGTCCTGTAGCGATCTTCCAATCGTTTGCCGGCGCGATGCGCAACGTCGATGGTTTGCTGATGCCGCCTTCCGGATACATCAATAGCGCCGCGTTGTTCCAGAACGCATGCTCGTCGTTCACCACGTTCGTGCGCACTGAGGGCTCGTTGCAGTAGACGCGGTAAGTTGCCCGCCACCGCCGCGCGCCGTTGGTTTTCACGCTCCAGGTGTTTTTGTTCGTCTTCGTCCATTCCAGCGTCCGGCCATCAACGTCCGCCGCAAAGTCCTGAACGTTGCGTTCGAATTCACGGATCATGTAGGAACCCGGGGTCCACACCGGCATGATCAGATTCGTTTCATTGGGTACGTTCAAGTTGGCGGGCACTTGCATCCGCATCTCGACCTCGAGCAGATGCGTCCACGGCTTTGGCATTGAGACAGTGAATGAAATGTCGGATGAGCGCGGACTGCTGGTCTGGGCCGGTGAGCCGGAAGCCGCGAACGCCATCACCCAAGCCACCAGACCGACCGTTAACAAATTGTGCACGCGACGCATATGAGTCTCCGCAAGTTGTTCAGTCTGGTTCAAGCTTTAGCTGCCGCTCTAATCAACGGCTAAAGGTTGATCTCTGAACTCCCTACTACTCTTTCCTGAAAACGTTGTGGAGGAGATAAAGCGAAAAGATGTTACTACGAATGCTTCCACGATCCACAGCGATGGATTTGGGAACTCGGTCTTCCGCTTAACTCGGAGATCTTCCGGTGGACTGAAGCGACTTGCGTTGAGCAGCCACCTCAGTATCCGTAGCGCCGCGCCATAATCTAACGGTGCCGTCTTCCCCGGCCGTGACCAGCGTCCGGCCCTCAGGAGAAAATTTTACGAACGAGACTGGCTGTCCGTGTCCTTTCAGCGTGGTTAGTTCTTTATAGGAGAAGGTGTCCCAAAGCTTTACCGTCGCATCCGCACTGCTTGTTGCGAGGGTCGTCCCGTCTGGGGAAAATGCCACGGAAGTGACGTCGGCGGTGTGCCCCTTGAGCGTGACTAATTCTCTATGCGACGCCGTGTCCCACAGTTTCACCGTACGATCATTGCTGGCGGTGGCGAGTTTCTTACCATCAGTGGAAAAGGCGACCGAATTGACACCGTACGTATGTCCTGTAAGCCTGTCTAGTTGCTGATGCGAAGCGGTGTCCCACAACGTTACCGTTTTTTCATCATCGCCGACGGCGAGCGTCCGGCCATCAGGAGAAAATGCCATGGAGGTGACCATGGGAGGGTCTCGATTTGGGTCGTCCATGGGTCGAATGAATGTAGCTACTTCCTGATGCGAGGTCGTATCCCACAACGTCACCGCACAATCGTCACCGCCGGCTGCGACCGTCCGGCCATCAGGGGAAAATGCTACGGGATAGATATTCGTCGACGAAGTCTCACCGGTGTGTTCTTTCAGCGTGGCTATTTCCCTGCGCGAGGCAATGTTCCAGAGTCT
Source organism: Pyrinomonadaceae bacterium (assembly GCA_044870975.1). Classification (GTDB taxonomy): domain Bacteria; phylum Acidobacteriota; class Blastocatellia; order Pyrinomonadales; family Pyrinomonadaceae; genus UBA11740. The sequence goes on from JBIOZK010000242.1 coordinate 106,495, forward strand.
CAGGTTACGATCCTGATCACTGATAGCGAGTGTTTCGCCATCGGGAGAAACTGCGATCGAGTAGAAAGTGCCTTCGCCTCCGCCGAGCGTAGTTATTTCTCGTCGCGAGACGGTGTCCCACAATTTCACGGCAGTGCCACCGGTGACGAGCGTCCGGCCATCAGCAGAAAATGCCATGGAATCGACCCTCCGGGCGTACCCATTGAGTGTATCTGATTCCCTTTGCCGAGTGCTGTTCCACAATTTGACGGAATTATCATCGCCACCGGTCGCGAGCGTCCTGCCGTCCGGCGAAAATGCTACGGAAGAGACGGCCCCGCCATGTCCGCTGAGCGTGGCCAGTTCCCGATGCGAGCCCGTGTCCCACAACTTCACAGCACCCTCAACACTCGCGGTGGCGAGCGTGCTGCCGTCGGGTGAAAATGCTACGGATGCGATTGGCCCGGCATCTCCCTTGAGTGTGCTTACTTCCTTACGCGATCTCGTGTCCCACAGAGTCACGGTCGTATCATCACTACCGGTGGCGAGCGTCCTGCCGTCAGGTGAAAATGCTACGGAATAAACCGGAGGGCGTCCCTTGAGCTCGGCCAGTACCCGATGCGAGGCCGTGTCCCAGAGAACCACCTTCTCATTATCACTGCCGACCACGAGAGTCCGGCCGTCAGGTGAAAATGCTACGGCGTTGACAAAGCCGGGTGCCGTGAGGGTCGCTAGCTCGAGGTGCGAGGTATAGTCCCATAACCTCACAGTCGTATCTGTACTACCGGTGGCGAGCGTCCGGCCATCGGGCGAAAATGCTATGGAAGTGACCCAAGGTGAGTGTCCGCTGAGCGTAGCTAATTCCTGATGGGAGGTTACGTCCCACAACTTTACTGTACCATCACCACCACCGCTGGCGAGCGTCTTGCTATCAGGCGAAAACGCCACGCAATAAACTCGAGTGGTGTGTCCTTTGAGCGTGGCCAGTTCCCGTTGTAAGGCGGTGTCCCACAGTTTGATTGTAGTATCAAAACTGCCGGTCGCCAGCGTTCGGCCATCAGGGGAAAATGCTACGGAAGAGAGGCTGTCTGTGTGTCCGCGGAGCGTGGCCCGCTCTTGATGATATCGATGCCAGAAGTAGTACCACTCGAAGCCAGGTACTTCGCCAAGTTCGGAGCCAGGCAAATGTGCTTCCAGCAATTCCAGCCCCCGGACAATGTTCTTGTTCGCAAACGCCTGTCCCGCGAGGTTGACATCGGCGGTATAAAGTAGATGTCTACTCTTTGCCGATTCCTCTAGTACCTGCTGTGAGTATTCTCTAAGGCTTTGCAACGACTGCTGGACTCTGTTTCTCTGGAACAACGCATAAATGCCCAACACGAGCGACAAGATAAAGGCAACCCCGAAAATTGAAGCCGTGATGCGGGTGCGTTTGATCTCTATTCGACGACGAGCTTCCTCGCCGGCAATCTGGGCATCGCGCGCCGCGACGCTCGCGTCCAGAAAACTCATCGCCAGGGGGAACTCGGGATGATAGCGTTTCGCCCATATTAGATTCGGATTACTTTGCTCACGCCACGTCAACGCGACCCCGAGATCGGGATCACGCCACAAGCCGGCGCCACCTTCTTTATTAAGCACCGCAGTCTCTGCCAGACGGCGATAGATGCGCGCTGAGCGCGACTCTTCATCCGCCCAACTTTTCAAACGTTCCCAGTTGCGGATCAGACTTTCATGCGAGATGTCGATCAGGGACTCGCCGTTTAGATGAACGGCCGCGCCGGTCAGCGGGTCGGTCGGCGGCGGCATCAAAAACGATCGGCCCTCGCGCCGGAATACCTCGACGACGGGGATGACCGTTGCTTCGTCTGCGCCGGTCAACGCACAAATCTCCTGGACTTCCATGGGGCGGCGGATCTCGCGATTGTCAGCGCCCTTCTCAGTCAGTCCTTTGAACAGTTTTTCCGCGATCGCCTGCTGCGCGTCATTTAATTCCGCATAGGCTTCGTCGGCGTGGCGCGAGAGTGCTGCGGCCATACCGCCGATCGCGTCATAGTCGCGAATGTCTATCGGGTTTCCGTTGCGATGACCCAGCCAGTGGTCCCAGGTGCGCATGAGCGCGTGCTGCAGAATCGGCAATTGATCGGGATTGTCGCCCACGTCGTTGAGCAGTTGATTCACCAGCGGCTCGCTGATGGTCCCTTGTCCCACCGCGACCGGGCCGCTGATGGCGGCGCGCCGCTCGTCGCGGGTCATGCGCGGGATCAGGTACTGGCCCTTATTGATTGCCTCGGGCAATTCGAAGAACTGCGCGCAGTCGCCGAGAAAGTCAGAGCGCATCGTCAGCACAACGTAGATTTTCTTTTCCTCATTCTGACGGACGGCTTCGAGTAGCAGCCTGACGAAACACGCCGCATCCTCTTGCGAATTCTCCTCTTCGATCAGCTGCTTGAAACGAAATAATTCCTCGAACTGATCGACGACCACCAGCAGATTTTCGTAATCCGCAAAAAGCGGCTGTCCGCTTTCGGTGACCTTCGTGCGCGCGCGCGTGACCAGATCGACCAGACCCAGACTGCTGCGCCTCAGAGTGGTCTCAGCCAGTACCACTTGCATCGGGGCGCTCTTTTCATCGCCGGCGCCCAGAACAGCTGGAGAAGCCAACGCGCGCGCGAGGTTGCCGATGGGGTCGCTGCCGGGGCGAAGGATAGCAATGCGCCAGTCCGAGCCCGCGCTGGCCATCAGTCCGCCCTGCAGCGCCGGCAGCAGTCCGGCGCGCACGAGCGAAGACTTGCCACTGCCGGAGGTGCCCACGACCGCGAGAAAGCGGGTCCGCTTCAGTCGCCGCAGCAGCTCCTCGCTCTGGCCGTCCCGTCCGAAAAACAGGTGCGTCTCGCTGGACTCAAAAGCACGCAGGCCGGGAAACGGATTGGTCGGGTAATCGATTTCGTGCATCAACTGTTCCTTGTTTGCAGATGACATGTCAGAAGCCCGACCGTAAGGGAGGGCCACTCGTCCAATCAAGCGCGCGGATTCAAAAGCAGCCCGCCCTAACGGTCGGGCTGCTGACCCGTTTGGACGCGGGCCAGAAATGAATCCAGACTTGCCGCTGAGAAGTCCGCGAAATTCTTTATGACCACCGAGTCGGGACTATTGAATAGTTGTTTGTGCGCTGTCTTGGGCGAGGCCACGTAGACTCCCTCCGCCGCCAACAGACTCTGACGTTCAAGGCCCACGATCTTCTTCAGGTCACGCCGCTTATATTCGAACCATACCTGGTTGGCGTTGCCGTAGTAGATCAGCACCGCGTCACACTGCGCGAGATTGTCTTGGTGAATATCGAATGCCTGCGCCTCGTCGGCGCCTTCGTCGTCAATGACCGGCAATAGCACTTGAAAATGTTTCTCGACCGTCAGGTAGTCATTCAACGGCATGATGCCGTCCAAATCACGCTTGTCGAAAATCAGATAAATCTTTGGCGCAGTCTCACCGGATGGTTCGTCCTTGCGCTTATCACCGTTGCTCGTCAGGCGCAATTGGATGAGATTCTTGAGTTCCCCGAGCGGTGTCTGCAGCAGCTCCGCGCCTTGCTGGGTCGCGGCGTCAGTCCGCAGATGTGCGATGAACTGAGACTGCGTCTCTTCCTGCGGCGTCAGTCCCACGGGCATCCACAACAATCTCGAGAAGGCCTGGTCGCGTTTGCGTTCCGCGGCGATTTCATTTTGCAGACAAACGATCGAGCGATTACCGGCGCCTTCGGGCACGATGCCGTAACTACCGCCGATCAGGTGCACCGAAAGCTGCGCGCGCGCGACGCACTCGCGCACGGCCTCTTCATAATTGGGCGAGATGAAGGGCAGCTCTCTTTCGGGAAGGATGTTGTAGCCGCGGTTCTGCAACTCGCGCTTGATCTGGTCCCGCTCGCCGCTCAAGTCCCTGGTCGTTTGCGCGAGATAGACCGCGCCTTGCGCGCGGGAGAAGACTGAACCCGGGGCCGCAACTTTGGCGCGCGGATTTATGGTGGAAAGAACTTGTTTGACGTCCCAGGCAAGATCGTCCAGCTTGCTCCAGTATCTTTGATCCCGGTGGCGTCCCAACTCCTGCCCGAACGCGACCGGCCGCTGCGTCGCCTTATCGATTTCAAAAAACTCGTACCCGAGTTGCTTCTGAAACTCAGGCGGATGCAACTCGCGCTCGATGTGCGTCTTGACGACTTTGAAGACGCGCATCCGATCACCTACACGCACGCCGCCAGCTTGATCTGCGAGGCTACAAAACTCTCTTAGCTCACCGAGGCACCAATCAGATTGGAGGTAGCCGGGTGAAAGAATCGAGATCAGGACGGCCGTCCTGGAAATTCTTTCTTCCAGCACGTCGGCAAAGTACGCGTTGCCGGGCAATCTGGGATCGCGCCAGATCGTCGGTTCATACCCGAGCGCCTCTCCCAGGACGCTCTCGAAGCGCTCGTGAAAATTATCTATCCAACCCTTCCCCTGGTCATCGAGCAATTCATTATCAAGATGCCGATAGCTGATAAAGACATCATCGACGAAGGTTTGAGGGGAAGACATTGCTGGCTCCAGATTGAGGAACGACGCTGACGGCTCCGGAGGTGGAAACAGAGTCAGAAGAGTTCCACCTGGCAAAAGGTTGTTGAGCGCGCAGCACGCAAGCTTGCGCCGAAAAACTAATCCCGTGGAGGAGTGAATGTCAAGAAAATAGTCCGGAGGCTCGTGCCTGCATTGGCCTTTGCGGAACTTTGCGTTCCGGGCTTGCTGGCGTGAACTTGTGCTTCCCGATCGACTAGCTCCCGTGGCAACGGTGCAAAGAGACCCGCAAAGTCCGACCCTGCGGTTGAGAGACAATTTCACCGGACAACAACATTTAGTGGCTAGGCTATGTGGGGAAACGGATTTATATTGCTCACATCCTTCTGAAAGAGAAACCGAAAGGTGACAGACATGCTTCGGAGAATAACGGCGACTTCTGCGACATGGGCGCCGCTTCCCTTGCGCCTGGCCATGGGAACGGCGTTCATCGGACACGGCCTGCAGAAGGTTCTGGGGTCGTTTGGCGGTCCCGGATTATCCCAGTTCACCTCGTTTCCCGCCCCGTTTTCATTCATGAAGCCGGGCGCAGCGTGGATGGGTGCGGCGGCGTTTGCGGAATTGCTTGGCGGCCTGTCGATCCTGCTCGGCCTGTTTACGCGCCTCGGTGCATTCCTAATTGTCTGTGTCATGATAACTGCAATCGGCGGCGTACTCTGGCCCAGGTTTTTTGCGCCGGAGGGGATGGAGTTGGCGCTCGCATTTTTAGGGATGGCTTTGGCGTTACTGATCCTGGGCGGCGGGCAGTTGTCAGTAGATCGATTGATTGCCGGACGTTGAATTGGCGCGCGGGGTCCAAATGGCGACACCGCTTTGCATTAACCATATACAAGGACCTTCATAACTCAGCATCGCGTTTGTGAAATAGAAAAACCAAAGCGCCGTCGTCACTTCGCTTTGCCGGCGCACCCAGATTGAATCAATGAAGCGCTCGCCGCTCCTCGTCATTTTCATCACCGTCTTCATCGATCTCGTCGGATTCGGGATCGTCATTCCCGTTCTTCCCTTTTACGCAGAAGGCACCAAGTTCGGCGCGACGCCCAGCCAGGTTGGATTGCTCTTCGCGTCTTATTCGGTGCTGCAACTCATCTTCGCGCCGGTGCTGGGGCGGCTGTCAGATAAGCACGGACGCCGGCCGGTGTTGCTCGTGAGTCTGATTGGCACCGCGTTGGGATTTCTCATCCTCGGATTTGCCACGACGCTGTGGATGCTCTTTCTCGGCCGCATCATCGATGGAATTTCCGGCGGCAACATCTCAACGGCGCAAGCGTACATCGCCGACGTCACCACGAAGGAAAATCGCGCGAAGGGAATGGGACTGATTGGTGCGGCGTTCGGTCTGGGGTTTGTTTTTGGGCCGGCGATAGGCGGCATCCTCAGTCGCTGGGGCATCAACGTGCCATTTTTCTTTGCCGGCGGTTTGGCGCTAGCGAATGCGATTCTGCTGTTTTTTGCCTTACCTGAAACAGTCACGCCGGATCATCCGGCGCGCGTTTCCGCGGCGAGCGGGCGTAGCTGGAAGCAATTGATTAGTTCTTTGCGCAACCGGGCGCTGGCTTCCGTGCTGGCGATCTATTTTCTCGGCATCGTCGCGTTCTCGATGATGACCGCATCGTTTTCGCTTTTCATGATGTTCAGGCTGGGCTACGACGCGTTCCACAATGGCTGGATCTTCGCGTTTGTCGGCGTGATTTCAGCGATCATTCAGGGCGGATTGATCGGACGCCTGGTGAAGAAGTTTGGCGAGCCGGCTTTGGTAATCGTCGGCGCGCTATTGTTCACCGCGAGTTTGATCGTGGTTCCCTTCGTCCAACCTTCTACGGGCCTGTTCACGATTCTGCTGGTTGGTGCGGCGACTTCAATCGGACAAGCGCTGTCTGCGCCGACGCTGAGCAGCCTCGCATCAAAGAGCGCCAGCGCCTCTGACCAGGGAAGTGTATTAGGGGTGACGCAGTCGGTGGCGAGCCTGGCCCGTGCCGTCGGACCGTCGCTGGCTGCGGTCCTGATTTACAGCGCGGTCGCGCATGTGGGTTATGACGGAATCGCGCAGAAAATGAGTGATGGTTCGATCCTGCGAACGTACTGGACGGCCGCCACGATTCAATTCGTGGGCTTTCTGGTAGCTATTTACTTCGCGCGCGCTTATGGAAGCAAGTTCGCGCGCGAAGAATAATTCAGACACAGCCAGCATGGCTGCGCGCCTCACGGCCCGAAGCGGCCGCGATACTCACTTGAATTCACGAATGCCTTGATCAATTCAGCGGCAACGTAATCACCGTTGGCCTGATTCAACTTGCCCAACCAGAAGTTGTAACCGTTGAAGTTCAACGTCGCTTCCGGTGCGGCGTCCGGATTTCTCCTGAGATAACCGAAGTACTGCATCAGCACGAACGCGCGGTTGGATTCGCGTTGGAATAAAACCGCGTTCTCCGCCACCTTCA
>JBIOZK010000243.1:0-4774 GCA_044870975.1 Pyrinomonadaceae bacterium
TAGTCAGTAGTCAGTAGTCAGTAGTCAGTAGTCAGTAGTCAGTAGTCAGTAGTCAGTAGTCAGTAGTCAGTAGTCAGTAGTCAGTAGTCAGGTAACTATCAGACGACTTCAGCCACGCGACCACGGACAACGGACCACTGACAACTGACTACGGACAACTGACTACGGACAACTGACCACTGACTACTGACCACTGATTCTGCCGTCCTTCATCATAATAAGTCGATCGGAATAGCTGCTGGCCAGCTCGTGATCGTGAGTCACCAGCAAAACGGTCAGCCGGTCGCGCTCAACCATTTCCCGCAACAGCGATAACAATTCGCGGGCACGGGTCGAGTCTAGATTGCCGGTCGGCTCGTCAGCAAGCAGCAGCCGCGGACTGTTGGCCAACGCTCGCGCAATCGCCACCCGTTGCTGCTCGCCGCCTGACATTTCGGACGGCCGGTGATCCATGCGACCGGCCAGGCCGACGCGATCTAACAACGAACCAGCGCGCTCGCGGCGCTCGATACCGCGCATTCCTCCAAACGCCAGCGCCAGTTTCACGTTTTCAGCAGCAGTCATGGTGGGAATCAGATTGAAATTCTGAAAGATCATTCCGACTGAATGCCGCCGATAACGGGCTATCTGTTTCTTATTCAATGGGCCGAGTGGCTGGGAATCAAAGAAGACTTCGCCGCTGGTTGGCCGATCCAGTCCGCCGAGCAAATTTAACAGAGTCGATTTGCCCGAGCCGGAGGTACCCTGAATCGAAACGAATTCACCTTCGGCGATTCCCATGGTCACCTGGTCCAGCGCAGTGACCTGGGTGGTACCCATTTGATAGACCCGGCTTACATCTTTCGTCTCGATCAGCATACTTATTTAAACAAAACTTAGACGTCGGAATTGTCCGCCGCCGCAAGTGCCGCATTTAAGCGCGCGCCTGCTCTCCCTGCTCCTTCGCCACGCGCCAGAGCGCAAATTGCTCGGCATCAAATCCCTTCAAGGGAATTTCAAACCGGCGCGCAAGCACCTGGTTGTTCGGATCGCCGAGATAGGCTCGCACCTCCGGATCGTCGTAAACATCGTTCGAAATCACGATATCAGCGCCGGTAGACTGCCCTTCCAGGCGCGCCGCCAGGTTCACGGTCGAGCCGAAATAATCCAGACGATCGTTGAGCGTGACGGCGATGCACGGGCCTACGTGTACCCCGGCTTTCAAACTCAGCGGTTTGCGACCCGAGGGATCGGCGAGTTTTTCCTGCGCGTGCAACATTGCTTTGAGTGCCGCTGAAGGTTGGCGAAAGACAGCCATCACCGCATCGCCGATTGTCTTCACCAATGCTCCATCATGTTCGGCGATGACCTCTTTGAGCACGTCGAAGTGGTTCATCACGTGACCGAACGCCGTCGCATCGCCGATTTCCCGGTACATTTGTGTTGAATTCTTCAGGTCGGTGAACAGCACCGTCAGCGTCCCGACTGAGATTTGTTCGCCCGGCCGTAGAGCTTCCGTCGCAAACAAATCGCGAAAGACCTGCAGCGCCGTCACTTCCGAAGCGGTGGCCGCCTCGTCATTCCAGTCGGTTCGCTCAAGTATGAAGATCTGCTCTTCACTGGTGGCATTTTCGAATCGCAGCGTGGCGTGCCTATCGATTGGCAACTCTTCGTTGCTCCAGCCCTGCGGCGTCGCTTGAATTGTCTGGGATGCTGATGTCTGGCTCGTGGCTATCAACGGCTGCCATCCGGGGATGCACATCGTCCGCACGCGATAACGTCCGGCCTCCAGATCGATATCAACGCTTCGGTTATCACCGGGCGCAAGCAACTGCTGAGCGACGACATGCGGCATGACTTGCGGCCCGCCAACACAAAACAATTCCGCCTCAACTTTGCGAATCGAGGCATTAGGCCGAAACGTTAGTTCCACGGATTGCTCAAAGTTGACGCTGAAATCAATGTTGCATCCCGGGCAATGTGTGGTCGGATTGACTTCGGTCAGAGACGTCATCGCGCTGCCCCCGCGGCACAAAGGGCACATGAGATTCCATTGCAGATCCAGGATGCCGGCCCGCGTGGCGCACAGACATGTCTCGAGCACGCGACGGCGCGGCTGTCGCCACATTCGCGCCAATTCATAAGGTCGGATTCGCGCCGCAGCAAACTCGTCCGCATTCTCGACATAATCGACGAGCAGCGCGACCAACTCCTGATCATTTCCCAATGCGACGAGCTTCTCACTCAGCGCCAGCAAACGGTCGCGTCCGCCGGACGCAAAATTAGCCTTCTTCGTTTCTGTTTCTGCGCTCCGGCCATGCTTCGCTAGTCTGTCGTACTCGCGGATTGTCCTCGCGAAATTGCGCGCACTAATTATTCCGATTTGAATCGGTATCGCGAACGAGCCAATGATACTGGCTGGTTCCGCTCGCACATCATAAACGAGCTTCGTTCCGGTCGCTTCGTCACCGCTGCTGTTCGGGCGCGCTTGCGGAGTCAACTCAACGCGCACCCGCAGCTCTTTGACCGGCCCCTTGGAATATCGACGCACGACGCCAAAGCGGTGCGGCCGCACCCACTCAAACGGCTGCTCTTCCCATTCCACGGGAATACCGAGCACTGAGAGCTGCAAACGTCGACGAGCATTACGCAGCCCACCCTGGTCGGCAACCATCTCAACTGACGGCACGCCGGTATCGCGGTTGAACCGATTCGTATCCGAGACCAGCGGCCAAATCTGATCCGGCGACGATTCGAGGTCAAATTCCCAGCGGTAATGAAACTCGCGCATAGCAGCCGAGACAGTTTCAGGTTTCAAGTTTAAGGTTTCAAGTTCGCGGCAATAATCCGAAACCGCTCACGAACCGAAACAACTTGAAACTTGAAACCTGAAACTTGAAACCGACCTAGATTACTTTATATTCCGAATCCACATCCTCGTCAGAAAAGGCCACGCGATAATTCTTCGATTGCACTTGTTTGGTGATTAGCAGGTCGTCCTTTCGCTTCACCAAATCGCCGCGATTGTAGACGGACAACTCAAAGTTGTAACCGTGGGTGATCGCGTCTTTCGGGCAAGCCTCGACGCAGAAGCCGCAGAAGATGCAGCGGTTGTAATCGATGTTATAGACCTTCGCGAAGCGCTCATCGACGCCGGTGCGTTCGGTTGCCGGACGCGGGTCGTCGGCAGCTTCAATGTAAATACATTCCGATGGGCAAGCCGCGGCACACAGGAAACAGGCGACGCATTTCTCGCGCCCCAGTTCATCGACATGAAGCAGATGTTGACCGCGGTAGCGTGGCTGCACCGTCACGGGATCCTCGGGATACTGGACGGTCTGTTTGCGCTTGGGGATGTAAGAGAGCGTCACGCTCATCCCCTGAATAATCGCGCGGGTCGACTCGATTACTTCTGAAAGAATTGACATGACACAATCATTCTACACGAGCATCAACCTCGGCGCAGCCGCTGTCATTCGAACCTAACGCTCTACCTGTTGCCCAGGCCGCCTGACAACAGCGCGATGCCGTAAATCAAAATGATAATCGCGAGGCCGACAAAATAGACTGAGCCGGCGATAACACCCGTCAGCGCAAATGGTTTGCCGGTATTGTGCTCGGGGTCCTTCTTGATTTGCAGCAATTGGTAGGCTCCCAGACCAATCGCCACCGGCGCCGACAGCACGCCCAGGTAACAACACCAACCAATCGTCACCGAAAAAATGCCGCATATCATCGAGGCTACGGCGATGCCCTGCTTCTGTCCCTGTACGCTGGGCGGTGGCGGTGGCTGCCAACCGGACTGCATTTGTTGGCCCGGTTGAAACTGGCCGGAACCCAGACCACCCGAGGGCGCGCCAACGTTCGAGGGCGGTGGCGGCGGTGGAACGGGTTGCGACTGAAATTGACCGGAACCGATTCCACCGGAAGGCTGTTGCCAGTCGCCAGGTGGCGGCGCCGGCGGCGGCGCCAGGATTGTCGCCGGCGGCTCGTTCTGCTTCGACGAACCTTCTTCAATCAGCGTCGTCCCGTCCTGAGTACAGAAGGCCAGCCAGTCTTCTTCAAAGGTGCGGTTACAAGTTGGGCAGCGTTTCATAAGTTTTGTCCGTTGTCAGTGGTCAGTGGTCAGTTGTCGTTAGTCGCGAATCGGCCGTTGCAAAGCACAACTGACAACGGACAATTGACGAATCAAACCAATTCCAGCTTGCTAAAGAAATACGAAATCTCGAGCGCGGCGTTTTCATCCGAGTCCGACCCGTGCGTCGCGTTCTCGCCGACTGAGCCGCCGAATTCTTTTCGGATTGTGCCTTCATCAGCCTTCGCCGGATCGGTTGCGCCCATCAGGTCGCGCCACGCCTTCACGGCGCCGTCCTTCTCCAGCGCCATCACGACGCACGGGCCGCTCGACATAAATTCGGTTAAGCCATCATAGAATGGTTTGCCGCGATGAACTTCGTAAAAGCCTTCGGCTTGTTGGCGCGTCTGGTGAATCAGCTTCATGGCGCGAATGCCAAAGCCGCCAGCGATGATGCGATCGATTATTTTGCCCGTATGACCCGCACTCACGGCGTCGGGCTTGATGATTGCGAAAGTTAAGTTACTTGCCATCTTTCTCCTGCAGATTATGAATTAGTAAAACGTCTCTCTAGTTTTTTACGCCCGAGATACAACAGGCATGCGAAACCGGGCCGCTGACCGAATACATTAGATAACACATCGCTGAATCGCCTGGGTTATAAGCTCCCGGCCGAATCCAGGTAAAGGCTCTACAACTCCCGTTGGCTGCACAATCAGC
>JBIOZK010000244.1:0-14331 GCA_044870975.1 Pyrinomonadaceae bacterium
CGGTCGCTGCGGCGCACCCCGCCGGCCAGTTCGAACTCATTGCTGTCCGGACCGAATTGGGCTTTCACCGCCGCCAGGATGCGCTGGCTGAAATCAGCCAAACGCTGTTCACGGGCGTCGAGCCGGTTGCCTCTTTCGTCCAACGCGGCAATGTCGCCGTTGTAAGCGTCCTGGTCGTCGATGAACCCGTCGATCTCTGCCTCATAAGCCTCTACGGTGAGGCTGGGCCCGAAATCGGGTTTAGGATTGATTTGCTGAATCCCGGCGAGCCGTCGCCGGGCGCCTTCGAGAATTTCTGATTTGCGTTTTGCTCGTGCCATAAAGCACTGCTCCTTTCAAAATTTTCTAACTTACGCTCACGAATACGAATGGTCTCAGGCCCGGGTTGCGCGCGGGTTGACGGTTGAAATGCGCAGCAAAAATGCGGCACTTCTCCCATGTCCAACGCAATCAATTTCTTACCGCAAGTTTCCTAAACCATTGCCGCAGATATGAAATCTTTGTTAACAAAACTGCCGGGCGAAAACAAAGTCTTTCCTCAGCCAAAAAGACTTTCCCCTCGCGAGAAAACATTTTCCGCTCGCGAGGGGAAAGTTTTCCCCGGCCAGAAAACATTTTAGTTTGGTCAGGGAAAACTTATTCCTGATGAGAAAACATTTTAGTTTGGTCAGGAGAAACTTATTTCTGACGAGAAAACATTTTCCGCTCGCGAGGGGAAAGTTTTCCCTGACCAGAAAACATTTTAAGTTGGCGAGAGAAAACTTATTCCTGGCGAGAAACATTTTAGATTGGTCAGAGGAAACTTATCTCCGACGAGAAAACATTTTCCGCTCGCGAGGGGAAAGTTTTCCCTGGCCAGAAAGCATTTCAGGCCGGCGAGGGGGCCGGACCTGCTTACGGGCCCTTTCGATCAGAACGCTACTCATGACGCTCCCGCTCGAACCAGCCGTAAACGGTAGGCAGAATCAGCAATGTTAGAAGCGTGGAGGTAATGAGACCGCCGATCACGACCGTCGCAAGAGGACGCTGGACTTCCGCTCCGGCGGATCTGGCGATGGCCATGGGAATAAAACCGAGACTGGCTACGAGTGCGGTCATGAGTACGGGCCGCAGTCGCGTCATCGCGCCTTCTCGTACCGCGTCAGCGATCGACTTTCCTTCGTCCCGGAGCCTGTTGATATAGCTGACCATCACTACTCCGTTCAACACCGCCACGCCGAAAAGCGCGATAAAACCGACCCCTGCCGAAATCGAAAACGGCATTCCCCGCAAGGCCAGGGCCATAACGCCGCCCACAATCGCGAATGGAATTCCGGTGTAAATCAAGACTGCCTGCTTCGCTGAATTAAACGTGGTGAACAGCAGAATGAAAATCAGAAAGAGCGCAACGGGAACGACAATAAGCAGCCGGTTGGTCGCACGTTCGAGATTCTCGAAGGCGCCGCCCCATTTCAGGAAGTATGCCGGAGGTAATTTCACTTCTTTCTCGATTCGCCGTTTGGCTTCATCCACAAACGTCGCCACGTCGCGGTCGCGAACATTACTGGAGACGACGATACGTCGTCGGGTGTCGTCGCGCGAAATTTGTGCTGCGCCTTCAACCAGCGAGACATCTGCCACTTGTGCGAGCCGAACACGAGATCCGTTGGGCGCGGTGAGTAACAGATTCTTGACTGACTCAATTGTTTGGCTGGAATCTTCATTGAGGCGCAAGACCAAATCAAAACGCTGTTCACCTTCAAAGACCTCGCCGGCCTTTTTCCCCGCAAAAATCGACTCAACCAGGTCGTTAACGTCCTCGACGTTCAATCCGTAACGCGCAATCGCGGCACGGTCGGCCTTCACCTGTAGTTGTGGCAAACCCGTCGTCGCTTCGGCTCTGGTCTCAACCGCACCCGGCACCGACGCGAGAACGCGCTCGATTTCCCTGCCCTTGGCTGCCAGCACCTCCAGATCGTCTCCGAACAACTTAACGGCGACATCACCGCGAGTGCCGGCAATCAATTCGTTGACGCGCATTTCAATGGGTTGCATGAATCCAAACGAGGCCGCGTCTGGTACTTCCGCCTCCAGTTTTTTCGACATAGCCTCGGCGAGTTTTTCTTTCGTGCGTCCCGTTGTCCATTCCCTGGTCGGACGGAGCATCACAAATACATCGCACTGATTCAGGCTCATCGAGTCGTTGGCTACGGCCGGAGCTCCGCACTTTGAGACAACCTGACGGACTTCGGGAAAACTTCTGACGACTTTCTCAATCTGGGTAGTCGTGTTCATCGCCTGTTTAAGAGAAATACTCGGTAAGAGCACCGTTTCAATCAGGATATCGCCTTCATCGAGACGCGGAATAAACTCGCCGCCGAGAAATGGAAAGATCACGACTGAAATTAGAACCAGACCAACGGCCATCGCCAATACCCAGGGGCGAAAGCGCATGACGAAAGCAAGTGCCGGTTTGTAAATCTGCCTCGACCAGCGAATGAGGAGGCTTTCCTTTTCAGAAACCTTGCCGCGCAGGATGAGCGACAACATTGCCGGCACATAGGTCAACGACAGAATCAGCGAGCCCAGGAGAGCGAACACAACGGTCAGAGCCATTGGCACGAACATTTTTCCTTCGATACCCCGCAACGAAAGAATCGGGAGATAGACAATCGCGATAATGGCGACCGCGAATACCACCGGACGTGCTACTTCCAGACAGGCATCCAGAATCGTTCGTTCAGGGCGCTCGTGCGATTCGTTGTGCTGCGCTTCCGCCCGACGGCGCACGGCGTTCTCCACCATCACGACCGCACCGTCAACAATTAGACCGAAATCCAGTGCTCCCAAACTCATCAGATTTCCCGACACGTTGAAGAGTCGCATCAAGATCGCCGCGAAGAGCATCGATAACGGAATGATGGTCGCCACCAACAAAGCGCTGCGCCAGTTTCCCAGGAGAAGAAGCAGAACCAGGATGACCAAAATCGCTCCCTCGACCAGGTTACTCGTCACGGTCGCAATCGCGCGTTTGACGAGTGCCGTGCGATCGTAGAATGGCTCAATCGAAACACCGGGAGGCAGTGATTTTTGAATCTCGGCGATTCGCTCCGTCACCCGGCGGGCGACCGTGCGCGAGTTCTCGCCTTTCAGCATAATCGCCATCCCGGTTACGATCTCGCCTTCACCGTTCGCTGAAGCCGCACCTTGACGGATCGCTGCGCCTTCGACAATTTCACCCAGATCCTTAACGAAAACAGGAACGCCTTCCTTTCCAGTCTTGACGACTATGTTCCCTATGTCTTGAATGTTTTCGACCAGTCCCAAACCACGCAGCAGATACTGCTCCGCCCCTTTTTCGATGTAACCTCCGCCGACCGTTGAGTTATTGCGCGTCAGGGCTTCGTAGACATTTCGCAAATTGAGCCCGTAAGACTGTAGTTTTTCCGGCGAGAGTCTGACTTCGTATTGTTTGCCGAAGCCCCCGTGAGCATTGACTTCCGTGACGCCGGGTACGCCCATCAACTGGCGCCGGATGTTCCAATCATGAATCGTTCGCAAGTCAGTCGCGCTGTACTTACTGCCGGCTGCAGCTTTGACTTCATACTGATAGATCTCACCCAAGCCGGTGGCTATCGGACCCATTTCAGGCGCACCAATATTGGATGGGATTTGTTCGCGCGCGGTAGCGAGTCTTTCCAGGACAAGTTGCCGGGCGAAATAGATGTCAGTTGAATCTGAGAAAACGATCGTCACGTTCGAGATGCCGAATTTGGACACCGAGCGTATCTCCTCGACATTGGGGAGACCGCTCATCGCTACCTCGACAGGAAAGGTGATTTGACGTTCGATTTCGAGTGGAGCAAGCGAGGGCGCACCGGTTAGCACCTGGACCTGCACATTGGTCACATCCGGCACTGCATCTATGGGTAGATTAATGAGGCTGTACACGCCCGCCGCTGCCATGATGGCCACCAGCAGAAGCACGATCAGTTTGTTCGAGATTGAGAAGCGAATCAGTGCATTGATCATGGGGTTTCGTTGTCCGGGTCCAATATCGGAGTCGGAGTCGCGTTATTCTTCTTCGGCCATCGAACTCTTCAGCATTTGCGTCTTGAGCGTGAAGCTGCCCTTCGTTACCACCTTGTCCCCGAGCTTGAGCCCACTCAGTACCCGCTGATAGCCATCGACTTCACCACCCAATTCGACATCGCGCGCCTCGAAAGTTCCTTCCTCTCCTTCTTTTGGAATGAAAACCACCGAACGATCGCCGATGCGTTGCACAGCCCCGGAAGGAACCATTAACTCCTCACCGCCAGCGGAGCCCTGGCTTGTTTGAAACCCAACTTCGACAAACATCCCAGACTTTAATCGTTCCCCTGGGTTTGCCAGCTCGACGCGCACGCGGCCTGTGCGTGTCTCTTCGTTCAATCGCGGATCGATGTAGTTGATACGACCCGCCAGCGGTCTCTCGCTGGCTGTCGCCAGGCGCACTTCAGCCGGCGCTCCGACTCGTAAGCTGCCCAACTGTGCTTCCGGCACATTGGCTATGACCCAAACCGTCGAGATGTTGGCGATCGTGAAAAGAGGAGTTCCGGCTTGAATACCCGCACCGGCGTTCACCAGGCGTTCAGTGACTGTGCCTGAGACCGGCGCGCGCACGTTAACCAGCGATATGTTTTCACCGGGCTTTTCCCGCTCGCTTTCACTCAAATGAGCGCCCAGCGTCACGAGACTTTGACGAATATGACCCACATCGACGCGAGCTGTCTCGACTTCCGCTTGCGCTTGTTGCACTTCACGGTTGAGAGAGATGTTGCTCTGAAAATCATACTCAGCCTTGGCAGTCTTATAATTGGCTTCGGCCGCGATGAGATCCTTTCCAGCGCCTACTTCTAATTCGATTAATCGCCGCGTACGCTTGAGCGTAGCCTCGGCTTCATCAAGCTTTGCTTTGGCTTGCAGCACAGCCACGCGATTCTCTGCGCGTTGCACCCGAGTTAAATTGCGTTCCGCCAGTTGGAGGCGTGTTTCTGCTTCACGCAACTTGCCGTGCATCTCCGCAACCTCGGGACTGGAAACCGTGGCCAGCAGCGCGCCCGCGCTCACTCGATCACCGAGCACGACATTCACACGCTCCACTCGACCGGAAACGAGCATGGTGGTCTGTTGCGTCTGTTGGGAATTCGTTTCAACTGTGCCGGTAACCTTGAGCAAAGCCACTGCCGGTCGTTGCGTGACGCCTTCCATCTCTATCCCGGCGGCCTTGAGCGCTTCAGGAGACAGTTTGACCTCGCTGGGTGAGTCTGCTGACTTCTCCGCTTGGGGCTCCTCGGCGGGCGGCTTGGCGCGATCACGTCTAAGCCAAAGAGCCAGGCCGAGAACGAGGATCAGGCCCACGAGAGCAACCGCTCCCACGATCAATAGCTGGCGATTGCGTGGATTCTGGAACGCAGAACCAAGCACAACCTGGCTATCGCCTTCGTTAACCGGCTCAGCCGACGAGCGGATTTCGGTCTCATGATTAGTTGGGGTATCCGACATCATTGCATCCTCATAGTCACTCTTTTGGAAGGCCCATAGCGGTCTGAAGATCAGCCAGGGCGCGATATTGCTCCGTCAACGCTTCCGTAAATTCACGTTGTGAATCTGAGAGCCGGCGCTGTTCAGCCAGTAGATCGGTGATGCGAAACTCACCTATCTGATAAGCCGCGCGAATGGCCCGGATGTTCTCATTTGAACGAGCGATTACACCTTCGTTATAAGTTCCAACTGCCACCCGTGCGGCTTGATAGCGCTGATAGGCACTGGTCACTTCAGAACGGACCAGCTGTTCGCTAAATTCTCTGCGCTTCTGCGCTTGAGCGATGATCAGGGCCGCTTCCGCTTTCGCACCCTGGTTCCGATTGAAAACTGGAAGGCCAACCGCGACGCCGAACGACAGCGACTTGTCGCCGTCCGTGAATGGCCCTGCCGGCGTATCGTCAAAGACTGAACGACCAACCGAGTATTTGGTGAAGGGAGTGACATCGGGAGCGCTCTCAGCTCGGGCGAGTCGTAGTCCAGCTTTTGCCACCTCTTCCGTCAATCGGGCGAGCCGCAGATCGGGCCTGTTACGCAAGGCAATGTCGATTGCAGCTTCAATTGAAGCTGGTGGCTGAGGCAGGTTTGGAATATCGAGTTCCTCACGCAACCGCAGTAATTCATCCGCAGACATACCGGAAAGGATCTTGAGCTTGAGCAGCGAAGCTTTGAGGCGGCCCTCCAGGAGCGAGCGACGCGAGCGCAGACGATCAACTTCCACCTTTAACAAGCTCACTTCAATCGGCGCGCTCTCGCCTTCGTTAACTCGCACTTGAACGAATCTGGTGGTTTGTAGATCGATGTCATTGAGGTTTTCGGTGATCCGCAACTCACGCAGGGCCGCGAGGGCTTCCGCGTAGTTCGCGCGAACTTCACTTGTCAACCGTCGTTCGCGATCGGCGATCTCTGCTTCTGCAGCTTCCAGCTGTGCTCGCGCCAGATCTATTCGCCGCGCTCGCTGGCCACCGAGTTCCAGCGGAACAGCGAGTCCAATGCTCGTTTCATATTCCCCTGGGTTGCCGGCAAGCCGCCCATTTGCGTACTCGAAATCAATAGTTGGATTTGGTCGAAGTCCGGCCTGGCGAATCCGCGCACGCGCTCGTTCGATATCCAGTCGAGCAGCGGCCAATTCACCATTCGACGCCAATGCGCGACCAATCAAGTCAAGCGAAGAACTTCCCTGAAGCGGATCGAAGTAACGCGCGACAGTTGGACTCAAAACTAATCCGCTCGAAACTTCGGATCGCGAGTCGCCCTTAGGACTAATCTCGCGCTTTAGGTTCGCGTCGGCCGCAACACTCTCCGGCGTCCGCTGACCATAAACGCCGGCTGCGCTATGGAGCAGAGAAAGAGCTATCGCGTAACAGACCATGCGAGATGCTCGTCGATGAAAGAACATTACCGCCACCCTCAAAGAGAATCCTTATGTCACTGCGCCGAAAACTGCGGCAGCCAGCAACCGATAGCAGATGCTCAATTGATGAACACAAGAAACACTTGTGCCAATTGAACGTCTAAGAATGATTCAGTTAAGAACCGATTAGACGGAACGTGGAGGGCGAAATTCTGGAACTAATGAAGGTGAAGGAACCAAAAGAGACTGAAGAGAACTTACTGATGATCTTATGTCAGTTACGCCCACATTAGCGATCACCGTTCCGGGCAGAAGATGCGCGCAACAACAAAAGCAACAATCCTCGTCGCCTAAAGGCTGCTGTCCAGGTTCATTGGTCGGTTGGCTATTCGCAGCTTCGATGAAACAGCCGGTAGAGCCCAACTCATCGAATGACTGTAGCTCGCCTGCCGCGATCGACTCCTGTCCGATGTCTCCCAATGTCTCTCCACGGCATAGGTCTGGTGAAGCAATATCTATCGCCGTATAGATCAGAAAGAGGAGGGCGATACCACGGATCAGGCGGCGCTTACCGGGAGAACCTCTCTTAGAAACAGGTGACATAAGCTCAAAGCAGTGAGTGTTTCTTGTAACACGGGCGACTTATAGCAGTCAAAAAAAAGCCCCCCGCTTCAATTCATCTGATTGCACTGCATACTCTCCATGCGTATTGCTGGCGGACGTTTGGGAGATAGTGCGTCAGTTTAATATCGGGATGATTGAGCGGCCGCGGCCTTCAAATGACATGTGAACCGTCTCGACGCACCAATGTCAGCCCGCTTAACGGATAATCCGTTAAGCCCTGCCCGCAACTTCGCCGGTCTGGGTATTCACCCGCACCAGTTCGCCTTCCTTAATGAAGAGGGGCACGCGCACGACGAGTCCAGTTTCCAGCGTCGCTTGTTTGCTGGCGCCACCGGCGGCGGTGTCGCCGCGCAAACCCGGCTCCGTTGACGTAACCGCGAGTTCGACATACTGAGGAAGCTGCAGGGAAACCGGCGCGCCATTGTAATTCAAAACCTGTAGTGACAATCCATCCTTGAGATAGCCGCGATCGTCGCCCACAGCTTCATTTGAGAAAACAAATTGCTCGAAGCTTTTCTCATACATGAAGTGACACCCTTCAGCGTCGCTGTAAAGAAAAGACGCCGGCACTGTCTCGATGTCCGGCTCTTCAAACTTTTCACTCGAGCGGAAACTCTTGTCCATAACCGCTCCCGTCAGAACGTGACGCAAACGCGTCCGCACCATCGTGGCGCCGCCTCGAGCCGTAGGCGAAGCGAAGAAGACGTCCAGGACGAGGTAAGGCTGACCGTCGAAAGAGATCAATAATTTACGTTTAAGTTCATTTGCTCCAATGAGAGCCATAACATTTCACCTTTTCCGCACCTGGAGACATCGAGCCGGCGATGATCTCGGCAGGATCTTTTTCATGCGTCCGAGAGCAGGACGCGACTGGGAACATCGCACAGCCGAATAGCAAGATTCGACATGGTCACTGTCCATTCACATCAATCCTGGACTCTGAGTCGGGAAATTCTAGCCGAGTTGGAACAATCAGGCCAGGGTTTGCTAAATTCAAAAGCATGGTTACGGCTCTTTACATCCTGGTCGTTCTCCTCCTCGTATTTGCCAACGGTTTCTTTGTCGCGTCGGAGTTTGCCCTGGTCGGCGTCCGGCGCTCGCGCATCCTGACGCTCGCCGCTGCCGGCAATTCCAGAGCGCACCGGCTGCTCGAACTGCTCGACCACCTCAATGCTTATATTTCGGCCACCCAATTGGGGATCACCATGGCCTCTTTGGCACTGGGATGGATCGGCGAACCGGTGTTTGCTCACCTGCTGGAAGAGCCCCTCAAAGATCGCGTCTCTGAGGTAACCCTGCACACCGTTTCATTCGCCTTGGCCTTCACAATCATCACGTTCCTGCATATCGTCCTCGGCGAGCTGGCGCCAAAAACGCTGGCGCTGGAGCGCGCCGAACGAGTCGCCCTGGCGATTTCCTGGCCCATGCAGATGTTTTATCGCATCTTTCGGTGGCCGATTCGATTGCTTGACTGGGCGGGCACGCGAACCGTGAGATTATTCGGATTGCATTCGACGGCAGACCACGGCTCTGTCTACACCGCCGATGAACTTCGCCACCTGATAGACACTTCGCGAAAGAGCGGCCATCTTGAACGGCATGAGCAACAGCTCATTCATCGGGTGTTCGACTTTTCGAATGCCGAAGTGCGTGAGGCAATGGTGCCGCGCAATCGGGTTGAGGCCTTGCCCGCCAACGCCACGCTCGAGGAAGTGAGATCTGCTTTTCTCGCCGGCGGCTATTCACGTCTGCCGGTCTATGACGCGCGCCTTGATAACATTGTCGGTCTGTTATTCCGGAAAGATCTCGACATGGGGAGAATTCCGGCGGCGGATTTTGATTTGCTGAGATTGATTCGGCCGGCCACGTACCTACCGGCTACGGCTTCCCTGGGCGAGGCCCTGCGACAAATGCAGAGAGAGCGGGTCCACTTCATGTTTGTGATCGACGAACATGGCGGCCTGGAAGGAATCGTGACGCTCGAAGACCTGCTCGAAGAAATCGTCGGCGAGATTAACGACGAATACGACGTAGAAGTGCGCGAGCAGATTCGCCAGGACGGCGAAACCTACGTGCTGGATGGAATGCTGACAGTGCGTGACGCAAACCGGCAGTTGCGGCTCGATCTGCCGGAGAACGAAGGCTACACGACAATCGGCGGGTTTCTGATGGCTACGGCCGGCCGCGTCCTCGCCGGTGGCGAGAGCGTCCCGCATGACGCCGGCGTCTTCACCATCGAGCTCGTTGATAACCGCAGCATCAGGCGGGTTCGCTTTGCCCGGACGATTAACGAGAGTGGCGCATCGAAGGGACCGCATTCGCTGCTGGCGTTGCTCGCGAGTTCCATGGCGGGACTGGTCGAGTGCGTTTGAATCTCACGGCCTACAGAGTGGGGCACTAGCCCGGCCGTTAGGGAGGGCTCAGAGTAACGCCCGTGCTGCCTCAGCGAAAGTAAGGCGGCGTTCGTAGAGAGCTTTTCCCACAATTACGCTATCCACTCCGAATGGCGCCAGATGTTTCAGTCGCTCGAGATCCCCAAGCGAAGAAACGCCGCCTGATGCGGTTACTTTCAAGCCGGACTCGCTCGCCAGCAAGCGAGTCTGTTCGACGTTGGGACCAACCAGCATTCCGTCGCGCGCCACATCAGTGTAGACAATGCGTTCGACTCCGGCTCTCGCCACAACGCGGGCGAGTTTGGTAGCTCGGATCTTTCCGTTTTGTTCCCAGCCACGGACCATAACCTCGCCGTCTTTGGCGTCAATCCCCACGGCGATACGATCGCCGTTAAAGATTCGCACGAGCTCTGCCAGGGTTTCAGTTGACTCCACGGCCAGCGTGCCGACGATTGCTCTGATTACGCCGGCTTCTATCACTTCGTTGACGTCATTAGCAGTGCGTAATCCGCCGCCGAACTGCACCGGTATGCGGACTGCCCGAATAATTTCTCGCAGCAAGGGTCGGTTAGTTGAGGAGCTGCCGGAAAACGCGGCGTCGAGATCGACTATGTGCAGCATCTGCGCGCCGGCCAGCTCAAAGTCCCTGGCAACTTTGATCGGATCATCGCAGTAGACCGTCGCTGCATCTTTGCGCCCCTGGGACAGGCGAACGCATTTGCCGTTTTGCAGATCGATCGCCGGAATAATCAGCACTTCGTTCTCTCAGTGTCCCTGATCGCCGTCATCACCGTTTCGAACAAGACCCCGTTAGTCGAGATGGCATTGCCGCCATGAATCGTCTTCTGCCCCCGCCAATCAGTAAAAGTGCCGCCGGCTTCTTCAACGATAGGCAAAAGCGCGGCACAGTCCCAAACGCTCATAATCGGATCGAGCATGATCTCGGCGCGGCCGGTGGCGACAAGCACATGTCCGTAGGCATCGCCCCAGGTGCGCGCCTCATTAGCCTGACGCTGAAGACTCTCGGCCGCGCGGCCGTATCCGTACTGCTCACACGTGCCAAAGTCGGTCGCGAGTAACAAAGCGTCGGTGACAGATTGAGTCGTTGAGACGTGCGCTTCCGCTTCGTTCCAATAACAACCAAGACCGCGCGCAGCATAGATCACTTCGTCTAACGCCGGAAGATTGACGACGCCAAGCACCGCCTCGCTGTCAATCTCCAAACCAATTAGCACTCCGTAGAGTGGCACTCCATGCACGAATGAATAGGTGCCGTCGATCGGATCCAGAATCCAGCGACGATTTGAGCGGCCAGCTTTTTCGCCCTCTTCTTCACCGAGAATCGCGTCTTCGGGAAAAGCCCTTTCGATCTGCGTGCGCAGATACTTTTCCGCTTCGCGGTCCGCTGCGGTCACAAAAGAATTGTCGGCCTTTCGCTCGGCGACAAATGATCCTTTGAAATAGCGATTAGTGATCTCGCCCGCGTGGCGAGTCAGTGAAACCGCAAAATCCAGGAGCGCCTTTAGTTCTGCGGGGTCCGGAATCATTTAGCGTTCCCTCTCTCACGCCGGCGGATTAACTCTTCGCGCACCTGCTCAAGCGGGACGCCGCGCTCAACCATGAGCACGAGCAAGTGGTAGAGAAGATCCGACACTTCGCCGGCGAGAAGACTCGCGTCCTTATTTTTGGCGGCGATAATGGTCTCGCTCGATTCTTCGCCGACCTTTTTCAGTATTTTGTCCAGACCCTGATCGAATAGATAAGCAGTGTAAGAACCTGCCGGCCGATCACGCCTTCTCGTTTCGATCAGCGCATACAGCTCATTTAATACCGCGCCAAGATTAGAGGCTCGGTCCGCAATCCTTTCGGACAAGCCGGCTTCCTCCAGTTCATTATGAAAACAGGTTTGCTGGCCCGTGTGACACGCGGGCCCCTCGGGCTCAACGAGAATTGTGAGCGCGTCGCGGTCGCAATCGACCAGCATATCCATCACGCGCTGCCGGTGGCCGGAGGTCTCGCCCTTATGCCACAAACTCGCACGCGAGCGCGAAAAGAACCAGGTTTCTTTCGTTTCGACAGTCCGCCTGAGACTTTCGGCATTCATGTAGGCAAGTGTCAAAACCTGCCGCGTGTTGAAATCCTGCACTACAACAGGGACCAGACCTCGCTCATCAAATTTGATCTGCTCAATCCGAAACGTCATCGCACCATCACCCCTCGCTCGCGCAAATAATTCTTAGCGTCGGCAATTGTGAACTCGCCAAAATGAAAAAGCGATGCCGCGAGCACAGCGCTGGCGCCGCCTGCGGTCAGGGCTTCATAAAAATGTTCGAGCTTTCCGGCGCCGCCCGATGCAATCACCGGAATGCGAACGCTATCAGAGACGGCGCGGGTTATTTCAATGTCGTATCCATTCTTAGTGCCGTCACAGTCCATGCTGGTCAGAAGAATTTCTCCGGCTCCGAGCTTCTCAGCCCGGGTGGCCCATTCCAGCGCATCAAGCCCGGTTGGCTTTCTTCCGCCGTGCGTAAAGACTTCCCATCCCTCGCCTGCATCATTCGGGACGCGCCGCCGCACATCGATCGACACAACCATGCACTGTGAACCAAAAGTTTCAGCGGCTTGTCTGATTAACTCCGGCTGCTCGATAGCCGGCGTGTTAAGCGAGACCTTGTCTGCGCCTGAACGCAGCACTGCGCGAATATCTTCGAGCGATCGCAAACCACCACCCACGGTAAAAGGAATAAAAACTTGATCGGCGACGCGTCGCACAAGTTCCGAAACGATGTCGCGTTTGTCTGAGGACGCCGTGATATCCAGGAAGGTCAACTCGTCAGCGCCCTCAGCGTCGTACTTTGTGGCTTGCTCAACCGGGTCGCCGGCATCGACCAAAGAGACAAACCGAATGCCCTTCACCACACGGCCACGGTCCACGTCCAGACACGGTATGATTCGCTTGGCCAGCATGATCGATCAGCCTCGGGCAAAATTCGCCAGGATTCGTAAACCGTCCGTCTGGCTCTTCTCCGGATGAAATTGCACGCCGTAAAGATTCTCGCGCGCGACCACGGAGGCGTAGGCCACCCCGTAATCCGTTTCGCCGGCGATGACTGCGGCTTCCGCCGGTTCGCAGTAGTACGAATGGACGAAATAAAAAAAGGCGGAATCGTTGATTCCTGCAAACAGCGGATTTGAGTGCTGTTGTCGCACCTGATTCCAGCCTACCTGCGGCACCACCAGGTTGTCCGGAAATCGGCGAACGCGGCCACGCAAAAGACCGAGACCGCGGCGGGCGCCAAACTCTTCCGACTCTTCAAACAACATCTGCATGCCGACGCAAACACCCAACAAAGGCGTTCCGGCGGCGACCCGTTCCCGTACCAGTCGATCGAATCCGCGCACGGCGAGCGCCTCCATGCACGCGCCGAAAGCGCCCACTCCCGGCAGCACCAATCGCTCAGCCTGCTGCAACACCTGCTCATCTGAGCTCACCACCGCGGCGCATCCGTTGGCGGCGAAAGCCTTTTCGACAGACCGCAGATTGCCGACTCCGTAATCAATGATTGCTACTTGCACCAGGAGGTTTACAACACTCCTTTCGTGCTCAAGACGCCAGTGATTCGCGGATCGCGCTCAGCGGCGGAACGTAAGGCCCGCGCCGTCGCTTTGAAAGTTCCCTCAAGAATGTGGTGCGTGTTGCGGCCGCGCAAACAGTCGATATGCAAATTGAATTTCGCCGTCTCGGCAAACGATCGCCAGAAGTGTTCAGCCAGTTCAACCGAAAAGTTTCCAATCTTCTGCCGTCGCGCCTTTACTTCATAGACCAGATAGAAACGCCCTGAGAGATCGATCACCGAACGGCACAAAGCCTCGTCCATCGGCACCATAGCTTCGCCATACCGCCTGATGCCGGCTTTGTCACCAAGTGCTTCAGTCAGTGCTTGCCCAAGTGTGATGGCGATATCTTCGACGGAATGATGATCGTCGATTTCCAAATCGCCCTGGCAGGTAACCTCCAGATCGAACAGCCCGTGTTTGGCGAAGAGCTCGAGCATGTGATCGAGAAAAGGCAGGCCGGTACTGATGCGCGAGCGGCCCTCGCCATCCAGGGTCAACTCGACGCGTACGTCTGTCTCTTTCGTTTTGCGTCCAACCAGCGCCGCACGGATTCGGGTTTGTTTCTTTGCTTTCATAGAGTCCCCGTTTAGAGGCGGGCTACTGCCCGCCGTTCTCACATAAGCGACTTGGCGGGCAGTAGCCCGCCTCTAAACAATTCACCGGTTGTTGAGGCTCAAACACAAATCTCCTTCAGCGCCCGCAACAACAGATCATTCTCATCCGGCGTACCCACACTCAGACGAAAGTAATCCTTCAACATTGGATAGCCGCTCACATCGC
>JBIOZK010000245.1:0-16021 GCA_044870975.1 Pyrinomonadaceae bacterium
CGAAGCCGACGAATGGGAGTAGCCGAGCGCTTTAGCGCTGGGAACCAAAGCTGTGAT
The DNA here is from genome assembly GCA_044870975.1 of Pyrinomonadaceae bacterium. Classification (GTDB taxonomy): domain Bacteria; phylum Acidobacteriota; class Blastocatellia; order Pyrinomonadales; family Pyrinomonadaceae; genus UBA11740. Next base: position 58 of record JBIOZK010000245.1, read on the forward strand.
AGAACCGAGTCCGCGAAGCGGACGACTGAAGCAAGGTCTCACGCTTATGGTTTTCAGCCGTCCGCGAAGCGGACTGCGAATTCACCTGCTCCTGTCCCAGCGCTAAAGCGCTGGGCTACTGTCATTCAGTCCGCTTCGCGGACGTAGCAAATCGACTTTTGCAGCAAAGCCTGGTCAGGGCGTAGGTGATGAATCGGCATCGCGAATTAGCACCAGATCGCTGCTGACGATTCCGCGAACAATGAAGAGCGTCTTACCGTCGCGTGACCAGGCGTAATTGAAAATCCTGCCGGACCTGAAATCTGTGATTGGCTTCTGCTGAGTGCCGTTCGGCAACATTTGCCAAAGGTTCTGGATACCCTCGGTGTTTACGTAAGAGAGATATTTTCCGTCCGGCATCCACTTGACGTTGCCTATCAGACTGTACTCCGCGATGCTCTCGACGGCGCCCACGACATTGCCGTCAAACGCCGCGACATTCAGGGTGCGAGTGATCGTGTTGACGTCGTAGGAAGTAAACAACAAATGCTTCCCATCGGGCGAAAGTTGCGGCAGGAAGACTGAGCGATTCTGATCGCGCAGCATCGTCGTCGCCGACTTGCCGTCGATTGAAACTCGCAAGATGTCAGTCGGATGTTTCTCGCCGATGTAGTTATGATTAAAAATTACGCTGCCGTCGGTGGTCAGCGTGGGATTGAATTCCGATGTCTCGGCCGTCTCGGCGGTCAACTGAATTGGATTGCGACCGTCAGCGTCCATGCGCCAGACGCGGAACGTACCTGAACGATTCGAAATGAAAACGATGTATCGCCCGTCCGCAGTAACGACAGGTGTTAAGTTGGAGCGACCTTCTGAGGTTAACCGGCGCGCATTCTTACCGTCGGAATCAGCGCTCCAGATGTCCGATCGCTTTCCTTCACGTCGGGTGAACAACAAGCGCCCATCTGCGGTCTGCATCAGGCCGCCCACACCGTCCAACGTCGGAGCCTCGGCTGATAACTGAGTTGTTATTTTCTCGGCCGGTCGATAAGTCCAAAGCGCCGAAACGGTTTCGCTCTTGGTCGTTATCAACGTCGAGCCATCGGCAGATACGCCGAGACCAGAATAATCATTGGGGTCGTTGGTTACGGCCTGCACATTTCCGGCCGGGTAAGCGACGCGCCATAACTGGTAGTTGGCCGTCTCATTCTCTTTGGCGACCAGTAGAAAGCCCGAGCCGTCACGCAGCCAGACAATCGAATCAAGCGCTATCCATGATTTGGGGTTGAATATTTTGAAGGAGCCATCCGCCAATTTCACTTCCAGTATGACAATGCCGATATTGACTCCGCCCAGATTCTTGCCGCCGCCGATGAGAATCGTATCTCCTTGCGGCGACCATGCCGGTTGGGTGAAGAAGTTGTATTCAGTCTTCCGTCGATCGACGAGTTGCGAGAGATTCGAGCCATCCGCCCCGGCGACGAAGATGATGTCCGTACCTTTGTCGCCGGCGTGTCGCAGAAATGTGAGCCGCTTGCCGTCCGGGGAAAACGTCGGCACGCTATCGACATCGCGGATCAATTGTTTGGACTCCCCGCCCAACGTGGGGACCTGATAAAGCGTATTCAAGCTGAAGTCTTTTGAGTTTTGCGTGTACAGGACATAGTCGCTCGACGGCGAGAAGGTGACCGTCATGAAAGCCTGCGCCGTGGTCGGCACCAGGATCACTTCACTGTTCGTCGACAGTTGGCGGACAACCAGAGTTTGGTTACCTGCCTCACCTTTCGCGTAGGCCACGTACTTGCCGTCCGGCGAGATCGCGGGCTGCACCGCCTTTCCGTCTGAGCTGACCCGAGAGACGACGGTCCTTTCGAACTTGTTAACCATCGAACGGTCGTGACGAGGCAAGAAAGCGTAGACGGCCAGACCTCCGATGATGAGCAGGCCCAATGCCACGGCAGCCGGAATCGTCCACGGCCTGCGCCATAACGAGCGCGTCATGGCGGCCTCGCGGCTTCTGGCGGTGGCGGCGGTTGTCTGACGGTGATGATCTGCGGTGGAAGACTGATGAATGATCGTTGGGTTTTCGCTCAGACCGTGATTGACGTCGCCGGTCGCATATCTGCGTCGCTCGGCGCTGGCGGCATGCTCGAGCGCGTAGAGTACGTCCTTTATCTCACCACCAACCTCGGCCATCGTTTGATAGCGGGCGAGCGTGTCTTTCTCGAGGCACCTGGCGATGATGGCTTGCAGAGCGGGAGGAACATTTGGATTCGCTTCGGCAATCTGATCGGGTTGCTGGTAGATAATCGCGCCCAGCGTCTCGCTGGTTGTTTGCTTGTCGAAGGGGCCTTTGGCCGCCAGCATTTCATATAGCACCACGCCGAAACTCCAGATGTCTGAGCGCGCGTCGACTTTCTGCGCCCGGGCCTGTTCCGGCGACATGTACTTGACGCTGCCGAGAATCATCCCGGCCACTGTCTTGACGGTGCTGTCGTCGTCGTTTTCGGGGATGATCTGTTTTGCCAGCCCAAAGTCCAGCACCTTGACGTAGCCGTCCGTTCGCAACATGACGTTTTCCGGCTTCACGTCGCGATGGACGATGTTTGCTTCGTGCGCGGCCGAGAGGGCCGAAGCAATCTGGTCGGCGATTTTGAGAACCTGCGAAATCGAAGCCGGCCCGCGCTTGATTAACTCACGCAGCGTTTCGCCATGAACGAGCTCGGTCGCCAGAAACGTGCCGTCTTCCGTTTCGCCGATTTCGTAAATGGTTAGAATGTGCGGATGATTCAGCGCCGAAGCGGCCCGCGCCTCTCGATAGAAGCGCGCCTTCCAAACTTTGTCCGAGCTGAAATCAGCAGAGAGAATCTTGACGGCGACGGCTCGTTCCAACAGTGAGTCGTAAGCTTCGTAGACTTCGCCCATGCCACCCGAGCCGAGCTTCGCGCGAATTTCATAGCGGCCTAGTTTCTTCCCGATCATGACGCTGCGTCTATCGTGATACTTCCACGAGTGAGTGATGTCGATTGTGAAAACGTCGCAAAAGGTTTCATGCTCGCCGGCTCAAACAATTTCGCCCTCCGAAAGAAGAACACCGCCGACACTGCAAAACTGCCAGAACTCCGTGTGTCAGAACCCGGAGCGGTAGCGACGGGATCATGTGACCGTCGAAGTAGCGCTTGATCCGGTCGCTACCGCTCCCGGTTCTGCCACGGCGAACCTGCTTGGATCGAGTCGCGATTCGAAAAGGACACAACAAAAATGGGGAGAGGTTTTGATCCCTCTCCCCTGAAACGGCACGTTGCTCACCCTAGAAGTTAAGTCTGAGCACGAGCTGGATTAGACGGCCGCCCGGATCGTTCGTGGTTGAAACGTCCTGATAGGCTGCGGTGTATCGGCCGAAGAAGCCGTTAGTGAAACTCGCGGTTCCCGTGTTCACGTCGTTACCCGCGGCTCCGACTAACCAGTTGATGTTGTTGAAGGCGTTGAGCGCCTCAGCACGCATCTCGAGGTTCAGCCGCTCGGTAAACTTGATCTTCTTGGCCAGGCTCAGGTCAAAGCGGAAGAACGCTGGTCCTTTGAGCACCAGGTTGTTGTATCCGCATTGGCCCTGATAACCCTGCATGCAGTTGCCAAATCCGATCGGCGCGATGAAGCGGCCTTCGGGAGCGCCCTGCGTGAAGGTGGCGCCAGTCGCCGTAAAGGCGACGTTGTTGGCGCGGAAAGTGTTCAGACGAATGTCCAACGGCAGAAAATAAACCTGACCGCTGGCGGCACTGTTGTCTGAGTTTGGTTGATCGCGATAAATGCCAATCGCCTTCTGCAGGTCTTTCGCCGTCATGCCGACGAGCTGGACATTGCCGAAGTTGAAGGGCGAACCGCTTTGAATGCGGATGTTGCCGTTGAATACCCAGTCGCCGAGAAATCCATTCACGATGCCTTTGGCGTCTTTGAAGAGCAGCTTGCCACGTCCAAAGGGCAATTCATAAATGAAGTTCGTCTTGAAAGACTGGGTGATGTCGAACGGCGATACATTCTTCCGCAAGTGATAGTCGCGCAAGGTTCCCGGTTGATCGAACACGACCGAACTGCTCGCGTACGTATTTGCCAGGCCCTTGCTGAAGGTGTAGTTCGACTGCACCAGCAGGCCCGCGCTAAGCCGGCGACGAAATTCGAGCGTGACGCCGTCATACCAGGTCTGGCCGTTGTTATTGATTAGGAATACGCCGCCACGCTTGCCCGGATTTACCAAAAAGAAATTGGATGGCACGTTCCAGGCGGTGCGGTTCGGACCGAAGGTCGCTTCGTTAGCGGCTGAAGCGATCGTTCCCCAAAAGCCACCGCAGCAACGGAAGTTTCCGTTGTTCGGGATCGGGTTGGCCGCGGGCGTGTTGATGAGATAACCAGGATTCGGATTCAAAGGATTCAGGAAACTCAACAACGTCGTGTTGGCCCACAAGGTGCTCGCGTAGTGCGCCGGATTATTCACATCCGCCGCGGCGCCACTGACTGTGGTTGATTGAAATTCCTTGAAAAGAATCGGCAGGGGAACCGTGCCGGTGCCCGCGCCGAAATACTTCATGGTGAATCCGCGTCCGGCGGCCAAATTAGCCAGCGTGTTGGCCTGGGCCAGTTTGAATTCATTCAACGCGCCGTTCTCGAACACGTTGACTTCATTCAAATCCTGCTGGCGCCAGAGCTGGTGGCCGCGATTGCCGACGTAGCGAATCTCGATGACATTGTCCTTCTTGAATTCGCGTTGAATGCCGGCGGTCCATGATTCGACGTAACCGGTTTTCAAGTTCGGCAGGAAACCATTTGCCGCGTCCGTGATGAACCCGGTAGCGGGGTACGACGGCTGCGTCGGCAACGTCCCGGAGCCCGGAGCGCCGGAACCAAACGGCGGAGGCGCGGGCAGACCGTTTCTAAAGAGCAGCCCAAAGGGCATCGCGTAAGGCGTACCCGTGATGTTTTGAGTCGCATCGACAGTTTGTCCGGGGTTCCCAGCGAGAATGCTCAGGAAGTTATTTGTGCCCTCGCGCACGAACGCCATCGAAAAGCCTCCGCGAAATACGGTTTGACCTGGTTCGCCGGCGAGCGTGTGCAGAATGCCATTCTTCCAGCTCGGACTGTAGGTAAAGCCAACGCTGGGAGCGAAGTTGCCATAGTCGGTGTTGTAGGCCTTGCTGCCGTTGGTGAACGCGGTGAATTGCGTCGGAGATCCGGCCAAGGTTCCCGGCTTGAAGAGATTATTCTCACCCGATTCACCGAACAATCCCGCATAACTAACTTGCGAGAGCGTATTGTTCAGAGATTGGAAGGGACCCTGGACTTCCCAGCGCAAGCCGCCCGTGAACGTAATGTTGGGACGGAAGCGCCACGTATCCTGGACGAAGAGTCCGTATTCAACCTGGCGTGCGCGGCTGACGAACTGATCCTGAATCGAGTATTTGTTGGTGTTCTCGTTCAGCGCTGCGTAACGGTTCGGCACCGCTCCGCCGATTGATGACATCCGGCCTACCAGCGCCGCATAGAAGTTCGCGGCGGCACCTTGCTGACCGACCGTGGCGTTCAGCGGTTGAAAAGCAGCGAAGGCTCCGGTATCGCCGGCCAAAGTGGAACTGATGCCGAAGTTCACCGTGGGAACGACGACCTGGTCATTGATCCAAAGGTTGATCCGCGTCCAGCTCATGCCAAAGTTCACCACGTGATTGCCCTTGACCCAATTCACGTTGTCGGTAAATTGCTGGACCGGAGAATTGCGCCGCTCCGGCGCCGTGCCGGCCGTGGCGGTGCTGACTCCCAGCGGAACCGCCAACGCCAGATTTACTCCGCCCTGGTTGGTGAATTGATCAGGCGTAATCTCGGCGCTGAAGAATGACGTTCCGCCCGTGAAACCAAAGCGCGCTTCGTTGACGATGTTTGGAGTGATGTTCCAACGCCAGGCTGAGGTATTCGAGAAACGGTTCGACGTCTGCGAGCCGTGATTCGGAAATCCGGGGAACGCGGGGTCGCGGTTATTCAGAAAGTCTGCGGTCCCGCCGAACTGCTGGTAGTTGGTGATGTTCTCCAGGTGATGGTTCTTGCCCAGATTCGCATCGAGCCGAACAGTTGGGAACCGGCGAATCGTCAGACCGGTATTGAAGAAACCAAACTGCTGAATATTCGGGTTGCCGGCGACATCAACCAGCACCGCGTTGACGCCGGCGGCTGCCGAGCGCTCGGACGCGAGCAGCGCCGAGATCGTCGGGTCGAGGCTGGAGGTCAATCCAGCAGCGGCCGCCATGGCTAACAAATTCGCCGAGCAGATACGGGTCGCTCCGGTGGTGCAAGTTACATTCGCCGGGGGAGCGTAGGTCTGGTTGGTCGTGGTGAATTTGTAAATGCCGTTGATGGCGTCGGTGGTCGCAATGTTGCGGGTGCGCAGCACGCTCTTTTCCGGCAGCCGGTATTCTTCATAATTAACGAAGAAGAAAGCCCGGTCCCGGCCGCTGAAGAGTTTAGGGATCGAAATCGGTCCACCGACCTTCGCCCCGAATTGATTGAGCAGAATGCGCTGTTGGGGCGCCTTATGCGTCACCGGATCGGCCGCCAAATCGCGATTGTTGAACCAGTAGTTGGCGTTGAGCGCCGGGTTGCGGTGATACCAATAACCGCCGCCGTGATATTCGTTGCCGCCGCTCTGGGTGACGAACTTGATTTGCACTGAACCCTCCGCCGAGCTTTCAGCCCCGGGGTTGGACGTCGATACGGTTACTTCCTGAATCGCGTCCGTGCGCGGGCGAATGAAGGTAAAGAATCCATCGTTTGATTTGAGCAGGTTGTCCTGCGCGTTGATGCCGTCGAGCGTGATGTTCAAAGCGCCTTTGGGCAATCCATTGACGGACGAAGTGCGGGGGCGACCGGGCGTACCGGTTCCCGGCAGCGCGAGCACCAGGTCGAGCGCGTCGCGTGACACCGTGGGGATATCGGTAATCTGGCGACCTGTCAGAGTGGTGCCGACAGTTGCAGTCTGCGTTTGCAGCAGCTCGCCACCGCCGACGATGGTCACCGTCTCAGTCGCCGAGCCGACCTCGAGGGCGACAGCGATACTCGAAGGTTTACCTACGTCGATCTTAATCTCGGTAACCTTTGAGGTCTTGAAGCCCTGGGCCGCAACGGTGGCGGTGTACATGCCCGAGCCCAAAGATGGAATGGTGAACGTTCCTTCGCCATTCGACTGGGCGTCGAACTGTTGCTTCGTATCATTGTTAATAAGGGTCACTGTGGCGCCGGCAATGACCGCGCCCTTTGGATCAGTGACAGTTCCTGCGAGCGATCCCGTCGAGGTCGCCTGGCCTAAAACAGACAGACTCGCCAGCGCCACGACTGCGATCGCTAGACACACTTTTACACAGAAATCTCTCATTCGGATCTCCTCCTCGTTTCTTCTACTGAATTTGATTAGCCCGCTTCGCCAGCTGTTTGACTTATGGGCTCTTCAGGTTGGCTCTCTTGTTTCCGACGCCACGTTCCATTAGTTGGACACGCGCGTTGAGCGCCCGAACCTTTTGACCTGTTTAGTGCAAGCTTCGTGCCTGTTGATGATTCCGCCGGTGTGAGTTCAAAAGAGTCTGATGTGTTGTGCGTCAGGTGCGGTTGAAGTGATATGACTTGAATTAAATGGATGATGCTTCCATAAACTTGCAGAGCGCGGTCATTCAAGCTGCCCGGAAGGCGATGAAGTGTGTTCAGAATTTGGAACGTCGTGCGGAGTGACGCTCAGATACCGCGTTTCAAGGTTTCAGCTTGAGGATGACGGCGTCGTGCAGTTTGTCTTCGCTGGCCAGCTTTCCTTTCTCATCTACCGCGCCCCACTGGCTGTTACCAATATAGAACAGTGAGTCGCCGGCGATGACCGCCAGCGTTGGCTCGTCGAATATTGGATTGTTGGCTTCCAGCACTTTGAAGCGCACGACCCTTGAGACCGCAGGATCCAGCATGAACTCGACAATGCGATTGGGCGGCACTCCATTCTGCACCGCGACCAGTCGCCCCTGGTAAGCGTAGAGACCATCGATGCCCAGCAATGTCATCGAGGCTCCGGGTGTTATCAGCGATACCGATTTGCTTTTCATCTCAATCGCGAAAATGCCTTTGAGATAATCGGCCATGAAGAGGTGCTTCTGATCGCTGCTAAAAGCGAGGCCCTGCGGATTTACAAACGCGTCATTAGTAAGAAATAACTCGATGGAATCCTTCTCACGATCAATCTTATAGATTGCCGGCGTTACGCTGTCGGACGCGAAAACTTCGCCGCGCGAACCGATTACCAGGTCGCCTAGCCAGTGCGGCTTTCCATCCGCTGGTAACAGGTACTTCTTCACTAATTTCTTCGTCTTTAGATCGTACTTGAAGATTCCCGTCAGGCCTTTCTCGGAGTCACTAAAGCCGACCATCTGCGGTTGAGAGGCAGTGCAAACCCAGAGCAGGCGTCGCTCCGCGTCCACATGCATACCCATCACGCTCCAAAGCCCGTCGCTGGCTGAAGAAAAGTCCCTGACTTCACGGTGCTTGTCGATGCTGACGATCTTTCGCTTGTAGACGCTGCCGACATAAAAAGTCTTTTCAGCTTCGTCATAAGCCAGACCTTCCGGCACCAGTCCCTTCTCATGAATCGTGAAGGCAGTTTCGCTGTTACCGATGCGATTACGCGCGGCTTCGAACCTCGCTACGACTGCCTTAAAGGCATCGATGTCTTTGATCGAGTTGAAGTTTTCGTCGGTCGCGGCCGGCACAACCAGGCCCATATCCGCGAGCTGATTCAGCCAACGCACCGCCGTCGCTTCGTCGCCGTTGAGCGCGTAACCCACGGCGATGTTATAGACATAACGCCAATAATTGGGCCGCTCGCGCAGCGCCAGCTTCATGTTCTCGATCAAACCCGCGTAGTCTTTTCGCTTATACGCGGCGTTGGCATTTTGGACGTAGGTGCGCACATCAGCCGTTTGCGCCAAGGTTGAAGCGGGACCGGCACTGAGTATGCACATTACACCCGCAATGCTTATGATTTTGGAAAGCATTCGCATGCAGCAGGACTATTTTCGTCTCACGTATTTGAAATCGTAAATTACGGTCCAGGTTTTGCCGCCGTCGGTCGACTGCTCGGAAAATTGTCTGACGGTGTTTGCGTCGATATTGAAGAACGTAAGTCGCCGCAGCGTGTTTGCGCCATTCGCATTGGCCGGCTCAGCTTCAAAGCGCATGGCGCCGTCGCTGTAACCGCCGGCATATCGGGTGGCGCCACCCATCGGACCAATCCAGTATTGATTCCACTTGTGACTCACGGAATCGTAGAAGTTGAGGCTCTTGCCGGTTGAGCCAAATCGATCAGTCCAGTTTTCAAGAATGCCACAGCCTTCCGCGACTTGTTGAATTACGCTGCTCCCGGCTTTCTGATTCTGCAGATTAAGAACGTCCCATTCACCGACCCAGAAATCGAACTGCCGGGCTGCGGCGGAATACAAGCAGGGCCGTCGCTTCTTCTCGCGTGCGTCGGCAAGTTCCTTAAAGCGCGCGTCATCGCTGAGAACAGCGAGATCGGCATCGGTGGAAATGTTCACAAAGGGCGGAAGTTGATTAGCATCGGCTTTGATAAGCCATGCCAGCGCCTTCTCTTTTTCACCCAAACGTGCGTGGGCGCAAGCGACGTTGTACATCGCGTTGGGATTGTTTGTGAGTGCGACGTTTTTTTGCAGCGCCTCGATAGCAGTTTGATTTTGTCGCAGCGCGAGGCGTGACATTCCGAGTTGATACCACGCGCGTGCGTTGTTGGGATCGGTCTTGAGCAGCGCTTCGTAAGCCGCGGCAGCCTCGGTCCACTTCTGCGCGCGAAACAATTCATCTGCCGGGCCGCCGGCGGATCCGCTTTGCGCGAACCCCGCGCCAAGCCAGATCAATATCAGTATCAGGCTGATGCCGGGTCGCGTCACATACGACATGTAAGCCTCCAAATAAGCGAACCGGTCGATAGGTTCGTTCGTTATACGGTTGACTCGGTAGTCACTCGCAGCGCGGCGTCATCATCCACCCTGGCTGCTGTGCTTGTCCACAGCGTATGGACACAAATCATCATTACGTTGGACTCGACTCCAGTAAAGTGAACGGCGCCGGAATAAATCAGTCGGTAGATCGAGGGCGTATCTGTTCTCAGAAAGGTTGCCGCTTCATCGATCGTCAACATAATGCTCGGCGCTTCACAACGCTGACACCATTGTTTCTGGATCACACCTTGCGTTTGTATGAAGGCTCTTTCGGTTTCTATCCAGATTTCGGTTCTGCGTCTCATCGGGATTGGCGAAATTGGATTTTTTTGATGAAGGTGGACAACTTCAAATGAACGATCGAACTCTTAGTCAGCACTTTGTACCAGATGGAGTGCGCAATATAGTGCAGGGCCCAACTGACTGCTTGAAGCGCACGTGATTTATTTCTGATTTAATCCTGATCTTCGTGGTTTTAGGCTATGTTGAATCTCTCCAACCACTATTTCGAGTTCGGTCCTTTTCGTCTGGATCTGCGTGAGCGGCTGCTGCTCAAAGATGGCGAACCGATTGCGCTGACGCCGAAGGCCTTTAACGTGCTCGCGGTGCTGGTCAAGCGCAGCGGCAGCCTGGTTGAAAAGGACGAACTGCTGAATGAGGTCTGGCCGGACACGATCGTCGAAGAGAGTAGTCTGTCGCAGAAGATCTATCAGCTCAGAAAAATTCTGGACGATGGTTCAGGCGAAGACAAATACATCCAAACGGTTCCGCGCCATGGCTACCGGTTCGTCGCCGAAGTAAAAGAGGTCAAGCCGCATCCGGTCGATAATGCCGAAACTCGCAGTGCGACCTCGCAGATCGACAGCCGGGAAATCGAAATCACGCGCGCGCGAATCGTGGTTGAAGATGAGTTTCTGGATACGCCGCCGGCGCCTAATCGATTGATTGCCGCACCGCAGCGCGCCCCGGTTAACCGCACCTGGCCAATGATTGCCGGAGCATCACTCGTAGTACTGCTCAGCGTAGCTGGTTACTGGACCTGGCGCACGCAGAACCGGGCCAACACCAATCTTCACAGGATTGCAGTGCTGCCGTTCAAGCCGCTGGGCTCTGATAGCGGGAACGAAATGTTAGGCGTTGGCGTAGCGGACGCGCTGATCGGAAAACTCAGCACCCTTAGCCGGTCGAACGACATCACCATCATGCCGACAAGTGCGGTCTACCAGTTCAGCGGCCGCGAATATGACGGGGTTAAGGCAGGCCGCGATTTGGACGCGGACGCTATCGTCACGGGCACAATTCAACGCGAAGGCGAACGCGTGCGCATCACGGCGCAGATGATTAGCACCAGGGACAACAAAGTCGTCTGGTCGGGACAATTCGACCGCACCTTTGCCGACATTTTTACGTTGCAGGATTCCATTTCGCTGCAACTCGCGGAATCGTTAAAGCCCGCCCTCACGCGCGACCAAAAAGCGGCCCTGGCAAAACGCGAGACTAAAAATCTCGCCGCCTATGAAGAGTACGTGACGGCCATCTACTTTTGGAACAAGCGCACGAAAGAAGGTCTGACCAAAGCGATCGAACATTTTCAGCGGGCGATAGATCTCGATCAAAGCTACGCGCGGGCCTATGCCGGATTGGCCGACTGTTATCTCTTGAGTGCGTACTATCACTACGACATCGTCGAACCCTACGAAGCCGTCAAGCGACAGGCTGAAGCGGCGCGAAAATCCGTCGAGCTCGATGACAGTCTGGCTGAAGCGCATCTCGAGATGGCCCAGCTGTTCCTCAACCAGCGCCGCCGCGAGGACGCGGGGCGCGAGTATCGGCGCGCGCTACAACTCGATCCGAGTTCTTCGACTGCGCATCTGCGGTACGCGAACTACGTATTTTACGATTTGAATTTGAACGATGCCGCCGATCACATGAGACTGGCGGTCCAGTTGGATCCCAGTTCGCCGATTACGAATGCCGCCTTTAGTTTTATGCTGGTGATGCAGCGGAACTACCCGGAAGCGGTCAGGCATTGTCAGAAAGCTCTCGAACTCGATCCGCAGACGCCGCTGGTGCGGCTTAACCTGGCCGGCGCTTACGAGTCTATGGGGAAGTACGACGAGGCCATTGAACAATATACGAAGGCGTTGGAAACGAACCACAAAGAAGCAATCGCCGGACTCGCCCATGCGCACGCCCTCGCCGGCCGCCGCGATAAGGCTAAACAATTGCTGAGCGAGCTTCCCAAGTCGAGCGAGGAACCAACCGATTATTACAACATCGCTCTCGTTCACGTCGCGTTGGGTGAGAATGCGGAAGCAATCGGCACCCTGCAAAAAGCAAGGCTCACTCTATCGATAGTGGCCATGCTGAAATACGATCCCTCACTTGACTCGCTGCGGCAGGACGCTGCCTTCATCGAGTTTGTCCAAAGTCATGGATTGCAGGACAAGCTGAAAAATGGCCCAATTGCCCGGGCTAGTTAGATTATTTCTTCCCGCGATCGCCGGCCGTTAGGCGAAGATCATAATTTCATCAAACTTAGATCAGCCTTAGCCGCCCCGGCCGTCGCTTACCAATTCGCGTCCCGACATCCAAAAGTATTGCGTCCTTTCCGCTCCGCCGAAATCAGGAATCAATCAACACCCGGTTAACCGCTAATCAAGCAACTCTCTGAATCACCGCCTATGATGCAGCCGATCGTCTTTTGCCCGACTGGTGTTCGATCAGACTGTTGAGGAGGTCGGAAACTCCGTGGGATTAAGAACTGATAAGTCAGCTGCTCACGATCAAGCTACGCCGGAACTGGACAGCGTAAACGATGCTGCGTCCTCCGGGCGCGCCGGCGATATCGTGATGACTGAAGCAAGAATCAATTACCTGCGAATGATGACCATGACTCTGCTGAACGAACTCAGTTCATTCACAGAAGCATCTGCTCACCGCCGGATCGATCTGAAAACTGAGGTGAACCGCTTTGAGTCAGAATTGATTCGCAGCGCTCTTCACACTACCAGGGGACAACAACGCCGCGCCGCGCGGCTGCTTGGCACAAACGCCACCACACTCAATACCAAACTGAAGCGACTGAAAATCTGGATCGATGATCCTGATGTGGATAGTTTTGCCGTACCCGAATCAAGCGAGATGGGTCTCGATGAAGACGGCCGACCGTTAACGTTTGTCGAAGCCATGCTTCGTTACGAAGTAAACCTCATCCGCAATGCGCTGCTTCACACCGGGGGCAATCAGTCCAGGGCGGCGCGGCTGTTGGGCCTGCCCACCACGACGCTTAACACCAAGATTAGGAAACTGGGGATAGATGTCTCAAAGTGTCCGGCGGATTCACCAATGTTCGGCTCGAGCGCGCACGTCATTCCGGAAAATCATTCGTCACTTCGATGAGTTCATGCGATTGCTCGTCACGCGTTCGGCCCTGCGAAATCGTCGGTGACATGATGTCGTCGAATCTTGGCGTTCAAGGTGGACACCTTAACGCCCAGTACCCTGGCGGCGCGACGCTGTCGTCCTTTGGTGCTTGCCAAAGCAGCCCGGATTAGGGCGACTTCAAATTGATTCACTTCATCTCGCAAGTCCAGGGCGTCCGCCTGGTCTTCGTCCATTTCACTCTCGAGCGCGTCAATGCGGTCGAGCAGCGCCAGCAGAATTACTTTCATCGATTCACAAAGCGTGCGCGAGGACTGATCCAGGTTCTGACGCTGCGAACCGTACGTGACGGGCAAGTCTTCATCCGGGAATTGATCAGCGCACGCGCTGTCCTGCAGGGGCACCGAACCATAATCTGCAGCACGGGTGATTTTAATGAATGCCGCGTCGTGGTTCGCAGCCTGGCTTTCAGCATCCTGACATCGCATCAGAAGTTAGTAACGCTTTTGCGTAATAAATGTCCTGAGCGTTGGCTGATTATGGCTTGATGAATTTGTGATTTCTCGGAATGCGCGCTCTGCCCCGGGAAACCAACAACAAAAACCCGAGGTCCCGTGGGCATCAAAATTCTTTCATGGTGAGATGAGTGAAGCGTCAAGACTCGTCGCTGCGGTTCGTCTAATATCCACCCTCGAACTTAATCCGCGAGCGAGTCGCAACATCCAGAGGGTTGAATGCAGAATCAAAATTATATTCAGAGCGTCCCGGCGCCAGCCTTTGAGCGCGAATACATCGCCAACGGGGAAATACCAACCGCTGTCGGGGTAATTCGTGAATTGATCGCCGCACTTACGACCGCAGTCGAAGCTACGGAAACGATCGCGGCGCGCGAGGTGGCGTTCGTCGGCAATGGTATCGATTTCTTTGCCGAAGTCAGCCGGTTCGAGATTCAGATGATTACCCAGGCCCTGCGGCTGGCGCGTGGTTCGCAAGTTAAGGCGGCCCGATTGCTGGGCCTCAACCCGACCACGCTGAATTCGAAGATCAAAGCTCTGAATATCAGTTGGAAAGTTGACGAGATCCAGAAGGGAAGCAATTGGCGCGAGGATCTAAGTCAGGGAATTAAGGACTCGATTGAACCAAAATGAGTTCGACCTATACGAGTCTCACTTCAATCCAGCCACAGCTGCCGCCCGCCATTGATGCTGCGCTCCAGCAGGAACGCGCCTCGGGATCTCTGGGACGCGAATGCAGAGTTCGGGCGCTGCGAATGCTGGCTTTAACGCTCTTGAAGCAATTAGAGTCCATGGAATCTCAAACAGCCGAAGACACTGACCTGCGCATGGAATCATTGGTCGATGAGTTTGAGGCGGAATTGATTCAAAGCGCCCTGGTTCTAACCAGCGGTCACCAGCGCCGGGCCGCAAGACTCCTCGGGCTCAAAGCAAATACTCTGAACAACAAGATGCGCCGCCACGAATTACCCACTCAACCTTGAAAAGGCGAGTTGAAGGCTTGTTTGGAATTAGAGGGTGGTTTCCAGAATCCCACCGCCACCGGCGTTCCTGTCGATTTCAAAAGTCCCCGCCGAAAGATCAAAGCGCAAAGGCAGTTTGGGACTGGCGAGAAACTGTTTGACCATAATATTGCCTTCGGTGGTAGCGTCCTGAGAACTGCCGCCGCGGCCGCCCGAATCCAGGCAGCGCGAACCGCAAATCCCCCCGCTATGTTCAATGGCTAACCGAAGGGTCGTGGTATCTCCTAAACAACCTTACCCACAAGCCAAACTGAAATAGCCACACACTAACGGAGCACTACCGGGTATCTATATAGTTCACTCACCAACGCCGAAGGCATTTGCAAATTCCAGCCCAGGGCATCGCCCTGGGTTAACAGCAGCGAGCAACAAACGAACTCTGAAAGAGTTCGCCAGCCTCAGTTCCAGAGATAATCCTCGTTGTAGTCAATTCCGTACTTTTGCAGAAAACTTCGGTATTCATCCTGAAAGGTAACGCGCCGGTGGTGATGCTCCTGTTGTTCGATATATCGATAGACGCGATCGAGATGTGATTGACTCACCGAAAATGCGCCATAACCATTTTGCCAGTGAAATCTCTTACATGATGGTGAAATCTCCTTTACTATTGTCGCAATCGAATACTTTCGCGAAAGATCAAAAAGCGGTGCACATGGTCACTGGTTCCACCCACAATGAGCGTCTCACAATCGTGTGATCTCAAGACGGAAGCAAGGTAACGGTGCATACCATTCTTTAGCTCCGGCTCTTGAGAAATGGAAACCGATCCCTGGTAGAAAATTAGATGGGTCCAAAGTCTCGATAGCGATTGAGACATGAGAACAACGTAGCAGCCGCGTCAAGTAAAGATTCGTTACAAGCTTTGAGGCTGGCGAACTCTTTCAGAGTTCGTCGATTATTTGCGGTCTGTTAACCCCAGGGCGTTGCCCTGGGTAAAGGGCCTCGTTAAATCATCCGAACTCTGAAAGAGTTCATCAGCTCCGCAAGGTTGTGAACGATCTTTACTCGACGCGGCTGTTACGTGGTTCTCATGTCGCCACTT
>JBIOZK010000246.1:0-5928 GCA_044870975.1 Pyrinomonadaceae bacterium
TCCGCTGCCGCCCGCTCCGCGGGCTTGGATGATTCTTCCTGACATGTTCCCCGGGGCTCACGCCCCGGGCTTTATGCTGACGTGCGCTCCGCGCACTCAGTACGGGTCAGTCAAATATATAGTTGCCGTTGAAACGGTCAATTGGAATACGTGAAGGGTTGCCACCTCGCTAAAGCGAGGTGTGAATGATAACCAGCAAATAACATCTACGCTTTGTCTATTTTCCATTTACCATTTACCATTTACGGCAGTTTATGGAGACCGCACTAGCCGTCAGCAGCGGAGTGCTGCTTGTGGCGCTCACTTTTCTTGCCAGTGTTGATATGGCGTTCGGCCAACTGAGCGATGTCGGGCTCAGGCTCCTGGCCGCTGAGGCCGAAGAGCATCCGAACGCGCGCTACGCTCCATTTCTGAATGAAATCCTCGAAAATCGCGCGCGCTTTGCGCTGACCATGTCAGCAGCGATTCAGATCCTGCTGGTCATTTTTACCGTTCTCGTTACTTATCTCTCGCTACAATGGCTGCCGAACAACGGGCTGGCTCTCGTGGTTGGCCTGGCGGCCGCGTTGGTGCTGGCGGGCATCTTCCGGCAATTCATCCCACGGCTATTTTCGTTGCGCAACCCTGAAGGAAAACTATTGAAGTCGTTACCGGTGCTGCGACCGTTCTATCGCGCCCTCACATTTGTCGCCGAACCCTGGCACCGGTCATTTGATCGGATGCGACAGCAGGATGAAATTGCTGAGGCTGCGGACGAAGCAGAAGACGATGATGGCGATGATATCGAAGCTCTGATCGATGTCGGCGAAGCCGAAGGCATCATCGAAGAGGAGGAGCGCGAACTGATTCAGTCGGCCATCGAATTTGGCGATACCACGGTGGGCGAAATTATGACGCCGCGCACTGAGATTGCGGCCTTGCCCAAATCCGCCACGGTTCGCGATGCCCGCACCTTGATCATCGAATCGCGGCACTCCCGGCTCCCGGTCTATGGCGACCAAATTGATAATGTCGAAGGCATCATTTACCTGCGGGACTTGCTGCCGTCGCTGTCGATGGGCAAAGCTGATTCTCCTATCCAGGAATTCATCCGCCCCTTTTATGCCGTGCCCGAAACCAAACCGGTGGACGATCTGCTGCGCGAAATGCAGAAGGCGCACGTCTACATGGCAATCGTCATTGACGAATACGGTGGCGTCGCCGGGCTAGTAACCGTTGAAGACATTCTCGAAGAGATCGTCGGGGAAATTGAGGACGAAGACATTAGCGGCGAAGAGGCCCGGGAAATCATGCCGCTGGACGAGGGCACCTACGAGGTGCTTGGCGGCGTCGAGATCGGCAAGATAGAAAGATTGTTTGGGATGGAGATCGAAGCGGACGACTTCACCACAATTGCCGGCCTGGTAATCGCGCAAAAAGGAAGCGTGCCGGTCGTCGGAGAACATTTGAACCTGCGCGGTCTCGAAGTTGATGTGCTCGAAGCCGACGAGAAGCGAATCTCACGATTACGCATCAAGAAAGCAGAACAGCCACGAGCTGAGGATGCGGCGGCAAAATAGATGAACAAGACCCTAACCAGAATTACCGATGCGCTAACGAAAGTGACCACACGCGAACGTACCTGTGAAGCCTGCGGAAACTCGTTTTCATGCGGCGCCAGTCTCAGTGGTTGCTGGTGCAGCGAGATCAATTTGAGCGACGAGACCAGTAGTGAGTTACGAAGTAGCTACCATGACTGTCTGTGTCGCGACTGCTTGAGTTCTCATTCGATTGCAAACCGCACGACTGGTTGACAACATTCCGAGACTCGCTGACTATTCTCCTTCGCATTATCAGCATCGCAGAAAGCACCTGGAACCCATTGGCCAAGAAGCAGAATAAATTCTTACGCGGACGCCGCATCGATCCGACGCCCATCAACCCGAAGACAAAACTGGTCGACTTGGTTGACAGCGCATTCGTAGCCTACAACGCAGCGCGCCTGCGCGAAGCCTGCTGGTTGTTTACGCAAAAAATGCTCGAGCCGGACGTGACAGTCGGCGTCACCCTGACCGGCGCGCTGACGCCTGCCGGACTGGGAATGTCCGCCCTGATTCCTTTGATCAAGGCCGGCTTCATCGATTGGATTATTTCCACCGGTGCGAATTTCTATCACGATACGCATTTTGGCATCGGCCTCTCGATGCATGAAGGAAACGCGCAAACGTCGGACATTGTGCTGCGCGCCGAAGAGGTCGTGCGTATTTACGACATCTTCTTCGACTATTCAGTGCTGCTGAATACGGACGACTTTTTCCGGCGCATCATCGAAGCGCCTGAGTTTCAGAAGTCGATGTCGACGGCCGAGTTTCATAATCGAGTTGGCCGCTACGTGCTTGAACGCGAACGAAAGCTGGGTCTGAAGAACAAGTCGCTGCTGGCCGCCGCGCACGAATATTCCGTGCCGCTCTATACCTCGTCTCCCGGCGATTCATCCATCGGCATGAACGTGGCCGCCAAAGCTTTGCAGGGGAACAAGCTGGCCTTCGATCCGTCGCTCGACGTGAATGAAACCGCCGCGATTGTCCTGGCCGCCAAGCGCGGATTGATTTGCGACGATGCGCCGAGTCAGCCGACCGACGCGCACCTGGTGAGCGCGAGTGGCCGAGGGGCGCGCCTCAAAGGTGATCGAGTGAAAAAGAAATCAAAGAAGGGCGGCCGCTCTGCGATCTTTATCCTGGGCGGCGGTTCACCGAAAAATTTTGCTTTGCAGACTGAGCCGCAGATTCAGGAAGTCCTCGGCATCGATGAGCGCGGGCATGATTACTTTTTACAAGTCACCGATGCGCGGCCGGACACCGGCGGCCTGTCTGGCGCTACGCCGGCTGAAGCAGTTTCGTGGGGAAAAATAGATCCCGATCAGTTGCCCGACGCGGTTGTGTGCTATCTCGACACGACGGTCGCGCTGCCGATCATCACCGCCTATGCGTTGGCGAAGCATCGACCGCGGAAACCTCGTCGTCTTTATGACCGGCGTGACGAGTTCATGCAGCTACTATTAACCGAGTATCAAAAATCCAGCCGCAGATAGGAGTTCAAATCGCGTCTGCCCAGGTTAAGTAATTTATTGACAAACAAGATGAAGAGCGTGCCCCTGCCAATAGTGAAAGCCCCGACTTATTACAACTGCGCCAAGTGTCCCGCGTACTGCTGCTCAATCTATGAGCGCGTCCAGGTGACCAAAAGAGACATTACTCGGCTCGCAAGGCATTTCGGCATTGGCTACGAAGCGGCGCAGAAGCGCTTCACTACGAGTTGGCAGGGCGAACAGATATTGCGGAGAAAAGCTGATCCGATCTTCGGCCAGGCCTGCAAGTTTCTCGATCCGGTCGAGCGACGCTGCACGATATACAACGGACGCCCGGCGGTGTGTCGTGAGTTCCCTGCCCGTACGCGTTGCGCGTATTATGACTTACTCACATTCGAACGTTCCCAACAGGGCGATGATACGGTTTTGCCGCTGGTTCAGATTACCTTCCGTAACGGCAAAGAGTGATTAAACTGCGGTCGAACGGGGTGACAACAATGAGAGACTTACTTTCCAACCTGATCGATAAAGAAGTCGATATAGTGTGTACCGGCACCTCGAGCCTGCGCGGGAAGATCGTCAAGGTGGATGGCGACGTGCTTCATCTCAAGGATGATGACGATAACGTCTGCTATGTGGCGGTCGACAAGATAATCGCTGTTTGGGAGAAACGCGATAAGGATCGACATCCGGGTTTTATCTTCAAGAGTTGAGGTGCCCGCAGCGCAAAAATGAAAAGGCCGCAGCGGATGCGCGTGCGGCCTTTTTCATTGGTGATGCTTCAAACTGCTTCTAGGGCTCGTTGTTTTGTTCGACGGTGGCAACTCCGGTTATCGGCTTTGCCGCAGCTGGTTTCGCTTTAGCGGCATTCGACTGCAGAGCCTCAACCGGCACTCGCCGGAAACCGTCGATGCGCGACAACCAGTAGTCATTAAAGGGCGAATACATCACGCCTCCGTGACGCGCCGAGTGATAAAAACCCTTCTCATCAACGACGATACCGACGTGACCTAAATTGCTGAAGAACACCAGCGTGCCAAATCTGAATTGGTCCTTTTCCGCTGGAACTTCAAAGGTCGCCCAATATCCTCGCGCCGGGCCGCGCTGAAAATTAACGCCAACATCCTGGAAGGCACGCCAAACCAGTCCGGAACAATCAAATTCGTCAGGACCTGTGCGATTGAAGTGATATTCAGCGCCGAGGTGCGATTGAATCGCCGAGAGCAGCGACTTATCAAACGCGGTTGTTAGATTGATTGACGGCTGGGAAGCCAATGGTTGAATCGGCTTCGAGGTGGTGCGCGGTCGCGATTCCGCAAACACGACCGGTTGCGTCTCTAATCCCAGCGAGCCTTTTGCGTTAACGGATGGTGCGGTCGAAGGGACGTTGGCTTCGCTACTTTGCGCGATGACGGCCGCAGTGAAAACCAAACTGGCGCACAGCACAAGCAGGCGGGGGAACAGTATATGACTCCTCAATGGGGACTCTGGCTCCTATTCAGATTTGGATAACTAATTCCAGCAGTGAGGCGGGCAAAACAATTCTAACTTTGGGGGTAGCGCATCACAACAACCAATGTGACCGTTTTGTGATAAAGCATCAGAGTGAGTGAACCGATTGAGGTCAGGCAAGTACCTACCATTCCGACATTCACGCTCTTGGTCTTTACGGTTGTCCTGAGTAGAGACACCCGCGGTCACTTTGGAAGCGCTCTTCCTATAAATATGTGATTGAAACCAGCGCAGGGTTTAGTTTGAGCCGACTGTGGAATGGCCGAAGGGGCCAAGGCTGCCTAAAAAAGATTGTACCGAAACGGCCGGGTTGTGCGCCAGACCTTTTTTCGACCGGCAATATGGGTTTCGAGAGGACTCAGTCGGAAAGGACACCAGCGAGCAAGCTCAAGCCGGCGCCCTTCCCGACCTGTCGGGCTGGAGAAGTTGGGCTATTTCTGCAGTTCGGCCAGCAGCTTCTTGTTCAAGTCGGCGTCGAGCGAATCCAGTCGCTTAGCCTGCGCCAGCGCTGATTCGCGATCGCCCATTTCGAGATAAGCCAGGCCGAGATTGTAATAGGCTTCCGGTTCATCAGGGCGAATTCGAGCCGCTGATTTGTATGCTTCGACGGCTTCTGCAAATCTCCCGCCAAAGAAATACGCATCACCCAGCTTGTTGAATGCTTCGGAAGAACTGGGCCGCAGTTGGATCGCGCGCTTGTAAGCCCGAACGGCTTCTTCGTTGCGGCCCTGCTTTACCTTGCAATAGCCAATCTGGATCCAGGTTTCCGGCCGCCGTGGATTTCGGTTGGCCGCGGTCTCAAAATAATTGAGCGCGTTGTCGTAGTTACCGAGCCACAACGAATCGATGCCGCCGCGATACCACACTTCGGCGAGCGCCTCAGACTGAGTACCAGGCTTGCCTTTCGCGATCACCTGCTCGAACGAAATCGACTCCTTGCCACGCAGCGCCGCAATCCGCGAGACGCCCAGCGCCAGGTTAATGTTCTGCCCGTTGGTAACCTTAACCGTAACGATGCCAATGACTTCGCCTCGCATATTGAAGAGCGGGCTGCCGCTGTTGCCGTGCGAAACCGGCGCCGTTACCTGGATGATGCGGCCGAGATCCGGCACCTCGCGGATGGCCGACACGATACCATCTGAGACTGAACCCTCAAGCCGCAACGGGTTACCAATTACAAAAATCTGTTCACCTTCGTCGGGCAAGGTCGTAGTCAGAGGGAGCGGACGCGAACGTTCCAGAGGCAGATCAACTTTCAGCAACGCCAGATCGGCTTCTTCATCCACCCCCAGCGCCCCCGCAACCGCATAAGTCCTGCCCTTGCCTTCGAGAGTGTGAATCTCAACGCG